>JAHZGA010000009.1 GCA_019421005.1 bacterium | reverse complement strand
AGAAAATTTTATAAAGTTTTGTATTAAAATACTTGACTTTATTATGGGAGGAATTGTTATCAAAAATTATATAAACAAAAAGTATGTACCAAGAAATTATAAAAAAATAAATAATTAAGGTACCTAAAAAAGATGATTTATGTGTGAAAGGAGGGCACAAAATTACAATTTTGTTAACCCAAAAGTATGACAAATGTATAACCATTTGTGTACCAAACAGCTATTTTTGATACAAAATTTGTTGTTTTTAGTTAACCCAATAGTATGACAAATATTTTAATGTATGACAAAGTATTCTTTCATAAGCCCTTTAAAATAGGGTTAAACTCCCCACTGGGAAGTTGTTTGTCAGCCATCGTTATCCTGCTAAAAATAAACACACGGAATATTTAGAAAATTAGAGAATTGAAGTCATAAGTTATGTACCCAAATTTATATAAAAACAATAAAAATCTTATTAAGGAGGAGTGATTTATAAGATGTAGAAGTAATATAAATTTAAGTTTTAGGAATATATTTAAGTATGAAACCAAAAGGGGTAGGTTGGTATGATAATAACTGAAACATTCAAAAATGATGGTAAAGATATATCGACTTTATTACAAGAATATGTATGTTTAATACTTAAATATAAAGATGAAAATAATAAAATAAATGACACAAATGATGGTAAGAGAGTTATAATGGAATCGGCAAACAAGATGCTATATAGTAGAAAGGAGAACAATGTATAGCACAGTAAAACCACCATCATTTTATAATGTAGGAATATACATAAGGTTATCGCAAGAGGATGAGGATAAAGCACATAAAAGAGAGTCTGAAAGTGAGAGTGTACTAAATCAAAGAAGTTTGATTATGAATTATTTAAGGGATAATGGATTTGTTTTAACTGATGAGTATGTTGATGATGGATATTCAGGGACTAACTTTGATAGACCATCATTTAAAAGATTACTTGAAGACATAGAAAATGAAAAAATAAATTGTGTCATAACTAAAGATTTATCAAGATTAGGTAGAGATTATATTAAGTGTGGTTATTATATAGAACAATATTTTCCATTAAAGAAAGTTAGATATATATCTATACTAGATAATGTAGATACTTTTCTAGATTCTGCAAATAATGATATAGCACCTTTCAAAGCTTTATTTAATGATATGACTAGTAAAGATACATCAAAAAAAATAAAATCAATATTAAGAGATAAAAAAGTGAAAGGTAAGTTTATAGGTAGTAAACCAAGTTTTGGGTATATGAGAGATCCACTTGATAAAGGACATCTAGTGCCAAACCCAGATACAGCATGGATAGTAAAAAGAATATTTAATGAAGTATCAAGAGGAGATAAAATATCAGATATAATTGAAAGATTAAATAATGAGAATATTCCAACACCAAGTGCATATAAACAAATAAAAAAATCAAAAAGACAAATAAATGGATATATCTGGACTTGTAGTACGATTAATAAAATATTAAAAAATAGGATGTATACTGGTGATATGATTCAAAATGTTCAAACAAAATTAAACTATAAGTCACAAAAGAGAATATGTCTTTCTAGTGAATATTGGATAATTGTAGAAAATACTCATGAACCATTAGTAGATAGAGTAATATTTAATCAAATACAGACAAGTGCTAATAGAACTAGAACAGTAAAATTAAACCGTCCACAGAGGCTATTAGAGGGCTTACTTTATTGCAAAGAGTGTGGTAATAAGCTAACGGTTAGTTATAGAGAAAAACGCAATTACTGGTCTATAAATTGCAACAAATATTCTAGAAGTCCAAGACAAAGATTATGTGAACCACACTTTTCAGAGTATAATAGTTTTGAAAAAGTAGTTTTAAATCAAATCAAAAAAACTTGTAAAAAGTATATAGAAAAAGTTGATATTGATAGTTTAGTATCTAATGTAAAAAGTGAGAAGGATAACAAGGAAGATTTGATTATAGAAAAACAACAATTAGAAAGTAATATCAAAGAACTACAACTAAAAATAGATGCTTTATATGAAGATAAATATAATGGGATAATCTCAGTTGATACTTATACAAGATTATCTTCTAACACAGAAAATCTAATAAGGACATATAATTCTAGAATAAAAGAATTAGAAAATTCTATTAATGAAGTTCCTAAAAAACATAATGATGAAGAAATAAAAC
The DNA here is from genome assembly GCA_019421005.1 of bacterium. Taxonomy (GTDB): domain Bacteria; phylum Bacillota_I; class Bacilli_A; order RF39; family UBA660; genus CALVXC01. The sequence goes on along the minus strand of JAHZGA010000009.1, from coordinate 31,768 downwards.
GAAAAATCAAAGAATTAATTAGTATGAAAAAACCTACTAGAGAATTATTATTTATATTAGTAGATAAAATAATTGTTGATAAAGACAAAAATGTAGATATAGTTTATAAGTTTAGTGTATAAAATTATGATTTAGACTTAATACTATCATATTTATTAAAATTATAATACAAATAATACTGTGTAATATAAAAATGTATGTAGACATTAATAGTTTAATCATATATTTGGCCGGTTAATACCAAAATTGCAATAATTATGCTATAATTATATTGAGGTGATAACTATGGCAGTGCCAGAATTTCAAAGTTTTATATTACCAGTTCTTCAATTATTTAGTGATAATAATATGCATACTACAAATGAATGTATGAAGGCAGCAATAGATTGTTTTAAATTAGATGAAAGTGATATAAAATTAACTGTTCCAAGTGGAAAACAAACTTTAGTGGCTAATAGAGTTTATTGGGCATTAACATATTTAAAAAAGTCTTTATTGTTAGAAACTGAAAGAAGAGGAGTATATAAAATTACTAAAAGAGGTAGTCAACTATTAGAAACCAAGCCTAATAGAATTGATAAAAAATTGTTATCTAGATATGAAGAATATCGTGTTTTTAGCAATCAAGAAAATGATACTAATGTTGTAAATACTGATAAAATAGAAGAAATTACTCCCGAGGAAAATATAGATAGAATACATAAAAAGATAACTGAACAATTGGCAGATGATTTATTAGAAATAATATTTGATAAAGATCCCTATTATTTTGAAAGGCTAGTGATGGATGTCCTTACTAAAATGGGATATGGAAATTCTGATGATAACTCTAATACTGTTACTAAAAAATCTGGGGATGAAGGTATAGATGGAATAATAAATCAAGACAAATTAGGTCTAGATAAAATTTATATTCAAGCAAAAAGATGGAAGGACAATGTTGGAAGACCACAATTACAAAATTTTGTGGGAGCGTTATCAGCCAAAAAGTCAAATAAAGGAATTTTTATTACCACATCTGATTTTACAAAAGAAGCAAAGGATTATGCCACAAATTTATCACATACAATAGTTTTAATAAATGGAAATCAATTAGCAAAGCTTATGATAGAACATAATGTAGGAGTTCAAATAAACTACTCTTATGATATCAAAAAAATTGATAATGATTATTTTGAAATGATTTAAAAATTAACTACATTCCACGACTTCGGGGGTGGCGATGGTGCTGAAGTAATATATGCTTTAAGAAACAACAGCGTTTTAGCTAATTTAGTTTTAGAACAATTACAAAGTGAAGGACAAAATATAAGAAAAGCTTACCAGCGTAGATTACCATCTAATCCAGCTAAAGATTATTATTTTATTCATCGTGATACTGGAAGTACTCAACCAATAATTGTTGAATATGGTTTTCTTGATAGTACAGGTGATGATGTTGAACAATTAAAAAACAACTATAAAAATTATGCGTCAGCAGTAGTAAGAGCAGTTTTGGAATATATTGGTGAAGAACAAGTTTTATCAGGAACTTATAAAGTTAAATCAGGAGATAGTCTTTGGAGTATAGCTAAAAAATATGGTATTACTGTTGATGAATTAAAAGCTTATAATAATTTAAGTAGTAACCTATTAAGAGTTGGTCAAACATTAAAAATTCCAGAATATAATCAAGAAGAAATTATATCACCAACAGATTATATAGTGTACACAGTAAAATCTGGAGATAATTTATATTCAATTGGTAGAAAATATAATATATCACCAACGGAGCTAATGAATTACAATAATTTATCTACTAACTTACTTAGCATTGGTCAAAAAATTAGAATACCTAAATCATCAGAAACAGAAGAAATTACACCATCAACAGATTATATAGTGTATATAGTAAAATCTGGAGATAATTTATATTCAATCGGTAGAAAATATAATATATCGCCAACAGAACTAATGAATTACAACAATTTATCTACTAATCTTCTTAGCATTGGTCAAGAAATTAGAATACCTCAAAATAATAACGGAGGTATAAACTATGTAGTAAAAAAAGGTGATAACTTATACTCAATTGCTAGAAAATATAATACAACAGTATCGGAAATAAAAAATAAAAACAATTTAACTTCAAACAATTTAAGTATCGGTCAGATATTAAAAATTTAAAACATTCTATAGATTAAACGTTCTTATAGAATGTTTTAAATTGTCATAAAAAAAGACATAAGTCTTTAATGAATTTTAGAACAAACACCACTATCTGGTTCGTAAAAACAATGATTTTTATATTTACCAGATAAATCTTGTTTCCACCATGTTAACGAACAACTATCACCACTTTTGGGAGCATAAAACCATAAAGCATTAGTGGCAGGGTAATAGTATTCTCCTTTAAGCACACGATCTGCTAAATTTCTTTCAGCTGTAGTAGGATTACTAAAAAATAATGGGCTATCTTTTCCAGAAAAACCACCTGGATTTTGATAAATCATATTTGTAATACTTCTTATATCTTTGAAAGTTAAACAATCGGCTAAAACACGATTAACACCGACATTACCAACCATTAACATTCCTAAATCTCCTTCACCTACTGCTTCAGCTCGCATTAAACGTGCTAATAAATCTCTTTCTTTTGATGAATAATTGATTATTCCCATATCATCACCTAATTTATTATATGAATAACTTATAAATGTGCTAAAACAAATATATAGTTATAAAGAATTGATAAAATTTATTAGTTTTAAATAATTATATTATGATACCTAGTAAAAATAACTATTTTATGATAAAATTTATTTAAGGAGGTTACTCTATGATTTATGTTCATGAAAACAATTTTAAAAGTAAAATTGATGGTAATTACAATGATATTGGTGATAAGGTTAATGAATTTTATTTGAATACGTATTTAAAAACAAAAAAGCAATTATTAGAACTTGATTTTTCTAAAGATGATGAAGAAACATTTAAAATTGCAGCTGATATAATAAATGACTATTATGAAAAATTAAATATTTTTATAAAGGAAAATAAAATAACATCTCAATCAAAATTTAGATCTACTTTTTTAGAAGAATTGAGTACATATTTATTTGAAGATAATCAATATATTAAAAACGGCGAATTAGGAATATACAATAGAGGTATTTATGCTGGAATGAAAATAGGAAATGATTTGAAAATTAATATAATGAAAAAAGATGTTGACTTTTGTATTGGAAAAAAGTTAAAAATATCAATAAATAATAAAGAATATAAAATAATTTTACCAGTTATAGCAGTTGAAGTAAAAACGTATTTAGATGCAACGATGTTTGGTGAAGTACAATTTTCAAGTAAATTACTAAAAAACGCAACACCAAATGTAAAGACATATGTATTAATGGAAACAAATCAGGTAGGTAAAGATAAAATCATTGCCGCTAGATATGATAAAACTTTAAATGAAATGTTTGTGTTAAGACATGATACAAAATCCTTAATAGCATATGATGTTTTAAGAGATTACTATAATCAAATTTGTAATGATATTATAGATATTGCAGTTGAAAGAACAATAAAAACCCCAGGAAGATTAATAAATGTTGATGAATAAAAAATCTACTTAATTAGAAAAATAATCAAGTAGATTTTTTGCTATTGCATTAGCTAAAAGTGGAGGAACAGCATTTCCAATTTGTTGATATTGGGATAGATTTTTTTCCCAAGACATTGTAGTTCGTTTTCCACAAAAAATATAATCATCTGGAAAAGATTGCAATCTTGCTCCTTCACGAGCTGTATAATTTCTGTTTATATATGGATGAATAAAATTACTTTGAAAACTTGCTGGTATCGTAGGCGATGGCTTATCAGGGTATGGACGCATATTATTTTGCGAGAATGTTTTACCACTGATTTTAGTTGCATCACCTCTTTTTCTTTGCTTATGACATTCATCAACATCGGCAACAGATTGACCATATTTTATATGCTCAAATCTATCAATCAATCTTTTAGTATGTTTCATGGCTATATGATTTTCAACATGATCACTGTTTTTCCTTGCCCATTTTTGATATTCATTTTGAGGTGGAATTTTATAATCCATTTTTTCTTGCCCTTTACCAGATTTTATTTGTGGTAAATCCATAATTGCTTGTTCTATAGTTATTTGGTCTTTACCAAGTAAAAAAGGTTTAGGTAAAATTTTATTTTCATCAAATTTTATGTCTTTTCTTATTCCAATAAACATAACCCTTATTCTAGATTGAGGGACACCATATTCAGCTGCATTTAACTTGCAAATTTTAACATTGTATCCTGTTTTATCATATTCATCTATAATTAAATCTTTAACCAATTTATTTTCTTTGGTTTTCATTGATAAAATTCCAGTTACATTTTCCATAACAAAAAATTTGGGTTTATAATGATTTACAAAACGAACGAACTCCATAAATAAACTATTTCTAGGATCATTTTTATCTCTATTACCACTTAAAGAAAAACCTTGACAAGGTGGACCACCTATAATTCCATCTATTATTATATTTTTTTGTAATAAATTATCAAAATTTTTTATTTGGGTAATATCATCTACAATAACTTTTGTATTTTTGTGATTGCGTTTATATGTTTCTGCTGCCCATTCATCTTTTTCTATAGCTAATGGAATATTAAATCCAGCCATTTCAAACCCTAAACTTAATCCCCCACAACCTGCAAATAAATCAATTACGTTCATTTTTGCTACACTCCTTATTTTTGTTTATATAATCAACAATTAACTCACAAGTTTTAACTGATATATTAGAACCATTTTTTTAGCAATTGTTTGAAATTCATTTTTTATATTAGTTGGTATCATAACATTCAATCTATTATCTTTAGTTTTTCCTTTAGGTCTACCAGGACTATTTTTATTCATTTATATCACCAATTAATTATAACATATTTTTATATTAAAATAAATGTATATTTAAAACGTTTTAAATGTACATAAAAATAATGCTAAAAATTTCATTAATTATTGTTGTAATATTTATCTTTAACTAATTTTAATAGAATAATCATAATTTTAATTACAATGTAATAAAAACAATTGAATAATTATATAAAATATGCTATAATTTGATTAGTTACTTGTTTAGGGGTGTAATTCAATGGTAGAATGATGGTCTCCAAAACCATTCATGTGGGTTCAACTCCTGCCACCCCTGCCATTATTGGAAATAATCCAAAAAATTGGATTTAACCTATATAAAAGCACGGAAAACGAATAATTTATCCGTGTTTTAATTTGCCATAAAATTGGAGGAAATTATGGTAAAAGATTATATAGAGTTAAAAAGAAATGAGAAATTTGAAAATAAAATAATGATAACTTGTGATTTTCATAATGCAAAGTATGAATTCGAGCAAGGAAAGATTATCAATTTAGATAAAGTTAATGTTAGTTTTATAGAGCCTCATAGATTTCATATTAAATTAAATGGTAAGAAAATAATAGTATTATATTTTGATGAGAACAATATGTTTTTATATAATAGAGAAATGCCTATAAAGATGAAAGAACTTGATTTGATATTAACTGCCATGAAAGATGGTGTAGCATAATGTCAAAGAGTAAATTAGGTATTTCTAGTTTTGATTTGAATATGAGATTTAAAGATAAAGAAGAAGCAATAAGATATGCTAAAAGATTAAAAGAGTTTATTAGATATACTTGTAAGAAGAAAGCAAATAAAGGCTGGTCGGCTGAAGCAATGATTTGTGTTAGTAGTAATAAGGGTAATAGCACAATGGTATATTATGAACATAATGGCAAAGTTGGTAGACCTAGTAAGGTTATAGATAAATATTATAGTGTTAATGAAGATATAAAAGTTAAATGGCATTTACATATTTTATTAGTATCAAAACCTATATATTCTTTTAGAGAAGAACTAAAAAAATATATTGATAAGAATTGGAGCAATCTAAAAATTGAGAAAGAACCTTTTGACTATGGAAAAATAAAAGATAAAAGTAAAATATATAAGAAAAATACAAATATAAATAAAGCCGAATATTTTATAGACCAAGCAGATGAAATATTATTTTGTAATTATAATTATACGGGCGAAGAAAGAATTCCAAAAGGTTATAGTCTAAAAGATTTATATAAGGCATATATGAAAGCAAGAACAGCATTAAAATATTGTAGAACTATTGGAACTAAAAAGAGATTAGAACTTGAAGATAACTATTATAAGATTAAAAACTTTTATTGGGATTTATCAAAAGACCAAGATAAAAAAGTTGTTGATAAGTTTATGAAGCAAGTTCAATTAAATAAGATAGCCAGTAATTATGAAAGAATAAAAAATAATAAAGTACAGGAAAATGAAAGCTTAAAAAGAAGATTTTGCGAAGAAGATAAAGGGTTTTGGTAATATGAATATTAAATATAGACTATCATATAATAAACATCAATAATAAAAAGACAATAATATTTATAATAGAATATATAATAATCATCTTAAAAGAATAGTTTAATCGGTAAATAAAAGAGATAATATATTTAGAGTATTATTATATAGTTTGAATAAGTAAAGGTTGAAATATAGTGATTAAATCGGTAAATAAAGAAAAAAGCCTATATATGATTAGTCATTAAGACCATCTATATAGGCTTCTGCTTTGGCTTTATTGATAGAAGATAGTTTATTGATTTTAGTTAAAAGTCTAAAATCATCATCGGTTATATTATTGGGCTTAATGTCATTTATAGGCATATCATATTTAGTTCTACATAGGATATAATCTATTGATGTATTGTAATAATCTGCTAATTTAATAAGCATATCAGAACTTGGAAATACCCTACCCGTTTCATAAGATGATATAGTTTCTTGGGTAGTTCCTAAATCCATAGCAACTTTAATTTGTTTTAATCCTAATTTCTTTCTTATAGTTTGTAAGTTATTTTGATTATTATATTTCATAAGTACCACCTATATATAATTTTAAAATTATTAAGTTTGAGTGATAGCAATATTAACTAATATTAATATGTGTAAAAACATATATTTTGTGTTATAATGTAGTTATATGAAATAACTATAAGGAGCATAAAATATGGGTAGTAATGTTTTAGATATGGGGTTAATAGTTGATAAATTAAAAGAAAGAAGAAAAATATTTGTGTCAGAAGCCGATTTTCAATTAGAACTTGCTTGGACTATTAAAGAAAATTATCCTAATGCGAAAATAAGATTAGAATATTGCCCTACTTTTGATTTGAATATGCATATTGATATATTAGTTATAATGAATAATAAATGGTATCCTATTGAATTAAAATATAAGACAAAAGGTTGTACCAAAGTTGTTGATGATGAAATATTCAATTTAAAAAATCATGGTGCTAAAGATGTTAATAGTTATTTGTATTTAAAAGATATAATGAGAATAGAAAAAGTAAGAAATAATATTAATAATTTTGGAAATGGTTATACAATGTTTATAACTAATGATTTAAGTTATATGAAGAAACCATTAAAAGATAATTGTGTATATAGCGAATTTTCATTAGAAGATAGAATTGTTAAAAAAGGTAAAATGTTTTGGAGCAAAAATGCAAGTAAAGGAACAATGAAGAATTGCGAAGAACCTATTATTCTTAATAATAGTTATAACATAAATTGGAAATGTTATAGTAAGTTAGATAATGAGAATACTGGTACATTTATATATGTAATTAATGAAATAAAGAATAATTAGTTAATTAAACGAGTAATAATGGTTAATAATTGTTGTGATAATAAAATAATGTTGTTTTATTATTAAAAGCGAATTATGGGCGAAATAAACAGAAATTATTGATATAATAAAGTTAAGGTGTTTGTTATGGGAAAGTTAAATATTGTAAGTGGAAATATATTTGATTATTTAAAAGGTAAAGATTTGATAGTTAATAGTGCTAATCAATATATGATATATGGTAGTGGTGTTTGTGGAGCAATATATAAAATGGCTGATAAAGATTTATTAGAACAATATTGCAAAGAACACTTTAAAGAAAATATGAAAGTTAATGAGATTAGATTTACTCCTGGGTTTAATATTGGTATAGATATATTACATATTTATTGCCCTAAATATTATCAAAGCAAAGACCCTATTAATGACCTATTAGAAAGTTATAATAATATCTTTATTTGGGCAAAACAAAAATATTATAAAAATATTATTAGCGTAAGTATAGGAACTGGGGTACATGGTTATAAACATAATGATATTGGAAAAATAGTTGCTGATAAATTAGAAATATTAGTTAATCAATATAATATTGATTTTACATTGGTATTACCTAATAAAGAAATAAAAGAAATATATGTAAATGCCTAAACAAAAGGCATTTTTTAATGATATAATATTACTTGGGTGATTTTATGAATTATTTTAAGAAATTACATAGTTTTTTTAACCTTTATTCAATAGTTTTCACTTCTTTCATAGTCAGTTCAATAATTTTTATTTTAGATTATTTAGATATAACTAATTTATTATTTGCTGAACAAAATATGATATATACCGAGATAGTATTAGTTTTAATACTAATTTACTTTATATGTGAAATATTTAAGAGAAAATTATGGAATTTATTATTTTTATCTACAATGACTTATTTTGATAAAATAATAACTGTCTTGCTATTTTCGGAAGTATTATCTATATATGGCTATATTGTATATTATTCTTATTGGAAAAATATTTTGTTTTTGATATTAGTAGTTAATATTTTAATCGTTATTATACGAGTAATTCATATAGAAAAAATTAGTAAAAAAAGTAATGATAAACACAGCAATATATATAATATTTATGACCTTTATAACAATAAAATTAAAAATACAAATCAAAGTTTCATTCTACTTGAAGAAGAAGCAATAAAAAGTGAAAATGAAGATTTATTAGATTTATCTTTATTTACTGATAGTATTAGAGATAGTTTACTTCACTGTAATCCTAAAAAGACTTTTGTAACATCTCTTATTGGTAAATGGGGTTGTGGTAAAACCAGCATAATAAATTTATTAAAACTTAAAATTAATAGTAGTAATATTTGTTTAATTGATACCTTTAGTCCTTGGAAATATGACAATAAGATTAGTTTATTTAGAGGTTTTTATAATTATATATTTAAACTTATTGGCAAAAATTATGGTTATGTTAATTATAAAAGTATGATAAAAAAATATGAAAAGGTAATTTTCAATATGATAGAAAGGACAACTAATATTTCATTACCTACTATTTTTGCTGAAGATGATGAGCAAGAATTAGAAACAATAAAAAAACAAATAAATGATATTATTAAATATAACGATAAAAAAATAATTATTGTTATTGATGATATTGATAGATTAGGCAAAGAAGAAATATTATTTACATTTAAAATGGTTAAAAATATTTTTGATTTTGATAACATCGTTTATATATTAAGTTATGATGAAACAAGAATTAAAAAAATATTTGAACAAGAACTAAAAATAGATAGCGATTATTTGAATAAGATAGTGCAAGATAAGGTGTATGTTCCAATTATAGAAAAAGAAAAGATTATTGATATTGGAACAAAATGTTTATCTAATCTACTAAATATTTATAATATAGACATTACTGACAAAAATCATTTTTCAAAAATATCAAATTTAATATTTAATAATTTTGAAGATTTACGAGAAGTAATAAGGTTTATAAATTCCATTTCAACATCTATTAAGTTTCTTTATATTTTAAAATTAGATATTTCTGATTATTTAGTATTAGAATTTATCAAATTTAAAGATATCACATTATATAATAATATATATAACAATTCAAAGTATTTTATATCAGAAGATAGTAATTATGGTATGGAATATGAATATATATGGCCAGAAAAATATAATGAAGAAGCAAAACATTTTTTTGACGATTTATTTAAAGATGAAAAAATAAAAGAATTATTATGCTATGTTTTTCCAAATGTAAAAAAATATGATGATAATCAGCCGATTAAGGAAAAATATTATTATGTAGTTAATGATGATAGAATTAACTCAATAAAAAATAGAAGATGTTATAATGGTAGATTTTTTAAGAACTATTTTACTATTAGGCACTCATTTTTTACAGAGTTAAATATTTTGGTTAATGATTTTATAACTAATGTAAATAATGGTAAAAAAATAGAAAAAGAATTTAATTATATAATTAGAAAAGTTAATCCTAATAACCATGATTTATTATTTGAATTATTAAATATTCGCATAAAAGAAATAAGTGATAGTTCTTCCATATTTGATTATGTTTTAGATAATATTGATAAGTATGAAGATGGCATCAGATTTTTAGGACTTAATTCTTGTGATAGAGCTAAAATATTATTATCATCTATTATAGATGATGAACAAGAACAAGGTAAGCAAAAAGAATATATAGACTTAATATATGAAAAAGATTATTTCTTATTAGAAGAAGTATTGAGATGGTTAAAACCAGATAAATATGAACAAAATAGTCATAAAGAATTTATATATAATTATGGTAAAGGAAAACTAGAAGAGAAATTAGAATTAGATATAAATAATAAAGTAAATATTTTTAATGCTGAAAATAGTAGAAGGTATTTTTGGTTATTATATAAAAATATAGAAGATAAAGAAAAATTAAAAAAATATGTTATGTCATATGTTAATAATAAAACAATATTTAAATTCTTAGGGATGTTTATAACAACTTATTACGGAATGGACGAAAGATATGATTTTTCAAATGAAAATTTAAAATTATATACTACTAGAGAAAAAGTAGACAGTATATTAAAAAAAGTTAATTATGACTTAAATTCAGAACAAGAAAAAGTATTATTTTTATATAATAATTCTGGGAATAATAGAGATTATAAAGAAAAGGTTGATTATGAAAAATTATAATAATTAAAAAAGTACACTTTATTGGAGATTTAATTTTATATGAAATTAAGTCTCTTTTTTATGTAATAAAGTCCCTATTTCTTTTTTTGGATATGTAAAAAGTTATTCATAACCTTTTTAAAGAAAAAGCCTTTTAAGAATGAAGAAAGTATCATATAATTATTCTTCATATGGTAAGGAGGTGGCATAAAATGGAAAGATTTGCGTTAAGAAAAATAGTATCTTCTGTATGTGATGATTATATTGATACTCTATTAACCGGGATTGAAGAAAATGAAGATGATTTCCCATATACTATTGCTTGTTCTAATTTTATTGATGAATTAAGAAAGAAAAATATAATGGTAGATTTCTATAAAACTTTTGATTGTGACATCATTGATAAGATATATAGAGAAACAAGCAATTATTTAGCAAGGTAGGTTTTATGTTATGAAAAATAAAATATTTGGTTATGCAAGGGTCAGTAGTAAAGAACAAAATGAAGAAAGACAAATAGTAGCATTCAAAGATTATGGCATTGATGAAAGAGATATTTACATAGATAAACAAAGTGGAAAAGATTTTGATAGAGAGCAATATAGTATCTTAAAACATATATTAAGGGAAAATGATATTTTAGTTATTAAAAGTATTGATAGACTTGGAAGAAATTATAATATGATTATTGATGAGTGGAAAGATATTACAAAGAATATTAATGCTGATATTGTAGTTATAGATATGCCATTATTAGATACTACTAAAAATAAAGATTTATTAGGTACATTTATTAGTGATTTAATTTTACAAATATTATCTTATGTCGCAGAGCAAGAAAGAACTTTTATTAAGCAAAGACAAAAAGAAGGTATATCAACAGCAAAGAATAAAGGAATTAAATTTGGTAGACCAACAATAGAAAAACCACAAAACTTTGATATTGTGGTTAGTAAATGGAAGAATAAAGAAATTAAGACAAAAGAAGCAATAGAACAATTAGGTCTTAAACCAAGTACATTTTATAATATGGTTAATAAATATTAGTTATATTGGTGTAATTCTTCATATGTATTTATAAAATCTTTTAGTGCATTGATATTCATAGTTCTAACATACTCTTTTACTCTTTTCTTATGCTCAATTTTATATGTTTCAATATATTCAGTTTTAACATTTTTATTTTTATTTAATGTTTGTAAGAAAGATTTATGTTTTTTATTTAATTCAACATAGGCATAAGATTTTTTTAGAATTTTAGCAATATCACTGCAAGATATAGTTTTATTATTATACTCATATTCCCTATTACAATAACAATTATCAGTTTTATTAGTTATATAGTATTTTTCACATCTATTACATTTCTTTAAATAATATCGCTTTGCTGTGGAAAAAATAGAATGTAATAAACCTAATAAAAATTCAGTATCAGTTTTATAGTAAATAGTCTTTTGCAATATCATACAAAAATCATCATTATTCATATTTTCATTATTAGAAATTTGAAATAATGGTGTCTTTTTCATTTGATATAAATTATTATCAGTAAAATCATTTTTAGTTAAATGGCTATTTATATTTCTTCCACTTCTTTGTACTGATATATCTATATCTTTTATGTTATCAATATTATTGTATTTATATTGTTCTTTTATAAGTGGCAATTCAATATTTGATGTGGCTAAAAAAGAATACCAAACAATGCTATCAACATAACCTGAATTAAAACTATTAGCATAATTAAATAATTTATCTAACAATAATTGTTGTTCTTTGGTTAAAACATCAAAGGCAGTTTCAAAACCTAATTTATAATGCTTATTATTATTTTTAATACTTATTTCTTTGGTACTCATATTTTCAAATAATATAAATTCCTTACCATAATTCATTAACTATCATTCCTTTTGAAATATATGGAAAATGTAAATACAAAAACATTTTCAATATTGATATCTAATATATCATAAAAAGTTGCTAAACTCAATATGAAGAAAGGAGTTTTAGTGTATGAAAAGAAGAAATTCAAAAATGGTATTTGTACCACAAATATATGAAATTGAAGAAAAAATGCCTAAACCTTTAATTCCTATAAACTGGGAAGAAAGATATGGCAAAGATAATGTAAGATACGAAGAAGAACCTATTTATGATGAAAATGGTAACTATGTAAAAACGATTACTAATGTCTATGTCACAATGGAAAAAGTAATGGGATTTCGAATATTTAAAAGGCATACAAAAACAAAAGATACAAACGTTAAAATTCCAAAGAAAGTAAAACTATTTGAAACATCGGCTGATAAAGAAAAAGATGAAGAAGAAAAATTGAAAGGAGAATTGAAATAATGGAAAATAAAAAAGTAGCAATTTATTGTAGAGTTGCAAGTAAAAATCGAATTGAAATAAAAAAGCAAAAAGAAATATTAAAAAATTACTGTAATGAAAACAATTATGAAATATACAAAATATATATAGATAATGGTTATAGTGGTTTAGATGATAATAGACCAAATTATAATAAATTATTAAATGACCTAAAGAAAAATATGTTTGATACCATAATAGTACGAGATATGAGTAGATTAGGAAGAACAATTATTAAACTTGAAAAGGTTATTAAATTATTAGAAAATAATAATTGTAATTTGATATGTTTAAATGAAGATATCAATTCAAAAAATGCTGTAGGAAAAATACTTTTAAGATTTATTTCGTTATTACCTAATATGATAGGTGGTGAAAATGATGAATAATGAAGAAAAATTAGTTGCTATATATACAAGGGTTAGTACAACAGACCAAGCCAGAGAAGGTCATTCATTAGAAGAACAAGAAAAAAGATTAAGAGCAATGTGTGAAGCAAATAATTATAAAGTATTTAAAGTATATACTGATGCTGGTATTAGTGGTAAGTCTACTGAAAATAGACCAGCATATCAACAAATGATTAAAGATATGAAGAAAAAGAGATTTAATTTAATAATGGCTTTTAAAATGGATAGAATAAGTCGTAGTATAGTTGATTTTGAAACTTTCTTTAATGAGATAAAGAAATATAATTGTGGTATTGAGTTCTTATGTGAAAAGATAGATACAAATGGTGCAGCGGGTATGATGTTTGCTCGTATATTAGGTATATTTGCTCAATTTGAAAGAGAACTAATAAAAGAAAGAACATTGGTCGGAGTTGAAAGTGCAGTTAATAAAGGTCATTTTGGTGGTAAGCCTCCTCTTGGTTATAAAACAAAATTAGATGAAGATGGAAAAAAACTTAAAGAATGGATTATAAACGAAGATGAAGCAAAAATAGTTAAAGAAATATTTGAACTTTGTGCGAGTGGAAAAACATATTTTCAAATATCAAATATATTAAAAGAAAAGTATCCTAATGTAATATCATCAATAAAAAAAGATAAAGAAACAAATGAAGAAAAAATAACATATAGGAGTTGGACTGATAGTTCCATATCTTGCATATTAAATAATAAATCTTATATAGGTACTTACGAATATAGAAAAAGTTTAGATAATAAAGAAACGATAGAAATAGAAAATGTTGTTCCTAAAATAGTATCAGAAGATTTATTTAATGATTGCCAAGATATGATATTTAGAAATGGTAGAAATTATTATAGGTCGAAAAGATATTTATTTATACAAAGATTAGTATGTCCTAAATGTGGAAGAATAATGGCTTGTAATGGTTGTAAAAATAAAATGAAAAAAGATTACCTTTATTATAAGTGCAAAGACTGTGGAACATATATTAGAGAAGAACTTATAGAAAAGGCTCTTATGAGTGAGTTAAATAACCTATTTGAATTATCTAATTTGATTAGTGAGAACTATTATATAACTGATAAAAAGACAGCAAATGATTTTAATAATTGTAGATTAGATCATAGGTTAAGATTTGCAATAGATGAAAGTATCATTGAAGAAAAAAGGAAAGCATTAACTAAAAATGATTTAAACGAACTATGGAATATGACATCTTATGAAACAAAATGTGAGTTTATAGGAAAGTATGTAGATAAAATAACAATTAAGGAATATAAGACATCAAGAAATAAAATAACATCGGTTGAGATAACAGATTTAAAATTAAAACCAAATAAAGTTAATGAACTATTAGATTATACTAATGGAAATATGGTTGATAAAATAATTGGTACTGGTGTATATAAGGCTTCAATATCAACAATGAAGCATGAAAAAGATGCTTTGGAATATATTGAATTATTAAAGAAAAAGCATAAGATAATGGTATATACATTATCAGAAGATTATGATTATTATTTAGATGTATTATTATTTAAGATAATCAAAGTAAAACCAAAAAGTGTTATTGAAAAAGAAAAGACTATATATTTATACTTAACAGAGCCAACTAATTTATTAAAAAAAGTTAGTGAAAGTTTTGCTAACTAGGTTGTCAAAATTATAAATATATAGTATAATTTAAACAGCAAAGGAAATTTAATAAGTGGTAAATTGTAATTTGGAAACTCGTTCGATTACCGTGCCATGGAAAGTTAAGACGTTATGTCTATTTATATATGAACTGATATTTTTATCAGTTTTTTTATTATAAAAAATATATTTAAATAACTTATATATTACAAAAATGTAAGATTAGATAAATAAAATTAATGATATAATATTCATATAAGTATTAATTACTTTTTTAATATAATTATATTTTATAGAAAGTGGACGATATAATGAAAAAAATAATGATAATTGAGGATGAAAAAGTGATATCAGAAGAATTATTTAATCTCCTTATCAATGCTGGTTATAATGCTGAAATACTAAAAGATTTTCATAACTCAAAAGAAAAAATATTAAACAGTAAAGCTGACTTAATTTTACTTGATATAAATATACCAGAATTAAATGGTGAAGAATTATTAAAAGAAATTAGAAAAAAATCCAATATACCTGTAATAATGTTAACCAGTAGAGTATCTGAAATAGATGAGGCTCTTAGTATTTCTTATGGAGCTGATGACTATATAACAAAACCTTATAATCCTACAATTTTGCTTTTGAGAATTCAAAATGTTTTTAGAAGATTAGAAACTAAAATAGATCTGATTAAATATCGTGATTTAGAAGTTGATATAAGTAAAAGTTTATTAATAAAAAATGATAAAACATTAGAACTTACCAAGAATGAAATGTTAATATTGAATTATTTACTTAATAATAAAAATAAAATAGTTACTCGTGATGAATTAATGACAATTCTTTGGAATAATGAAGAATATATAAATGATAATGCTTTAACAGTTAATATCAGCAGATTAAGAAATAAATTACAAAGTTTTGGATATGGTGATGTTATTGAAACAAGGAAAGGTCAAGGGTATATACTATTATGAAATTAAATGAATATTTAAAAGATAAATTAATTATAATTATTACTCTATTAATAAATTATTTGTTATTTTTATTTATTTTTATTTCTTTTAGAATCTCTATTTATTTAATAACTTTATTTTCTATTATATTTATTTTGATGTGCTTTATAATAATATTTACTGACTATTTTAGAAAAAAGAAATTCTATGATGAATTTATAAATAACTTAAATGAATTAGATAAAAAATTCTTAATTCTTGAAACAACTAAAATACCTAATTTTTATGAAGGACAAATTTTATATAAAACTTTATATGATGCCAATAAATCTATGTTAGAATATGTTAATGACTATTCAAATAATATAAATGACTTTAAAGATTATATAGAAATGTGGATACATGAAGTAAAAATTCCTATCTCAAGTTTAACTTTAATGTGTCATAACAATAAAGAAAAATTAGATAAGAAATATATAGGTCAAATAAGGAAGCTAGATAACTATATAGACCAGGTTTTATATTATGTAAGAAGTAATTATACTGAACAAGACTTTATATTTAAGAAAACTAAATTAGAAAAAATAATAAGTAATGTTGCTTTAAAAAATAAAGATGATTTATTAGAAAATGATATAGATTTAAATGTTAATTTAATAAAAATAAATGTATATACCGATCCTAAATGGTTAGAATTTATTTTAAATCAAATAATTAATAATAGTATAAAATATAAAGATATGTCTGATAAAAAATCTGTTATTAATATTTATGCAGTTGATAATCCTAATTATATTTCTTTATTTATAAATGATAATGGAATAGGAATAGCAAAAAGTGATATAGATAAAGTTTTTAATAAATCATTTACTGGTAAAAACGGAAGAATACGAAGTAAATCTACAGGAATGGGCTTATATATTGCTAAAAAGCTATGTACTAAATTAGGACATAAAATTGAAATATTCTCTCAAGAATGTACGGGAACAACAGTAAAAATTTCGATTGGAAAACATGAATTTTATAAGTTTGATGACTAAACATTACAAAATTGTAATATTTAGTAATATTAAACAAACGACAAAAGATAAAAAAATATAATAAAATGGTACATGGAGGGAGAAGATTTATGGAAAATATTTTAAAAATATCAGGAATTGAAAAATATTATGGTAGCAGATCAAGTTTAACAAAAGCTATTGATAATATTTCTTTTGAAACAAAAAAAGGAGAATTTGTTGCAATTATGGGCGCGAGTGGTAGTGGAAAAACAACACTTCTTAATTTAATTTCAACAATTGATAAAGTAACTGCTGGACATATTTTTGTAGATAATGAGGATATTACTAAATTAAAGGGAAACAAATTAAATAAATTTAGAAGAGAAAAATTAGGATTTATATTTCAAGATTTTAATTTATTAGATACTTTAACTGCTTATGAAAATATTGCTTTGGCTCTATCTATTCAAAATGTTTTAGTAAAATCAATAGATGAAAGAGTTAAAAAAGTATCTCGTGAATTAGATATTGAAAACGTTTTAAATAAATATCCATATCAAATGAGTGGAGGAGAAAAGCAAAGAGTAGCAAGTGCTCGTGCAATTATTACTAATCCTAAATTAATCCTTGCTGATGAACCTACAGGAGCTTTGGATTCACGTTCTTCAAAAATGTTACTTGAAAAATTTAATTATTTAAATGATAATGATAAAGCTACTATTTTAATGGTTACTCATGATGCTTTTACAGCTAGTTATGCAACAAGGGTAATATTTATTAAAGATGGGAAAATATTTAATGAATTAATAAAAGGTAGTGATACAAGAAAGCAATTCTTCGAGAAGATAATTGAAGTTCAAACACTTCTTGGAGGTGAATTAAACGATGTTATTTAAATTATCTATAAAAAACATGAAAAAAAGTTTTAAAGATTATGCAATATATTTTATTACACTAGTTTTAGGAATAGCTGTATTTTATATGTTTAATTCTCTAGATAGTCAGGAAGCGATGTTAGAAGTATCAAACTCTACTAGACAAATGATAAGACTTATGATAAATATGCTTGGAATGGTATCAGTATTTATTGCTGTAATACTAGGGTTTTTAATTGTATATGCTAATAACTTTTTAATAAACCGAAGAAAAAAAGAATTTGGTATATATATGACTTTAGGAATGGGAAAAAGACAAATATCTAAAATATTATTGCTAGAAACAATATTTGTTGGAATAATCTCACTTGTTATAGGTCTTATACTAGGAATATTTGCATCACAATTTATGTCTATATTAGTTGCAAATCTATTTCAAGCTGACATGAGTAAATTTGAATTTGTATTTTCAAAAAGTGCTTGTATTAAAACTTGTGTATATTTTGCCGTGATGTATTTGGCAGTATTATTTTTTAATACTTTTACAATATCAAGATATAAATTAATAAATTTATTAACAGCAATTAAGAAAAATGAACAGGTAAAAATGAAAAATCCTCTAATATGTATTATAGTTTTTATAATTGCTGCAATAGGTTTAGGATGGGCTTATTTTGAAGTTACCAAAGGAATTTTTAAATTAACTATTTTTAATGATACAACAAGAGTAGTTGAAGAATCTATTTTAATTGGAATAATTGCTACTTTCTTAATATTTTGGTCCTTTTCAGGTTTAGTATTAAAATTAATTCAAGCTAAAAAAAGAGCATATTTAAAAGGAACAAATATGTTTGTATTAAGACAATTACATAATAAAATAAATACTAATGTATTTAGTATGAGTGTTATATGTTTAATGTTATTTATGACTATAACTGCTTTATCTTCTTCAATTGCCCTAAAAAATTCTATGCAATCAGATATTGATAAAATGACACCAGTAGATTTAAATTTATATAAAACAGCTAATCTTACTTTAGATAATGATCAAGAAACAACTTATTCAGAAGATTTGAAAGAAGATTTAAAACATAATATATCATATACACTTATTAATAATGATTTTAATATGGACAAATTAAAAGATGTTATTGAATTTCCTATATATATGGTAGATGAAATTACTTGGGAAAAAACTTTAGGTGATTCTGCTAAAAAAGTTAAAAAACAATTTCCAAGTATGAAACTAGATACTGTTGAACAAATTATAAAAATATCTGATTATAATAAAATAGCTAAATTATATGGAAATGAGCAATATTCATTAAATGATGATGAATATATAATAATTAACAATTATAATAGTATATCTGATATTAGAAATTTAGGATTAAATAAAAACACAATTATAAATATAAATGGAAAAAGTTATAAACCTAAATATAATAAATGTAAGGAAGGATTTATTCAAATATCAGCAAGTAAGACAAATGTTGGAATAATAGTTGTTCCAGATAATACTTATTTTAAAGAAAATGATTATAAATTGTGGTTTTTAGCTGCTAATTATAATGCTAAAACAGATGATGAAAAAAAAGAAATAGAAGAAAACTTTAAAGGGGAAGATTCTGTTTTGATGCAAAAACTAAATAATGAAAATAATACATTAAATTCAGAAACTAAAATAAGTTTGATTGAAGCAAGTGTTGAGTTATCTACTATAGTAGTATTTATATCTATTTATTTAGGTATTATATTTCTTATAGTAAGCTGTGCTATTTTAGCTTTAAAACAATTAACAGAAAGTTCAGATAATAGACAAAGGTATATTATTTTAAGGAAAATAGGTTGTGATGAAGCAATGATAAATCAAACTTTATTTAGACAAATAGCAATATTTTTTGGTTTACCACTTATTTTAGCTATAATCCATTCAATATTTGGAATTCAGTTTGCTATGTCTATATTTAATACTCTAGCATCTAAAGAACGGTTATTGCCATCTGTTATAGCAACTGTAATTGTTATGGGAATAATCTATGGATGTTATTTTCTAGCAACTTATATAGGAAGTAAAAACATTATTAAGGAAAATAGATAATGAGTTAGAAGGTTAATATTTAATACCTTTTGAACTTTATTCTAATATTTCCTTTTTTTATTTTAATTTAATCTTCTTTTCTTTTAAGATAATAGCAATTGCTGTAAAAGTTAAAATAACTAATACAAGTAATTTTGGAAATAAGGAATATTTATAAATATATTCATTAAAAATAGTATTATTTGGGAAAAGCCATTTAGAAAAAGCTAAAATTAATATAGTAATACTAGTAGGTAGAAGATAACTTTTGTTATTAAATTTAATTGAATTGTTAATTAAATATACTACCATAGTTATATATATAAATAATCCAAAAATCCATTGTGATGTAACTATATTTTCAATTCGATCAGCAAATCCTAAAATATCAACATTTTTTAAAACAATATATTCTGGATATTGATAAATACTTACTAAATGAATTCCTAAATTACCAAGTGTTTGAAAAATAGCAAAAAACATAAGTACAAAACCTGCAAAATAGAAAGGAATTACAAATTTATTAAAGTTTTCCTTATCAACTAGAGTGTTTTTAGGAATCATTAATAAGATAAAAACAGGAATTATATTGTTACATACAATAAAAAGTGAACCATATAATGGAGGATTAATTCCATGTTCTAAAATTGGTTTTAAATTAGAAAAATCAAAATCTGGAATTAAACCGAAAAAGGCAATTAAATATAAAATAATATTAATGGTAATAATGATAATGGCAACTCGGGAGATAATTTCAATTCCTTTAATATTTATCATGATAATTAGAAATGAAAATATAATTCCTATTAATAGTAGGGATGTTTCAGGTAAAAATTGAGATGTAATAAAATTAGTTAAATTAAACATTGCATTTATACCAGAAATAAATGTCATAATAATTATAAAAATTATAAGGATAGTTCCTATTTTTTTCCCAAATAATTTATTTAATTTACCAGTTAAAGGTAGGTCTGGTTCATAATTAAAAATACATAAAAACATAATTAAAGCAAATATTCCAAAAATACTACTAAAAATAACACTGAAACAAGCATCAACTGATGCTGCTTTTATGATTGAAAATACCCCAACACCTAAAAATGATGCAAGTATATTAATTAGTAAAATACTACAAAATTGTAAACAGTTTATCTTTTTAAGATTCATGGTCTATCACCTTTAAAATAGTTCCTTTCTCTAATAGTTTTATATTTGAAATTACTTTTATATTTAAATCGCTATATGAACCATTTGACCAATGATTTTTAATTTTTTGATAATATTTAGGATCATCTTTATAAAACACATCTTCAAAACCATAAATATCACTATTATATTTTTTATTTATATCTTTGATTGATTTCTTTATCATTTTTTCAACTTTTTTATTTAACATATTTTCTACTTTATTTATTACTTGATGATCTTCTAAATTGTAATGACAGTTTATTTCATTTATATTAGCAGAACCATTTATTTTAATTGTTAATTCAGGATTTTTTCCTTTAGAACTTACTTCTAATTTAGTTTTAGAATTAATAATTTCAGATGCAATATAATCTTCATTATTGCATTTATATTCAATAATAGTAGTATCAATTTTATTTTTGATAAAACTCATTGCAATTGATTCTTCTTCAGTTAAATATCCTACTAGTTTATCATTTTTAAATACGGCCATAGGTGCAAGGAGGATTTTGGTATCTGGACTAGATTGTTCGATATTAAAATTTTCTTCACCTTCATTAGTTGGTCCTATTGTTTTAATTGATGGTAAAAGCATTTCTTGTTTATCATTTAAATAGATAGATAAAATGTTTTCAAATGTGGTATCTTCAGCAACTCCTAAAAAACGATTATCAGTATTAACGTTATCTACTATTTTTTTTGAGTTTAAAGTTTCAATAGCTGTTAAAGTGTTTAAAATTTCTTCGGTTTGATCATTCCTACTTATTAAAACATAGAATTGTTTTCTAGATTCAGAATCACGGGCAAACCAATCTAAAATATCATTGATACTTTCTTTAGCTAAATCTTCACTTATAATTAATAATTGCATATGACTCATATAAAGTCTTCTTGGAGATTCTAATACTGTACCACGTAACATTTTTTGAATAGTATTACCTTCAGTTTTATAAGTGGTAAATTTAGGTTGTTGACCTGATGAATTAATGTCTTGACTTTCTTTTTTGGTGTTCATAACTTGAACAACCATTTTATAACCATTTTCCGATTTATCAATACCTAATGCACTTACAATGGCAATATCATTTAATTCACGGTAATTAGAACAACCACTTATTAAAAATATTGGTAAAATTAATAGTATTAGTTTAATTTTCTTCATAATCACCAATCCTTTGTCTTATAATGTTATTTGATAAATAATTTAATCTTTTATCTTGTTTTTTTAATGGAAATTTAATAATACTGTTTTTAAGTCCAGTAATAACTGTTGGGGCATAAGGAAGTAAATATGGTTTTCCAAAAGAATTTAAACTACTTATTTTAATTATAAAATATATTAATGCTATAACAACTCCTACCATTCCTAGAAATGTTGCTCCAATCATAAATACAAGGCGGTACCATCTTAAACTATTAATTAAGTCTGGTTCAGTAAATGGTAGAGAACTTATTGCCGTAATGGCTATAACAATAATCATAATTGGGGATACAATACCAGCATTAACGGCGGCTTCACCTAAAATTAATGCTCCAACAATTGATAAGGCACTTCCTGTAAAACTAGGTGTTCTTAAGTCACTTTCTCTTAATATTTCAAATGAAATAATCATCATAATTGCTTCAAAAAAAGCGGGAAAAGGAACACCATCTCTTTGGGTTGCAAAATTTACTAACAGTTCAGTAGGAATCATTTCTTGATTATATGTTATTAAGGCAATATAAAACGCTGGGACTAATAAAGCAATATAAAACGCTAAATATTTTAAAATTCTAGTTATTGAAACATTAAGATTTTTACCATAAATATCTTCAGTTGTTTTGAAAAAATCATTTAAAACAGCTGGGACTATTAAAACAAAAGGACTATTATCTACTACAATAGCAACTTTACCATTTAAAAGAGCTTCAGATACTATATCTGGTCTTTCGGTTGTTAATATTGTTGGAAAAGGACTTTTGTTTTCTTTTTCAATTAAGTTTTTTAAAGCATCACTAGATACAATTCCATCAATGTCAATTTTATTTAATCTATCAATTACTTTTTGAACTAAATCTTTTTTTACAATATTGTTAATAGCTAAAACAGCAGTTTGGGTATTCGTTTTTCTTCCTAAATTAAATGTTTTAAGCCATAAATCATTAGTTTTAATTCTTTTTTTAATTAATCCTAAATTAGTTTGATAATCTTCTATAAAGGAATCTCTTGAACCTCTTAATGTATTCTCGGTATTAGGTGTTGATATGGATCTTCTTATATCTGCTCTGGTTTCTAAAGCAAATCCTTCTTTTTCATCTTCAATAATAACAACTGTAAATCCAGCATGCATGTAATAACATAAATCTTTATAAGTAGAGAATGTTTTAACTTTAAAATTACTTATATCATTTTTAATGGTATTAAAAACATTTTTTGATGATATTTTTTTATCACCAATATATGTTAAACTTCTAATGATAAAATCACTTATATTTGTACTGGAAACTAATGGTTCATTGTAGATAATACATATTTTTTTTCGGTTAATTATTTTAATTCTATAAATAATATCTTCAAGATTATTAGTTTCATATTTTAATTTTTTTATTGTTTCATCAATATTACCAATCATTTTACTCACCTTTTTCTAGTCATATTATGAGTAAATATTTGAAAAATATAATTAAAAATATATTTGTAATTAATATTTATTTAAAATAAAAAAAACTGTTATTTAGATTTTTCTTTATAACAGTTTTTTGATATTTTAAGTGGACAATAATCAATTTTTCCAATTAATGTGTCAACTGATATGTTAACTAATTTAGCAAAGTCATATAGTTTATCAATTGAAATTATCCTTATTCCTTGTTCATAATTACCCCAAGCTTGTCTAGTACAATGTAGATAATTTGCAACATCAATTTGTTTTAAATTATTTATTTTACGATATTTTTTTAAATTAGTTATTAAAATTTCCATATCCATAGGTTTAGAATTACGGTATTTTCTTTTATCAGATATTCCTAATAAATAATCAACATTAGTATTAAGTTTAATAGCAATTTTATCTAAAATATTAAGTGGGATTGTTCTTAAATTGTTTTCATATAAACTATATGTTGAGGGTTTTACCCCGATGTCTTTAGCAAATTGATATTGTTTATAATCTAAATCTTCTCTAATGTTTCTAATTCTTTCATAAACGTTAACCATATGCACATCACTCCATATTTAAATTTTAACGTTATATGTGCAAAAATATATAATTATTTTCAAATTGTTGCCTTATTAAGATAGTTAATGTGTTATAATGGATTTAATAGGTGATTATATGAATGGGTTGTCAGATAAAGAAGTTTTAATTTCAAGGGAAAAATATGGAAGTAATGAATTAGAAAAAGTTAAGAAAGAAAACATATTTATTAAATTAATAAAAGTTTTAAAAGAACCAACTTTATTACTTTTAATTCTAGCCTCTAGTGTGTATTTTATTTTAGGGGAATATATTGATGGTATTATTATGCTTTGTTGTGTAATATTTACCTGTATGATTGAGTTTATTCAACAGTATAAAACATCTAAAGCTGTTTTAGAGTTGAATAAATTAACAATGTTAAATGTTGATGTAATTAGAAATGGAAAAAAGGTAGTGATTAATAGTTGTGATTTAGTAGTAGGTGATTTAGTTTTAATTGAAGAAGGAGATCAAATTCCTGCTGATGGAGTTGTTGTTGAATTACAAGGTTTAGGATTAAATGAGTCCGCTTTGACTGGTGAAGCTGATGTTGTTTATAAAAGTTTAAAAGAAGATGATAATTATTTTAAAAGTAATATTTGCTATAAGGGTAGTTATGTTGTAACTGGAAATGCGGTTATTAGAATTGTATCAGTTGGTAAAAATACAGAATATGGAAAAATTGGTAGAGATTTAAATAATATAAAAGAAGTTAAAACTCCTTTACAAAATCAAGTTAATAAAGTTGTTTATATTTATGCTGTTATAAGTTTATTATTATTTATTTCTATAATGGCTATAACTTTTGTTAATAATTCTAATCTTATTTTAAAAGATAGATTTATTGCATCTTTGTTATCTGGTATTACAATTGCTATGGCAACAATTCCTGAAGAAATACCAGTTGTTTTAGCTGTTTTTCTCGCTTTAGGAACAGCTGATTTAGCTAAAAAAAATACTTTAACTAAAAATATGAGGTCGGTAGAAAATTTAGGGAAAATAACTGTTTTATGTACTGATAAAACTGGAACAATTACTGAAAATAAAATGCAAGTAAAAGATGTTTATATTTATAATAATAATTTTTATGAAGCTTCATATTTATCTTGTTTGGAAAAATCATATGATAATATGGAAATTGCTTTAAAAAAATATTGTTTAGATAATAAAAAAATAACTAAATATAAATTAAAACATGAATTTGTTTTTAATAATGAAGATAAAATGATGGGTTTAATTTTAGAAAACAACGTTTTATATGTTAAGGGTGCTTATGAAAGTGTTATAAAATTATGTTCTTTAAAAAAAGAAGAAGTAACTAAAATTAATAAAAAAGTTGAAGAGTTTTCTAAATTAGGTTTAAGAGTAATTGCTGTAGGAACAAGTGAAAATGTAAGTATAAAAGAAAATTTAAAAGATTATAAATTAGAATTTCAAGGTTTAGTTGCATTTGTAGATCCAATAAGAAAAGGTATTGAAAATTCTATAAAAGAATGTTTAACTGCTGGTATAAAAGTTATGATGATAACAGGCGATAGTGCAATTACGGCTAAAAGTATAGGAGATAAATTAGGATTAAAAGGACTGATATTAACTGGTGAAGAAATAGAAGTTATGAGTGATGAAGAACTTAAAAATAAAGTTAAAGATGTTATAATATTTGCTAGAGTTTATCCTAATCATAAAAAAAGAATTGTTGATGCCTTACAAGCTAATGGCGAGGTAGTAGCAATGACAGGAGATGGAATAAATGATGCGTCTGCTTTAAAAAAAGCTGATATTGGTATAGCTATGGGAACAGGAACAAGTGTTTCTAAAGAATCAGCTGATATTATTTTATTAGATGATAATTTTAATACAATAGCATTAGCAGTAAAAAATGGTCGTAACATTTATAATAATATTAAAAAAGCTATTTCTTATATTTTAGCAATTCATATTCCAATTGCTTTACTAGCGCTTGTTATTCCTTTGTTAAAATTGCCGGTTTTATTATTACCTGTTCATATTGTTTTATTAGAACTGTTAATTGATCCAACAAGTTCAATTATTTTTCAAAGAATTAAATGTGATGAAAATATTATGAAAAAACCTCCTAGAGATAAATCTTCTAGTATTATTGATTTGAAAACTTTATTAAGATGTATTGTTCAAGGTTTAATAGTTTTTATTGCTGTTTTTATAACCTATGTTTATTTAACAAAAATTTCTGTTTTTAAAGCTGTAAGTGTTTCTTATTCATTATTGATTTTGTCAATTATTATGATTGCTTATTCATTTAAATCAAAGAAAATGACTATTATTAATATAATTGATGGTTTTAAAGATAAAGTAGTTTTGTTAGTCAATGGTATCATTATATTGGTTTTGATTTGTTTAATTTATACACCAGTTTTTCATGATGTTGCTAATACAAGTGGTATAGGTTTGTTTGATTGGATTTATATATTAGTAGTATCTGTTTTGATTACAGTTCCATTTGATTTATTAAAGAAAGATTGATTAATTATATTGAATAAAAATTTGTTAACTAAATGCTACCTAGGGGGAGGGGGCAAAAACTAACAGTATCAAATTAAACTCTTTAAAACTTATTAGTCATGGTAATTTTACTGTGGCTTTTTCATGTCCTAAAGGATGTGATAAAAAATGTGAAAAAAATATAAAAGAAGAAAAAGCTTTTTTGATAGATTTAGTTAATCAACTAGAAATATTAATATATTTTTAGGATTTATTTTATATTTTTGTGAAAGTAACAAATATGCAGTATATGTTTTCTAATTGTAAAAATCTAAATACTTTAGACATTAGTAGTTTTGACTTTTCTAATGTTACAAGTTATAGTAGTATTTTTAATTCAATAAAATCAAATGCAACAATTTATGTTAAAGATGAAACAGCTAGAACATGGGTACTAGATAAAAACCCATCATGGTTAACATCAAATGTATTATTAAAAACATCTTAATTTCATAAAAAATATTTTAACTTCATATGGTTAATTAGGTGATCATATGAAAAAAATATTTTTTTTATTATTAATTTTAATTCCATTTAATATAAGGGCTTTAGAAACAAGTGCACAATCAGTTATATTAATGGATCAAGATAGTAAAAGAATTCTTTATTCAAAAGATATTCACAATGTCAGAAGTGTTGCATCTATATCAAAAATAATGACAGCTGTTGTAGCACTAGAAAAAGGAAATTTAAATAAAAAAGTAACAATTGGAGAAGAAATAATAGGTGCATATGGTTCAGGTATTTATATAAAACAAGGAGAAAAATTAACTTTAAAAGATTTATTATATGGTTTAATGTTAAGAAGTGGGAATGACGCCGCTTTAGCAATAGCTTATCATGTAAGTGGAAGTTTTGATAAATTTGTAATAGAGATGAATTCACTAGCAAAAAAAATAGGAATGAAAAATACAACTTTTAATAATCCATCTGGTTTAGATCAAGAAAAAGGCAATTACTCAACTTCATATGATATGGCCTTATTACAAAGTTATGCAATGAAAAATGATACTTATAGGAAGATAGTAGGAACTAAAAAATATACATTAAAAACTAACAAAAATGTTTATGTTTGGCATAATAAAAACAAACTATTAAGAATGTATGAATATACCACTGGTGGTAAAACAGGTTTTACTGAAAAAGCTAGAAGAACTTTAGTTACAAGTGCTTCATATAATAACTTAAATTTAGTAGTAGTTACTTTAAATGATGGTAATGATTTTAATGACCATAAAAATCTATTTGAATATGGTTTTAATAATTATAAAAGAATAAAAATATTAAAAAAAGGGTATTTAAAAATAGATGGAGAAAATTATTATAAGAAGAAACTTTATATTAAAAATGATATCTATTATCCTTTAACAAATAGTGAAGAAAAAAATATAAGTATTGATTATCATTTAACAAAAAAAAGATTATATAAAAATCGTTCTAAAGTTGGTTATTTAATAATAAAACTAGGAGATAAAGAAATCAATAGAACTGATATTTATATATTAAAAAAGGGTAAATTATGATTAATAAAATATGGGCTTTTTTTATCATAATAGGGATAATATTTTGTTTTTTTACAAATAAAGTAGATGTTATAAATGAACAGATTTTAAACAGTACGACTACATCTTTAGAAATGGCTTTAAAAATTTTACCTGTCATGGCTTTATGGTTAGGAATAATGAATATTGCTAAAGAAGCTGGATTATTAAATAAATTTTCTAAATTAATTTATCCTATTTTAAAAAAGATATTCCCAGATATTCCTAAAAACCATGAATCTTTTAGCTATATGGCTTCTAATATGATTGCTAATATATTTGGTCTTGGTAATGCAGCAACTCCTTTAGGATTAAAAGCTATTGCATCATTACAAGAATTAAATAAAAGTGAAAAAGCTTCTAGAAGTATGATAACGTTTTTAGTGTTAAACACTAGCGGTTTAACTATTATTCCAACTACTGTTATTTCCTTAAGAATGATGCATCACAGTAAAAATCCTACTGATATAGTTTTAGCCTGTATTTTATCTACTTTAATATCTACAATTTGTGGTTTAATAATAGATAATATAATAGCAAGAAGGAATAAAAATGTTTAATATATCTAACTTAATTATCCCTTTATTGGTATTATTAATAATACTATATGGAATAATAAAAAAAATTAACGTTTATGATGCATTTATAGAAGGTTCAAAGGAAAGTTTCCCAATGATAATTTCCATGTTTCCTTGTTTATTAGCTATGATTTTAAGTATAAATATTTTGGTAAATAGTGGTATATTAGATATTTTTGAAAAACTATTTAAAAATTATGCTGATATAATCCCTTTAGCCTTGATGAGGCCAATATCAGGGACTGCTTCTTTAGCAATGTTAAATGACTTATTTAATACCTATAGCCCAGATAGTTTTATAGGAAGACTAGGTTCAGTTATACAAGGATCAACAGAAACAACATTTTATGTATTAACTTTATATTTTGGAAGTGTAGGTATAAAAAAAATAAGATATGCGATGACAGTTGGATTACTTGCAGATTTAGTTGGAATAATTGCTTCAGTATTCCTTGTTAAATTGCTTTTTTAAAAAAAATTATGTATAATAACTATTAGGTGATTTTGATGGAAAGATTACAAAAAATTATTGCTAATAGTGGTTACTGTTCAAGAAGAAAAGCAGAAGAATTAATAAAAAAAGGTCATGTTTTCGTAAATGAAAAAAAGGTTGACACTCTAGGTGTTAAGGTTTCTAGTAAAGATATTGTCAGAATAAATGACACAATTTTAAAAAAAGAAGAAAAAGAATACTATCTTTTATATAAACCAAGAGGATATATTACAAGTACGAATGATGATAAAAAAAGAAAAATAGTTACTGATTTAATTAAAACAAATAAAAGGATTTATCCAGTAGGACGATTAGATTATGATACAACAGGTTTATTAGTTTTAACTAATGATGGAGTTTTAGCCGATTTATTAATGCATCCTAAAAATAAAATTGATAAAGTTTATATTGCTAAAATAGATGGAATTTTAACTAAAGAAGCAATTTATAAACTTAAAAATGGAGTTTATATAGATAATGTTAAAACATCTAAAGCTAAATTAAGAATAAAAAAAGTTGATAAAAAAAATAAAAATTCTTTAGTTGAATTAACTATCCATGAAGGAAAAAATCATCAAGTTAAAAAAATGTTTGAAGCTGTTGGATATAAAGTTTTAAAACTAAAAAGAGAAAGGGTAGGAATTTTAGATTTAACTGGTTTAAAATCTGGTGAATATCGAAAATTAAATCCTAAAGAAATAAAAGTTTTATATAATTATTTAAAAAAAGATTAAAGAATTTAATATGAACCCATTTCCAAGAAATGAGTTTTTTTATATAAAAAAAAGAATAAAATTATTCTTCAACTTCAATTGCCCCAGTAGGACAAGTTTCAGCTGCTTCTTTAACTTCATCCTTTAAACTATCTTCAATGATATCCATTTTTACTTCTGCTATACCTTCATCGTTGATTTCAAAAACAGAAGGTACAAGAGCTTGGCAAGCTCCACATCCGATACAAACATCTTTTGAAACTCTAGCTTTAATAATATCACTCTCCTTACATAAAATTATAAATAAAATTGTAAAAAAATGCAAGGAAATAGTTTTAAAAGTTTTAAAAATATGATATTATTATGATAGCGAGGTGGTAGAGTGTCAAGTAGAATGGAACGATATTATAAAACTGATGTACCTAAACAACGTAGTAGTCTAAATAAAGAATTATATGAATCCATTTATGAAAAAGGTTCATATAGCAATATAGAAGGCATCACCACTATTGATAAGCCGAATGAAATAGATATAGAACAAGTAAAAAAAATGATTATTCCAGAAAAAAAAGTTGAAAGAAAACTTGATGATTCTTTTAGAAGACCAGAACATAAAATTTCAATTGAAAAGGATTATGATAGTCGTGCTTATGATATTAGAGATGTTTTAAAAAAGGCTAAAGATGAACGTAGTGAAGATGATAAGAGATATAATTTAAGAAATACTCAATATGATATTTTGAAAAATTTAAAAATTGAAAATGCTGAACAAAAAGAAGAATTAAAAGAATTATTTAATACTATTACTAGTAATAGTAAATTAAATCAATTAAATAGTAAAACCGGTGGTTTTGAAATGTTAGATAGTTTAAAATCAAATGGTACTAATACCGATAACTCTTTATCTATAAAACAAATTCTTGAAGAAAAGAAAGATTATAAATATTATAAAGAAGATGAAATTGATAAATCATTTTTCACTTCAAGTTTGGGATTTAAAGATGAAGATTTTGAAGATGAAATGGATAATATGATGGAAGAAAAGAGTAATAATACTTTTCTTAAAGTAATTCTTTTTATAATGTTAGTTATTATATTAACTGGAGCAATTTATTTTGGATATCAATTTATAATAAAAAAATAATAAGATTAATTTCTTATTATTTTTCAGAGTGTTGACAAAGTTCAATACTCTTTTCTTTTAATTAAAATTGTTGTATAATTAATTTGTAAGGTTGCTTATATATTCCAATTTTTA
>JAHZGA010000008.1 GCA_019421005.1 bacterium | reverse complement strand
TCAAATTTTGTATTACTTGACTATCTAGTTTTTATTATAAGAGTCTCCTTATATAATATTATATATTATAATTTTGTTGTTGTCAATTTTGTACAGTGTACTAAACAAAATTGATGTTTTTAACTGTTTTGTTTAGTAAAGTTTAAATATTTATTTCTTTTAATATTATTGTATATACGATTAAATTATAATTTTGTCATTTACTGTTTAAGTAGTAAAAAAAATTATAAAATGGGTGGTACTTCTTTTAAATTTAATAAAAAAATGTTATAATAGTTTTATGATTGGAGGATATATGCTGGCAAATGAAATTTTAGAAACATATCAAAAATTAGAAAAAAGAAGTGAAGAACTTTGGAGGTTACTTTGACCCCGAAAGTAAGGAAGAACGAATTAAAGTATTAGAAAATAAAACTATTCAACCTGATTTTTGGAGTAACAATAATGAAAGTTCCAAAATAATTCAAGAATTAAATAGTTTAAGAAATAGTTTAAATAAATTTAAAGAATTGAAAGAAAAAATTAAAAATAATTTGGAAATTATTTCCATCATGGATGATGAAATTAAATCAGAATTAGAAAATGATATAAATGAAATTGAAAATAGTTTAAATGATTGGGATGTTTTATTGACTTTAAATGGTCCTTATGATAAAGGAAACGCTATTATTGAAATTCATTCTGGAGCAGGGGGAACCGAAGCGTGTGATTGGGCTAATATGCTTAAAAGAATGTATTTTAGATGGTGTGAAAAAAAGAATTATAAAATTGAGGTAACTTATGAACAATTGGGTGATGAAGTTGGAATAAAAAGTGTGACTGCTATAATAAGAGGAGAAAATAGTTATGGTTATTTAAAAGGTGAAAAAGGTGTTCATCGTTTAGTTAGAATTTCTCCATTTGATTCCAATAAAAGAAGACATACTTCGTTTGCTTCAGTTGATGTTATGCCCCTTTTTGATAATGAAGATATAGATATTTATTTAAAAGATACGGATTTAAAAATAGATGTTTATCGTAGTAGTGGTGCAGGTGGACAAGGTGTTAATACAACCGACAGTGCGGTTAGAATTACCCATTTACCAACTAAAATTGTTGTTACTTGTCAAAATGAAAGAAGTCAAATTCAAAATAAAGAAAAGGCTTTAGAAATTTTAAAAAATAAACTTTATCAATTAGAATTAGAAAAAAGAAATAGTGAAATTAAAGAAATTAAAGGAAATTTAAGTTCAATTGAATTTGGTTCGCAGATAAGAAGTTATGTTATGCATCCTTATTCAATGGTTAAAGATCATAGAACAAATGTTGAAGTATCTAATGTATCTAAAGTAATGGATGGAGAAATTGATGTGTTTATAAATGCTGAATTAAAGGGTGTTGATTAAATGAAATTTAATAAAAATGATCAATTAGAAAAAATATTACAATTGGATATTTTAAAAAAAGAGAGACCTAGGCGTTATTTAGAATTAATAACAGGAGTTTTTTTACTAGCAATTGCTTTTAATTTATTTATGTTTCCTAATAAAATTGTTCTTAATTTTAGTGGTATAGCTATTATAATAAATAATTTTTTAGGAATAGAACCATCAATTATAATTTTTGTTTTAACTGTTCTTTTATTAGTTATAGGCTATTTTACAATTGGTCCTAAAAAGATCAAGAATACTATTTTAGGCGCTCTTGGTTATCCCCTTTTAGTGGAGTTAACTAAACCTTTAACTAATTACATTGTTATTGACAATAGTGATGTATTACTTTCAGTTATTTTTGGAAGTTTTATTTATGGAATAGGACAAGGGTTAGTTTTTAGAGCTGGATTTTCAACTGGTGGTTCTGATACAGTCATGCAAATATTAAATAAGTATTTTAAAATATCATTAGGTAAAGCTAATATGGTATTAAATTTGATAATAATTTCTTTAGGTGTTTTTACCTTTGGAATAACAAGATTGATGTATTCTTTAGTTTTTCTATATATTTTAAGTGCTGTTATGGATAAGGTTATTTTAGGAATTTCTAATGCTAAAGCGTTTTATATAATTACTGATTATGATAAAGAAATTAAAACTTATATAACGCGAAAATTAGGACGGGGAGTAACTGTTATTGAAGCAAGAGGGGGATTTACTAATAATAAAGAAAAACTTTTAATGTGTATTATTCCAACAAGGGAATATTTTATATTAAAAGATGCTATAAATGAAATAGATAAAGATGCTGTTTTGTTAATAACAGATGTATATGAATCGAAAGGTAGTAGATAAAATGGATTTAATAAGAATAAGAAATGTAAAAAAACAATATAAAAATGGTGTTATAGCAGTTCAAGGTATTAGTTTAAATATTGAAAAAGGTGATTTCATTTTTATTATTGGACCAACTGGTTGTGGAAAATCAACTTTAGGGAAAATGCTTTATCGTGAAGAAAAACCAACTTCAGGTGAAATAATCGTTGGAGGATTAAATGTAGCAAAATTAAAAAATAGAAAAGTTTATAAATTAAGAAGAAAATTAGGTGTTGTTTTCCAAGACTTTAAATTGCTTCAAAAATTAACTGTTTATGAGAATGTAGCATTTGCTTTAGAAGTTTTAGGTTTGCCTAAAGATGAAATTCATTCTAAAGTTTTAAAGGTTTTAGATTTAGTTGGATTAAAAGGAAAAGCTAAAAATTATCCAACGCAATTATCTGGTGGAGAACAACAAAGAGTTGCAATTGCCAGGGCTATTGTAAATGGACCAAAGTTGCTTATTTGTGA
This sequence comes from bacterium, assembly GCA_019421005.1. Classification (GTDB taxonomy): domain Bacteria; phylum Bacillota_I; class Bacilli_A; order RF39; family UBA660; genus CALVXC01. Next base: position 31,788 of record JAHZGA010000008.1, on the reverse strand, counting down.
TGAACCAACTGGTAATTTAGATGAGGGAACTAGCCGGGAGATAATGAAAGTTTTAGATAGTATTAATAAATTGGGTACAACAATAATAATGGTAACCCATGACACTGCTTTAGTTGAAAGAGCTAAAAAACGAGTTATTTTGTTAGATTCTGGAAGAGTTTTAAAGGATTATGCGAAAGGAACATATAAAAATGAAAGTATTTAGAATTTTAAGTAGAAACATTAGGGACTCGTTTAAAAGTGTATTTAGAAATTTCTCTCTTTCACTAGCGTCTATTTCATGTATAACAATAACTTTAATTGTTATGGCTTTAGCTATAATTCTATCATATAATGTTAATAATTTTGTTGATTTAGTTGAAAAAGATGTAACTGTTGTTGTTTTCTTGAAAAGTGATATAAAACAAGATGAAGTTGATGTTATAGAAGATAGCATTAATAGTTTAAAATATATAGATTCTGTTACTTATCAGTCAAAAGCTGAAGTTACAGCTGATATAAAAAATTCATCTGAAACTTTTAATAATATAATGTCTAATTGGGATGATGATAGTAATCCTCTTCAACCAACTTTTCAAGTAAAGGTAACTGATATTGAAAAAATAGGTGAAGTTGCTAAAAAAATTGAAAATATGGATAATGTTACAATTGTTAAATATGGAGAAGGAATGGTTGAACAACTTATATCTGTATTTGATACTGTTAAAAAAATAACAGTTGGTATTGTAGTCGCACTTGTATTAGTAACTGCTTTCTTAATTGCTAATACAATTAAGATAACTATATTCTCACGTAAAAGAGAAATAGAAATAATGCGTTTGGTAGGAGCTTCAAATACTAATATAAAAATTCCATTTATTTTAGAAGGTTTATTTTTAGGAATATTAGGTTCTATTATTCCAATAGGTGTAACTATATATGGATATAATGCTCTTTATAATAATTTTAATGGTCAATTATTTTCTCCATTTATTAAATTAATTCAACCGCAACCATTTATTTATTTAGTTTCACTTGCTCTATTAGGAATTGGTATTTTAGTTGGTATGTTTGGTAGTTATAGAGCTGTGCGCAAATACTTAAAAATATAAAATGTCGTAATGACATTTTTTTTATAAAGTGATAATGGTTATATTAAAAATACTGATTTTTATTAAAAAGGTATTTACATTTTTAATAAAAAAATATGAATTAGAACTAAATAGTAAAACAAGTATAATAAGTAGTAAGAATGGTTTTAATTTTTTAGGATATCATTATTATATAAAAAATAATAAAATAATAATGAAAGTATCAACTCAAACAAAAAAGAAGTTTAAAAGAAAGATGAAGAGTTTAAAAGGGGAAAAACTAGAACAAGTAAAAGCTAGTTATTTAGGACATTTAAAATATGGCAGTTCCAAAGGATTAATATATAATACTTTAAAAGAAAAGAATATAAAAGTTTATTTTGTTAAAATAATAGATAATACTCTAGTAAAAGAGGGTATAACTATAAAATATTAAATGCCAAATTATTTGGTATTTTTTAATATGTATTTAGAAAAAAATTCATTTATATGATGTAGTATTTAAAAACATTATATTAAATAATGAAATTATATCTAACCATTGTAGAGTAAATAATCAAAATATATAATATTAATCTTAAATATTTAGAAAAGAAATGGTATAATGAGGTAAAGAGGAATATTTAATATTGATGAAAAGATAAAAAAATTAGGATTTGAAAGAATACATACCAGTAGCTTCACAAACAACAACAATTTTATCAAAATAAAACTTATCATAAATATTTTTGATTTTGTTGATTGCATCTTCACAGCCATCAGGAGTATTAGGAAATTTCAAATTGAAGAACTTATGTTGATCAAAATTTAAAACACAAATTTGATTTGATTGGAGTGAAACATCAACACCAATGAACAAAGAATTAGTCATAGATATCACCACCTTTCTTATTAAATTTTTGTGAAATATAATTGGCAACGATAACTCTAGCTTACTAGCTTACGACAACTCCGTTATTAGAATACATATTTTCTATTAGGGATTTGGATACTGCGAACTAATAAGAAAATAGAAACAGCATCTGAGTTAGAAGAGATATGACTAATAAGAAGAGAAACAGTCTTTCAGAGTAAAAACCATAGAGGGTTACAAGAGATGTATGAATAGATCTCAGTCAAAAATATTTCAATAATATTTTAACACAAGAGTATCTCAACCAATAAATAAATTTTGTTAGTTAAAAACTAACTAGAAAGAATAATAAATTGTAAGTAAAAAATACTTACAAAATATATTATACGAGGAAATGTTGCAATGGTAAGACTAGATATTGAATTAGTAAGTAGGCAGATATGTGAAACAAGAAGTAAAGCCCAGATGGAAATAAAAGCTTCTAATATTTTAGTGAATAATAAAATAATTACAAAACCTTCTTTTTATGTAAAGGAAACTGATAAAATAACTCTTAACCATGAAGTATTAAAATATGTTTCTAGAGGTGGTTTAAAATTAGAAAAAGCAATATTTGAATTTAAGATAGATTTAACTAACAAAACGATGTTAGATATTGGTTCATCTACTGGAGGTTTCACTGACTGCGCACTTAAAAATAATATAAAAGAAGTAATATGTGTTGATGTAGGAAGTAACCAATTAGATGAAAGAATTAGAAATAATAATAAGGTACATGTATTTGAAAATACTGATATAAGAAAATTTGATGATCCTATTTTATCAAAAGTAGACCTAATAACAATAGATGTTTCATTTATAAGTGTAACAAAAATAATAGATAAATTAAGTAATATAAATGCAAAAGAAATAATATGTCTAATTAAACCACAATTTGAATGTGGAAAAGCTATTGCAGATAAATATAAAGGAATAATACTTGATAAAGAGGTTCATGAAAATGTAGTAAAAAATGTTGTAACATCATTTAAAAGGATAAACTACAATTTAAAAAATATCACATATTCTCCAGTAAAAGGTGGGAATGGAAATATAGAATATTTAGCCTATTTTACAAAAGAAGAAGTTAATAGTGTTATTAATTTTAAAGATTTAGTTAGTAATACATTCAAGATGATGAAGTAAAGAAATAGTACTATAAGATGTAAAAAAATGATATTACTATGTATAAAATTGTATATGGTTTAGAATTAAAAAAATACATTCTTTAAATAATAGTTGAAATAAAATTATATTTTCTGTATAATAAAAAAAGGTGATGAAGAATGAGTATAAAATTAGAAAGAATTAATAGTAATATGGTTAAAGAAATTAGTTATATTTTAGCTACAGAAATAAAAGATGAACATATTAAATTTGTAACAGTTACTGATTGTCATGTAACTAATGATTTAAGCTTTGCTAAAGTGTATATAACAGTTTTAGATGATACTAAAAAAGAAATAACTTTAAAGGCTTTAGAAAATGCAAAAGGCTTTATTAGAAAATGTTTAAGTGAAAGAATTGACCTTAGACATATTCCAGAATTAGAATTTGTTTATGATAATTCTATTGAAAATGGTAAACGTATTGAAGAAATAATTGAAAAAATACATAAAGATTAGGAGGAGTTTATGGAGTTAAATAAATATATAGATCATACTAATTTAAAACCTGATGCAACTAGAGAAGATATAAAAAAATTATGCGATGAAGCTATTAAATATAAATTTGCAACAGTATGTGTAAATCCATGTTATGTTGAATTAGCTAAAGATTTACTTAAAGAAAGTAATGTAGATATTTGTACAGTTATAGGTTTTCCTTTAGGTGCATCTCATGTACGTACTAAAGAATATGAAGCTATAATAGCTATAGAAAATGGTGCAGATGAAATTGATATGGTTATTAATATAGGAGCTTTAAAAGATAAAGATTATGACTATATTAAAGAAGAAATAGAAAGTGTAAGAGAAGTTTTAGAAGGAAGAATTTTAAAAGTTATAATTGAAACTTGTTATTTAACTGATGATGAAATAAGAAAAATAACTGAAATATGTAACGAAACATTTGTTAATTTTATTAAAACTTCAACTGGATTTGGAGTAAGAGGTGCAAGTATTCATGATATAGAAGTTATTAATGAAGTTAAAAATGACTTATTAGAAGTTAAAGCAAGTGGTGGAATTAAATCTTATGAACAAGCCAATGAATTTATTAAATTGGGTGTTACTAGGATAGGAACAAGTAGTGGTGTTGAAATAATGAGAGGAGAAGAATAATGACATTATATGAAGATTTAAAATATAGAGGACTTATTAAAGATATTAGCAGTCCTTTATTAGAAAAAAAATTAAATGAGGAAAAATTAACTTTTTATATAGGAACAGATCCAACTGCGGATTCCATGCATATAGGACATTTTTCAAGTTTTTTAATTGCAACTCGTTTAGCGAAATATGGACATAAACCTATTTTATTAATTGGAGGCGCTACCGGATTAATAGGCGACCCAAAACCAACTAAAGAAAGAAAAATGATAACTAAAGAAGAAGTTAATAAAAATGTTGTTGGTTTAACTAAACAAGCAAAAGAAATTTTTGGATTTGAAGTTGTTAATAATTATGATTGGACTAAAGATATAAATACTATTGATTTTTTAAGAGATTATGGTAAATATATTAATGTAAATTATATGTTAAATAAAGATATAATTAATAGAAGATTGGAATCTGGAATTACATTTTGTGAATTTGCTTATACAATTTTACAAGGAATGGATTTTGTATGGTTAAATGAAAATAAAGGTGTTACATTACAAGTAGCAGGTTCTGATCAATGGGGAAATATTACAACTGGAATTGAATTAAGTCGTAAAAAAAATGATGTTGAATTATTTGGTATGACTATGCCTTTGGTGTTAGATTCAAATGGTGTTAAATTTGGTAAAACTGAAGGTAATGCTTTATGGCTAGATAAAAATAAAACTTCTAGTTATGAATTATATCAATATTTAATAAATTCTGATGATTTATGTGTAATTGATTATTTAAAGAAATTAACATTTTTAACAAAAGAAGAGATTGAAGAAATTGAAAAAAATCATAAAAAAGAACCAGAAAAACGTTTGGCACAGGATGCTTTAGCGCGTGAAGTTATTACTTTCTTACATGGAGAAGATGAATATTTAAAAGCAAGTAGAATAAGTGCTTCATTGTTTAATGGCGATTTTTCTAAATTGAAAATCGATGAAATAAAGGAAGCTTTAAAAGAAGTTCCAAATTTTAATTTTGAAATAAATTCAAAAATAATTGATATTTTAGTTAATAATAATATTTGTTCAAGTAAAAGAGAAGCAAGAGAATTATTAAATTCAAATTCAATTAGTGTTAATTCTAATAAGGTTACTGATGAAAATTATTTGATTAGTAATGATGATTTAATTGAAAATGAAGTTTTAATTATTAAAAGAGGTAAGAAAAAATATTATTTAGGTACTAAAAAGTAAAGTGTAAATTAATTAAAAAAGTATTTACATTTATAATAAAAAAATATATAATTGAATTAAGATAGATAGGAGGTAACTAATATGATTAAATTAAGTAATGAAAATAATTATAAAACAAAGTTAACTAATAGTTACCTGTGGGGGGGGGGTAAAGTGTACTGCTAGTATACTTTATTCTGAAATAAAACTATCTAATATAAAATCTAATAAGGTCATGGTAGATTAATTTTTACTATGGCTTTTATGTGGTTAAAAATATTATTATTGAGAAAAGAAGGGAATGATTTAGAAATGAATAAAAAAACAGTGATAATAATATTAAGTGTAATGATATTAGGGTTATCAATAGGATATGCAGCCTTAAGTAGTAGTTTAAATATTACAGGTTCAGCAAGATTAGGAGCAACAGCAGATAGTTGGAATATTAATTTTAAAAATGCAAGGTGTACAGGATATAACTATGCAGAAGCAGGAGATATTGAAATTAAAAATAAAACAACAATAGAATTAAGTAATAGTAAATTAAAAGCACCAAAAGATTATATAATATGTAACTTTGATATTGTAAATGATGGAACAATAGATGCCAAGGTAACAAGTGTAACAAATCCAGATAAAAATAAGTTTACTTATACAGGAAGTGGGGCAAATAAAACAACTGATGAGGAAACAGTAAAAAATGGATTGGTAGCTGAAATGAAATATCAAGATAATACTGAAATAAAACTAGGAGATGAACTAAAAGCCAAAGAAACTAAAAAAGCTTACATAAAAATAAGTTTGTCAGATAATATGAGTAAACTACCAACAAATGATATATCAGTAAGTGATATATTCGGCCAAATAATATATGGACAATATAAAGTAGGAGATACAGATATAACAAAAGAAATAATACCTTACAATGTAGGAGATGTAGTATATTATAATCCAGAAACTGAAGAAAAAGATTGTTCCAATTATACAGCAAGTAATAGTCAAAATGAAAATAAAACAGGATGTATGAAATGGTATGTGATATCTTCAAGTGGGAGTAATGTTAATTTAATATTAGACCATAATACAACTAATATGGTAGCTTGGAATACAAGTGGAAATAATGCAGATGGACCAGTAACAGCAAATGCTCAATTAGCAAGTGATGTATCAAGTTGGACAGGACAAGCTAAAAGCACAGCAAGAATGATAACATTTGAAGAATTAAAAGCAATGTTACCAAGTTATAGTAGTTTAAGTGAAGAAGAATTTATAAATAATTATGAAAACGATTTTCAAACAGCTATGCAGCAAGCTCAGGCAAATATAAATCGAAGTGATTATAGTACAACAAAAGCATATTATTTGGCTGTAATTAATTATTTAAAAAACAATAGTTCAGTACTTTTACCAAGTTATATGTTTGAAGATATTTTACCAATGTGTTCAGATGATATGAATTGTCCAACCCACGGATATTGGACATCTTCGCTTCATTACGGTAAGATTAGCCGCGCTTGGGGCGTGTACGCCGGTGGTTACCTTGACAGGTCCAGTGTTGACAATGCTGACAGCTTCGGTCTGCGCCCAGTTATAACAATCTCAAAATCTTAAAATCTAAACCTAGTAAATGCAAAAAATAAAGAATGTGTCAAAGATAAAATAACAAAGATAAAGAGCAAACAGTAAAGGATGTAAAATTGTAAGTGTGATAACTATAATAGTTATAAAAGCTATTGTAATAGGTAATATAAGTAAAAAAGATTACAGTACAATTTTGTCGCAGATGTGCTATAGCACGTCTGAAAAAAAATCCGTAGGTAAGCGACAGCTTGTCTACGGTGGCAAATGTGGAAAAAAACCACAGTAAAAAATAATAAATAATGGTAAAAATATCAAATGATATTTTTATAGGGGTAAACCTGAATGAGGTGTATTTGGCTTGGAACGTGAACCAGAATGGTAACTTGAACAGTAATGGTGCTTCTAACACAAACTATGGCGTCCGCCCAGATTTCCTTCAAAACCGTGATTTAAGAAACCAAGGTACTTAAATAGAGGAGTAGGAAAACAAGGTTTACCCCTCCTAGGTTAAGAGGTTAGTATAATACTTTCCAAAAAAGGTCTTAACAGAAATTAAGGTTTCTTAACTATTAGGAAATACATATCGTAGATGCTTTAAAGCTCTAGTAAGTAATACTGAAAAAGTTTTAAAGCTGTTTACTACGATGAATTTTATAAATTTTTATATAAATTAGCACTTTTTATTGACAAGTGCTAAAAACAGTGGTATACTTATAATGTTAGGAGGAATAGATATGTTACCAAAGAAATTTTATTTAGATAATATTTTTGACAACTTTATGGACGATGAAAATATGACAAATATGAAGTGTGATATTTATCAAAAGGATAATTGCTATCATATAGTGGCAGACATTCCTGGAATTGATAAAAAAGATATTACAGTTGAATGTAATGATGGATATTTAACAATAAGTGCAGTTAAAGATCATGAAGAAAACAAAGAAGAAAAAGATTTTATTCGTCAAGAAAGATTTTATGGTCAAATTAAAAGAAAGTTTTATGTTGGAAAAGTTGATGAAGAAGCAATTAAAGCATCATTTGATAATGGTGTATTAAAAATTATCGTTCCTAAAGAAGACAAAGAAAAATCTAAAAAAGTAATTGAAATTAATTAAGTGAAATTTTTTCACTTTTTTTTATTTTTTCTATTGACCAACAAACAAATGTTTGTTATTATATTTTTAGGAGGTAAATTATGATAGCGCATGTATTAATTGAAATAAGAGCTAGACAAATTGTAAAAACATTTACTTATCTTATTCCTGATAAATTTAAAGAAAAAATAAAAGTAGGAATAAGAGTTTTAGTACCTTTTAATCACCGTGAATTAGAGGGCTTTGTTTTAAAGATAGAAGATAATATAAAAGAAGATTTTGAATTAAAAGAAATTATTGATTTAATTGATGAAAATCCTGTTATTAATGGAGAAATGCTTGAACTTGGAAAATTATTAAGTAAAAAAACATTTTCTAATTTAATAAGTGTTTATCAAACAATGTTACCTAAAGCTTTAAAAGCAAAAAAAGGAGTTGTAATTAATAAAAAGTATGACAATTATTTAATTTTAAATAAAAATTATATAGATAAATTAACACCAAAACAAAAGTTAATAATAGATTTATTTAATGATAAAAAAATGATTTTAAAAAAACAAGCTGATGAAATATCATCTTCAGTAGTAAAAACTTTATTAGATAAAAATATTTTAACAATAAAAAAAATAGAAAAATATCGTTTAGATGATGATGATATTCAAGAAAAATCAGATCTTAATTTAACTAGTGATCAAAAAAAAGTTGTTGATGAAGTAGTAGATAATTTAAATAAATTTAAACCATATTTATTACATGGAGTTACAGGAAGTGGTAAAACGGAAGTTTATATGCAGATTATCAAAAAAGTTATAGATGAAAAAAAAGAAGCTATTGTTTTAGTACCAGAAATTAGTTTAACTCCTCAATTAGTAAATAATTTTAAAAAACGCTTTGGAAAAACAATTGCTATTTTACATAGTGGTTTAAGTGATGGAGAAAAGTATGATGAGTGGCGCAAAATAGAAAAAAAAGAAGTAAGTATTGCAATAGGTGCTAGAAGTGCAATATTTGCTCCATTTACCAATTTAGGTTTAATAATAATTGATGAAGAACATTCTAATACATATAAACAAGAAAATAATCCTCGTTACAGTGCTATTGAAGTGGGAATGTATCGGGCAAAAAAATATAATTGTCCAATTGTTTTAGGAAGTGCTACTCCTACTATAGAGAGTTATACTAAAGCTAAAATGAATTATTATAAATTATTAGAAATGCCTAAAAGAATAAATAATAATTTACCTAAAGTTACTTTAATAGATATGAAAAAATCTTTTAAAGAAGGTTATAGTGTATTATCAAAAGAAGCTATAGAAAAAATTAATGATAGATTAAATAAAAATGAACAAATCATAATTTTATTAAATAGACGTGGTTATTCAACTACAATTAACTGTCATAATTGCGGTTATGTTCATAAATGCCCTAATTGTGATATACCACTTACATATCATAAAAATGCTAATAAAATGGTTTGTCATTATTGCAATTATCAAACTTATAAAATTAAATTCTGTCCTAATTGTAAAGATAAAAACATAGAAGATTTTGGAATGGGAACAGAAAAATTAGTTGAAATAGTTAAAGAAATGTTTAATGATAAGGACCCTAAAATTGTTAGAATGGATGTTGATACAACAAGAAGAAAAGGTAGTCATGAAAAGATTATTAATGATTTTAAAAATTTAAAATATAATATCCTAATTGGAACTCAAATGATAAGCAAAGGGCTTGATTTTCCTAAAGTTACTTTAGTTATTGTTGTTAATGGGGATGCTTCTTTAAATATTCCTGATTTTAGAAGTGCTGAAAGAACTTTTAGCTTGTTAAATCAAGTAGCTGGTCGAGCAGGTAGAGGAGATATGGAGGGTGAAGTTATAATTCAAGGATTTAATATTGACCACTATAGTATTGTATTTGCCAGTAATCATGATTATAAATCATTTTATTTACAAGAAATGAATATTAGAAAAAAATTAAAATATCCTCCTTATTATCAAATTTGCTTAATTAGAATGAAAGGATTTAATACAAATAAAATTTTAACAGAGGGAAATAAAATAGTAAGTTATCTAAAAGAAAATTTAAAAAATGAATTAATTTTAGGACCTAGTCCAAATTCAATGCCTAAAATTAATAATAATTATTTTTTTCAAATCATTATTAAATATAAAAATGTCAGTAATATTATAAATGAATTAGAATTTATTAATAACAAATATTTAATAAATAAAGATATTCAACTTGAAATTGATTTAAATCCATCTAAAATATAGTTATTTTAGCTAAATTATGATAAAATAAAAGATAGGGTGATAAAATTGAATTTAGAAGATATTATAATAGAAAAAGAACCAAAAATAGTTTTTATGGGAACTCCAGTATTTGGTGTTCCTGTTTTAGAGGCTTTATTAAAACATTATAAGATTAAAGCTGTTGTAACTCAACCTGATAAAAAAAGTGGTCGAGATGGGAAAGTATTAATCTCTCCTATAAAACGTTTAGCAAATGATAATACTTTATTGGTTGTTCAACCTGAAAATTTAAAAGAACAATATGATGAAGTTTTATCTTTAGAGCCAGATTTAATTATAACATGTGCATATGGTCAAATATTACCAAAAGAGATAATTGATTATCCACGTTTAGGTGTTGTAAATATACATGCTTCATTATTACCAAAATTAAGAGGTGCGGCGCCTATACATCATGCTATTATTGATGGATATAATAAAACAGGTATTACTTTGATGTATAGTGATACTAAAATGGATGAGGGAGATATAATTTACCAGCGCCAGATAGAAATAACTAATGATGAAATAGCTAGTAGTTTACATGATAAATTAAGTATGTTAAGTGCTGAAATGATTATTGAGGCTTTACCACAAATATTAGAAGGAAAAGCTAATCGTATCAAACAAAATAATGAAGAAGCTACATATGCTCCAACTATTAAAAGAGAAGATGAAAAAATAGACTTTTCAAAAACAAAAAAAGAAATATATAATCAAGTCCGTGGCTTGAATTCATGGCCAGGTGCATATTGCATATATGAAGGAAAAATTTTAAAAGTTTGGCAATGTTATATAAGTGATAATTTTTATCCTGAAATATTAGATGGGCAAATAACAAAAATTCATAATGATGGAATAGGGGTTAAAGTTAATAATGGAGAAATTGTTTTAACTGTTGTCCAACCAGAAGGAAAAAGAAAAATGACTGCTTTAGAGTTTGTTAATGGAGAAAAAAACAAAGGAAATGTAATTGGAAAAATATTAGGTTAGGAGTTATTTATGAATAAGGAAGTAAAGAATAATTTAATAGATAAATTAAAAACTATCTGGGAAGTTAAAAGATATCGTTCAATTGCTATTTTATTAATTTATGTAATATTTTTTATCTTTGTATTTGGACTTTTAAAACCTAATGATGACCCTAAAATTTTACCGTCTAAAGAAGTAAAAGAAAAAACAATTTTGGAAACATATCAAGAAATGAATAATTATAGTTTTCTATTACAAATAAAAGAAGTAAAAAATAATAATGAAATGATTTATAATCATCAAGGAAAAACAGATGGAGTAGTTACTTTAGTAAATGATAATATTTATTTAAAAGATAATGTTATTTATGAAATAGTAGATAATAAAATTAAAATATTATCAGCAACTTTTACAGATGTTAATTTATTTAAATTAAAACCTTATAATGTTAGTAAATTAATATCATTAGGAGAACTTAATTATGAAACAAAATACGCGGATGGAAGTATAGAAAAAAGCTATTTAGTTCCTTTAAAAGATATAGTTGAAAATTTTAAAAATGAAATTATAGAAGATATGAAAACAACTGTTGAAATAAAAATGAAAGAAAAAGATAATAAAGTTTTAAATGTTGAACTTGACTTAAGTAATTATGAGCATTATCTTTATTCTGAAATGAGTTCTTATATTATTAAAATTGTTTATAATGATTTAGGTAAAATAGAAACTTTAAAAAATGATTATGAAATAATAAGTGGTTAGGAAGTGATATAATGGATTTAGTTGTATTTTTAGTTATTGTGATATTAGTAGTATGTTTTTTTAGAAAATTTAGTAGTTTTATATATATTATAGGTATTATTGATTTAGTTTTAAGGGTATTAACATTGATTGACGCTAATATAAATTGGCCTAGCGTGAATGGTTTTATAAAAACTTATATACCTAATTCTATTTTAGCAATCATTAATAATAATACAACAGGTATTATTAATGTAATTGCTATATGGGCTTATATTGTATGTTTAGGAATATTTATATACTATGTTTTTAGAACATTTTTGAAAAAGAAATAGGTGAAATTATGTATGCTTACATTAAAGGGAAAATAACTCAAATTGAGAGTAACTATGTTATAGTTGATAATAATAATATTGGCTATTTAATTTATACTGCTAATCCTTATTCTTTTGAAATTGATAAAGAATATTTGATATATTTATATCAATATGTAAAAGAAGATGAATTAAGTTTATATGGTTTTAAAACATTAGAAGAAAAAAACTTATTTCTAAAATTAATAAGTGTTAAAGGATTAGGATGTAAAATGGCTTTACCAATGTTAGCAACTGGTTCAATAAGTGGAATAAGTGATGCTATTGAAAGAGAAAATATTTTATACTTAAAAAAATTTCCTAAAATAGGAGATAAAGTAGCTAGACAAATTATTTTAGATTTAAAAGGAAAATTAACTTCAGTGGAACCTAAAAAAGAAATTAATAATGAACTTGTAGAAGCATTACAGTCATTAGGATATAAAAATCAAGATATTAAAAAGGTTTTACCACAGATAAAAGAAAAGGAAATAGAAAATCAAATAAAAGAAGCTTTAAAATTACTTTTAAATGGATAAGCTTGTTAGGGGGAAAATATGGAAAAAAGAATTGTGTCTGAAGAAAAATTAAAAGAAGATAGTTTTGAAAAAGTCATTAGACCTAACTCTATTGATGATTATATTGGTCAAAGTGAAGTAAAGGAAAATTTAAATGTTTTTATTAGAGCAGCTAAAATACGTGAAGAAGCTTTAGATCATGTTTTATTATATGGGCCTCCTGGTTTAGGTAAAACCACTTTAGCATTTATAATTGCTAATGAAATGGAAAGTAATATAAAAACAACTAGCGGACCAGCTATTGAAAAAACAGGTGATTTAGCAGCAATCTTATCAACTTTAGAACCAAATGATGTTTTATTTATTGATGAAATTCATAGAATACCTAAATTTATAGAAGAAATTTTGTATTCAGCAATGGAAGATTTTACAATTGATATTATTGTAGGCAATGATTCATCAAGTAGAAACATTAAAATAGACTTACCTCCTTTTACTCTAGTAGGAGCAACAACAAGAGCTGGCGATTTAACAGGTCCATTAAGAGATCGTTTTGGAATAATATCTAAATTAAAATATTATAGTAAAGATGAATTAACATCAATTGCTAAAAGAACTAGTATAGTTTTAGATAGTCCTATTACTGATGAGGCTGCTCTTGAACTAGCTACTCGTAGTAGAGGAACTCCAAGAATATGTAACCGTTTATTTAAAAGAGTTCGTGATTTCGCACTTGTAGAAAATAAATCAGAAATAGATTTAGAAGTAACTAAAATGGCTTTAGACCGTTTAAAAGTTGATTCACTAGGACTTGATGATACCGATTATAATTTATTAAGATCGATTATTGAAAAATTTAATGGTGGTCCAGTTGGAATAGATGCTCTTTCTTCTTCAATAGGAGAAGAACAATCAACAATAGAAGATGTTTATGAACCATTTTTACTACAAAATGGATTATTAAAACGAACTAGTAGGGGAAGAATGGTAACAGAAAAAGGTTATCAACATTTAGGACTTCCTTATAACAAAAAACCAACATAATGTTGGTTTTAAAATTAAAGTATGATATAATACAGTAATTATTAGAACAAAAAAATCTAATGATTAAAATGAGAGGTGAAATATGAAAACGGAAGATTTTGATTATTATTTAAGAGAGGATTTAATAGCGCAGACACCGTTAGAGAAAAGAGATTCCTCAAGGTTATTAGTGTTAGATAAAAAAACAGGCGAAATTAATCATAAACACTTTTCTGATATAATAGACTATTTAAATAAGGGGGATGTTTTAGTTTTAAATGATACTAAAGTTCTTCCTGCAAGATTAATAGGAATTAAGGAACAAACTAATGCAGTTATTGAAGTTTTGTTATTAAAAGAAATAAAAAAGAATACTTGGGAATGTTTAACAAAACCAGCTAAAAGAGTAAAAGAGGGAACAATTATAGATTTTGGAGATAATCTATTAAAAGCTAAATGTGTTGATGTAAAAGATGAAGGAATAAGAGTATTTGAATTAATCTATGAAGGAATTTTGATGGAAATACTAGAACAACTAGGTACAATGCCTTTACCTCCTTATATCCATGAAAAGCTAGATGATCAAAATAGATATCAAACCGTATATGCTTCTGAAGTGGGAAGTGCAGCTGCTCCAACAGCTGGACTACATTTTACTAAAGAATTACTAAATAAAATAAAAGAAAAAGGAATAATAATTGAATATATTACCTTACATGTTGGACTTGGAACTTTTAGACCAGTAAGTGTTGAGGATGTTTCTAAACATAAAATGCATAGTGAATTTTATCATATGAGTAAAAAAACAGCTGATGTATTAAATGATGCTAAAAAAAATAACAGAAGTATTATAAGTGTAGGAACAACAACTACAAGAACTTTGGAAACTATCATGAAAGAATATAATACTTTTAAAGAATGTAGTGGCTGGACAGATATCTTTATATATCCTGGTTTTGAATTTAAAGCAATAGATAAATTAATAACTAATTTTCATTTACCAAAATCAACTTTAATTATGTTAGTAAGCGCATTAGCAGGCAAGGAAAATATTTTAAATGCTTATAATGAAGCAGTTAAAGAAGAATATCGCTTTTTTTCCTTTGGCGACAGCATGTTTATAAAATGATTATTGTTATTTTAGGACCAACTGGTGTTGGAAAAACTAAACTAAGTATAGAACTTGCCAAAAAACTAAATGGAGAAGTCATCAATGCGGATAGTACCCAAATATATAAGGGTCTAGATATTGCAACTGCTAAAGTAAAAGATAAAGAAAATGTTGTTCATCATTTATTTGATTTAAAAGATATTAAAGATGATTATACTGTTTTTGATTATCAAAGAGATGCTAGAAATAAAATAGATGAAATTTTAAGAAAAAATAAAACACCTATTTTAGTAGGAGGAACAGGATTATATATAAAAGCTTGTTTATATGATTATAATTTTCCTAAAGAAACAAAAAAAATAGATTTAAGTAATTTATCTAATCAAGAATTATATAATAAAGTTATTAAGTTTGACCCTAATAGTAATATTCATCCTAATAATCGAAAAAGATTAGAAAGATCACTAAACTATTATTTAGTAAATCATAAACCTTTAAGTGAAAAAGAAAAAACTACTAAACTTTTATATAATGCTATTTTTATTGGTTTAACAACTGATAGAAAAAAACTTTATCAAATAATTGATAAAAGAGTAGATTTGATGGTTGATGAGGGTTTAATAGAAGAAGCTAGAACTATATATAATAGTAATATTCACTCTAAAGCTGTTATGACACCTATTGGATATAAGGAGTTATTTCCTTATTTTGAAAATCAAAAATCTTTACAAGAATGTTTAGATTTAATAAAACAAAATAGTAGAAGATATGCTAAAAGGCAATATACATTTTTTAATAATCAATTAGATGTTAAATGGTTTGAGGTAAATTATGATAACTTCAATGAAACTGTTAGAGAAGTAATAAAATATATTCAAAATATAAGTTGACTTTTTAAAATATATTTGCTAATATATCTCTTTGAAAGGGAGAATACGATGAAATTTAATAAAAAAACAATAGCTGTTTTAACAATGCCACTTGTACTGGCAACAGGAGTTATTCTTAAGAATTATCGTGGTAATGACGAAAATGAAGAAATTATAAATGATATAGAAATATGCCAAAATAGTGTTTCTAATGAAGATAAGATTGTTTTTGAAAATTGTCTTGATGTTATTGAATATGATTATAATAAACATATGAAAAGTACAAATATTGAATTTGCTAAAAACTCTAAAGAAAGAGTTAATGGATATTATAATTATATCAAAAAAAGATGTATTAAAGAATGTGGTTTAAGTGATAATTTTCAATTTTTAAGTTCTAATCATGGAATTGATAATAAGAAATATTATCCAATAAATGATCATAACATTGTTAATTGGGTTCATAATGAAGATGGATCTAACACACCAGTTTATGATAATCCATTACAAAAATTCTTAAATAGAAGCATTAATTGGAATGTTGATGATAAGTGTAATGAACCTGAAATTATCATTGAACGCGAAAAAAAATTAGTAATGCAACTTATTAATTTAGAAGATTATGAATTAAAATTACAAGATGGAAAAATATCATGTAAAGATAAAAAAGTTAAAGAAAATAATGTTGAAATTACAAAACCTGTTGATGCTGTAAAAACTAAAACTTTAAAATAAAAAGAAGTTATTACGATTTGGTAATAACTTCTTTTACGTCCATAATAACTGGTAAAATAATTGGTTTTCTTCCAGTTAATTCTGAAATATAACTAGATAATTGATTAATTACTTCTAATTTAATTTCAGAATAATTAATATGGTTTACAATTTTACTATTAATGGCTTTTTTAGCAATTTCTTCTAAATCTTTAAGCAGTTCAATATTCTCATTAACTAAAACAAAACCTCTAGTTGTAATATTAGGTTTACCTAATAACTTATTATTAGTTGTATCTATATTAGCTATAACAATAACAATTCCGTCATTAGCCATAATTCTTCTATCTTTCATAACAGCATTGCTAACTTCTCCGATGCGATTACCATCAACATAAATATCGCTAGCTTGAACTGCACCAGCTCTTTTTACTTTTCCTTTATACATTGATAAAACATCGCCATTTCCTAAAACAAAAGTATTTTGTTTTGGAATACCACAGACATTAGCAATATCAGCATGTTTTTTAAGCATACGATATTCACCATGAAAAGGCATAAAGTATTTAGGATTAATTAATCTAATCATTAATTTTAATTCTTCCTCGCTACCATGTCCTGATGTATGAATATCACTTAATAATGTATTAGTATAAACCTTAACACCTTTTAAATATAATTTATTAATTGTTTTAGAAATACTTAAAGCATTTCCAGGAATAGCAGATGATGAAAATACTACAACATCATCTTCCATTAATTTTATTTGTTTATGAGTACTATTGGCAATTCTTGTTAATGCTGCTAAAGGTTCTCCTTGACTTCCGGTACATAAAATACAAATTTTACTTGGATCTGTATGGTTAGCTTCTTCACTAGAAATAAAAATATCTTTATTTTTAATATATCCACCTTCAATTGAAATGTTTAAATTTTGATCCATACTACGTCCAAACGTAACGATTTTTCTGTTATTACGTTTACATGTATCAACAATATGTTTTAAACGGTAGATATTAGAAGCAAATGTAGCTATAATAATTCTTCCATCATGCTTTTTAAAAATATTTTGCAGTGCTAAATCGACTTTTGATTCACTAACTGACATTCCAGGATTTAAAGCATTCGTGCTATCACTAAGCAATAAAGTAACGCCTTTTTTACCAATAGCTGCCATTTTGTGCAAATTAGCAACTGGTCCAATTGGAGTTAAATCAAACTTAAAGTCACCTGTTGTAACAATAGTTCCATTTGGAGTATGAATGCAAATACCATGTGAATCTGGAATAGAATGAGTTGTTCTAAAAAATTCTACCTCGATATTGCGAAATTTTACTTTAGTTTTTTCCGTATAAACAATTAAATTTTTATATTTTATTCCTTTTTCATCTAATTTATGTCTTATTAATCCTGCTGCTTGATTAGGAGCATATATATATGGAATATTAACATTTTGTAGTAAAAAAGGAATACCACCAATATGATCTTCATGACCATGAGTTATAAATAAGGCTTTAATTTTGTTCTCGTTTTTCTTTAAGAATGTGAAATCGGGTATAACATAATCAACCCCCATTAATTCTCCTTGAGGAAATGTAATTCCTGCATCCGTAATAATTAATTCATTATTGTGCATAACACAATACATGTTTTTACCGACTTCACCTAAACCGCCTAAAGCGAAGATTTTTGTATCCGCGCCTTCAAAAAATTTCATAATTTCTCCTTTCTTTTAAATTTTTTCGATTTAACTTTAACCATTATACCTTTTTTTTTATGTTTTGTCAAAAAGCTATATATAGGCGTTAATTTGACATATATCGACAAATATGTTATTATATATCGCGTATTCAAAAAGGAGGGATTATAAGTGAAAGCTTTAGCATTTACGTTAAAGGAAAGCTTAACTATCAAGAAGAATACAAACAAATATAAGTACTTTAAAATAAAAGAAATTAGGGAAATTATAGATCATATTAATAATATTAAGGTTTTAATTTTATTAGGAGCATTATTATTATTAATCTTAAGTGTTGCATTTAATTTATATTATTTTGCTATCATCTTAAGTACTATGGTTATTATATCTTATTTTGGTTTAAATGTTTACCAAAAGATAATGGATAATAAGCTTATCCATCGATAATATCAAAGCAAAACTTTGATATTTTTTAAATATTTTTAATAGAAAAAACTATTTATGTGTTATAATATTTTTAGGAGTGATTAAATTGAATAGTATAAAACTAATGATTAATAAGGTTAGGGACATTGATAATAAAAGACTTAATTATCTTATTGATGTTATAAGTAAAAAAAATAACAAATCTAAATTCTATGTAAAAATGGATATGATTAAAAATTTCTTTCGTTATGGAATAAGTTATACAGATTATATGAAAGGTGATTATATTAATTTAACTAAAGAACAAAAGAAAGATTATATAAAAACAAAAAAATATTATGAAATAATTAATTATTTAAATAATCCAGAATATCGTTATATCTTTTTAGATAAAATAGAATTTAATAATAAATTCAAAAAATATATTGGTCGTGATTGTCTAGATTTAAGAAACAGCTCTGTTGAAGATTTTAAAAAATTCATTAAAAATAAAAAAGATTTTTTTGCTAAAAAACATAACTCTTTTGGGGGAGATGGAGTAGAAAAAATCATTACCAAAGATATTAAAAATGTTGAAGATTTATATAATAAATTATTAGAAAATAAACAATATTTAGTTGAAGAAACAATTGTTCAACATGATTATTTAAATAAAATAAATTCAAAAGCGGTTAACAATATTAGAATGGTTACTATATATAAAGATGGTAAAGCTCATTTAATAGGAAATACTATTAGATTGAATGCAGGTGAAGAAGAAGTTATTAGTTGTCATGATATATTTGCTACTTTAGATAAAAATGGAAACTTATTAGGAAATGTAGTAGATGATGATTGTCATATTTATAAAGAACATCCAACTTCAAAATTTAAATTTAAAAATGTAAAAATTCCTTACATAAAAGAAGCTATTAAAATGGTAGAAAAAGCTGGTGAAGTAGTACCAGAAGTAAGATATGTTGGTTGGGATGTTGCTATAACCCCAAATGGTCCAGTTATAATAGAAGGTAATTTTTATCCTAGTTATGGTTTATTTCAATATTATTTATTAGATGATGGTCTACCAGTAGGGAAATTAGCTAAAATAAAGGAAGTTCTAAAAGATGAAGCAAAGAATATTTAAATTCTTTGCTTTTATAAAACAAAAAAAAAGCTTAATAGCTTTTTATCTGTTGTAAAATTCAACAATTAATGATTCATTAATTTCTGGGTTTAATTCACTTCTTTCTGGTAATCTTAAATAAGTACCAGTTTTCTTTTTATCGTCATATGCAATAAATTCAACACGTTTGCTAACTTTTTCTAAAGAATTATTAACAATACTTAATTCTTTATTGCTTTTTAAACCAATTACATCATTAGGTTTAACACGATAAGATGGAATATCAACTTTTTTACCATTAACTGTAATATGACCATGGTTAACTAATTGTCTTGCACCTTTTCTAGTAGTAGCAAAACCAATACGATAAACTAAATTATCTAAACGACTTTCTAATAATTTTAAAAAGTTTTCACCATGAACACCTTTAAGCTTTCCAGCCTCTTCAAAAGTCTTATGAAATTGTTTTTCATTTAAGCCATACATAAATCTAACTTTTTGTTTTTCTTGTAATTGAATTCCGTAGTCAGATAATTTTTTAGCTCTTTTTTTACTATGCATACCAGGAATATAAGGTTTTTTACCTAATTCTTGATTAGTTTCTAAAACTGAAAAACCTAAACGACGACTTTTACGGTAAGTTGGTCCAGTATACCTTGACATAAAACACTCCTTTCTTGCTTAACATCAAGGTTATTTTGTCAAACCATAGGGTGTTTATTTTAATATCTTCGCTTTGCAGCTAAAGTTACACAATAACCCTAATAGGTAATAAACACGTTACAGTTTTCAAAATAACGCTGCTAGATGCGTTGCAGTTATAATTATAATATGTTTTTCTATATTAGTCAATACCTAATCTCTTATTTTTAATAGGTTTTACTTGGCTTTTTTCATTGATACTTTGTTCTTTTGAAGTCCATTTACCATTTTTGTTAATTAAAGTAATTACTGTTTCTAAATCAAATACTTCATCATTTTTATTTTGTTTTTCTGATTTATAAAGTACTAAACTACCATTTTCTTTATTTAAAGCTAGATTAGCATAAAAAATAGCTTCATCAGTATATTTATTAGTAATTGAGTAATCAATATAAATTATTTTTGATTCTTTATTAGTTTTAATTTCATTAACATTAACAATATGGCATGTTCTATTTAAACGACTAAATACTTTAAATAATTCTCCTAAAACAAAGTTGTATGGAGTAACATCAATATCTTTATCTGATAAGACTTTTCCTGTTTTAGGATAATCGTATAAACTAGACATTACTTCTCTTGTTGAAAAAAGAATATGTGGTGTAATATCTAAACAATCATTAATCGCTTTAGTTAAACTATTTTCTTTATTCATATTATTCCTTCTTTCTTGGGTTATACATTAACACATTTATTGACAAAAATCAATATAAATTGCAATAAAATAGTGTAAAAAGAATTGAAATGTAGTATAATTTAATTATATTGGAGGTTGATAATTTGAAAGAGAAAATAAAAAAAATAGATATAGCTTTAAAAGATACTGCTAAAGAATATTATCCAAAGTTAAAAAATGATAAGTTAGATAATTTATATATTCAATTACTTGAGCAATTAATGCTGGGGAATTTTAATTATATTACATTAAGTAATAATAACCGTGATAATTTAAAAAAAATAGGGAAAGATAATATTGTTTTAGAATTATTAAAAAATATTGTAAAAGTAAATTCTAATTATAAAAATAAAGATGATTATTTTAAAACTGATAAAAAAATTACTGATAATAATTTAAGTGTTGAAGAAATAGAATTTATAATTTATAAAGAAATTTTAAAAGGTCATATAAGAGAAGTTTTAACAAATCTAAAAACCAATGAAAGACTTATGTTAGGACTTATAATTTCATTTGTTAATAGTAGATATAGTATAGATGCAATAAATGGATTAGATACTGTTAAAGATTATAATGACTTAAAAGCTTTAACAGCAATTAATAATTTAGAAAATAGTGATTAAAATCCTTGAAAAATAAATAAATATAAGGTATAATAATGTAAATCGTTGACAAGAGATTAGTAATAATTTTTATTTATTTATAGAGAATTAGTGTTAGGTGGAAACTAATAATAAAGAAATTATGAATCTACTCTTGAGAGGAACTAATCATTCCCGGGTAAAACCGTTATGTTAAATTAAGACTATTATTAGGATGGTACCGCATATATGCTCCTAAAATAGTCTTATTTTTGTAAAAGAAAGAAGGTATAAAATGTTAAGTATTAGTTTTATAAGAGAAAATCCTCTTAAAGTAAAGGAGAATATTAAAAAGAAATTTCAAGATGAGAAATTACCACTTGTAGATGAAGTTATTGAATTAGATAAAAAAATTAGAAATTTAAAGTTAACTGGTGATAATTTAAGAAAACAAAGAAATGAAATAAGTTCTTTAATTGGAAAATTAATGCGTGAAAAAAATATTGAAGAAGCTAATAATAAAAAGTCAGAAGTTATAGAAATTAATAATCAATTAGAAAGTATTGAAAAAGAAGAAAGTGATTTATCTAAACAATTAAAAGAAAAAATGATGGTTATACCAAATATTATAGATGATAGTGTTCCAGTAGGAAAAGATGATTCAGAAAATGTTGAAATTGAAAAATTTGGAGAACCATTCGTTCCTGATTATGAAATACCATATCATGCTGATATTATAAATACTTTAAATGGACTAGATAAAGATGCTGCTGGTAGAACAAGTGGGAATGGCTTTTATTATTTAATGGGAGATATAGCAAGATTACATGAAGCTACAATTGCCTATGCTAGAGATTTTATGATTAATAAAGGCTTTACTTATTGTATTCCTCCATTTATGATTCACAGTGATGTCGTAACAGGTGTTATGTCATTTGCTGAAATGGATGCTATGATGTATAAAATTGAGAATGAAGATTTGTATTTAATTGGTACATCAGAACATTCTATGATTGGAAAATTTAAAGATCAAATTATAAAAGAAGATGAATTACCAATTACTTTAACTTCTTATTCTCCTTGTTTTAGAAAAGAAGTAGGCGCGCATGGAATCGAAGAAAGAGGACTTTATAGAGTACATCAATTTGAAAAACAAGAAATGATTGTTTTATGTAAAATAGAAGAAGCGATGGAATGGTATAATAAACTATGGAGTTATACAGTAGAATTTTTTAGAAGTTTAGATGTTTCAGTAAGAACATTAGAATGTTGTTCAGGAGATTTAGCTGATTTAAAAGTTAAATCTTGTGATGTTGAAGCATGGAGCCCAAGACAACAAAAATATTTTGAGGTTGGTTCTTGCTCTACATTAGGTGATGCTCAAGCAAGAAGATTAGGAATAAGAATGAAAACTGAAAATGGTACTCAATATATTGCAACTTTAAATAATACAGTAATTGCAAGTCCAAGATCTTTGATAGCTATAATAGAACAAAACTATCAAAAGGATGGAAGTATTAAAATTCCAGAAGTTTTAAGACCTTATATGGGTGGTTTAGAAGTTATTAAGCCTAAAAAATAGTTTTAAGGGTATGAAAATACTCTTTTTTTATTTAATAGTATAATATAAAAAAGCCCACTGAAAATTAACGACAAAAGTGTCAGTAAAATTCAGTGAGGAGGAATATTATGAAAGAAATTAAAAGAGAACAATATTTAAATGAATTATTATCAGCTCGTGAAAATAAATTAATTAAAGTAATTACTGGAATTAGAAGATGTGGAAAATCTTATCTTTTAGATCCAATATTCAAAAATCATTTAATTAATGATGGCGTGAAAGAAGATCATATTATCAAGTTGGATTTAGATTTAATTGAAAATAGTCAATATAGAGATCCAATGGAATTATTTAACTATGTAATGAATAAAGCTAAAGATAAAGATATGTATTATATTCTATTAGATGAAATTCAATTAGTTAAAAATTTCGAAGATGTTTTAAATAGTTTTTTAAAAAAGCCTAATTTAGACGTTTACGTAACTGGTTCTAACTCAAAATTTTTATCTAGTGATATAATAACTGAATTTAGAGGAAGAAGCACAGAAATAAAAATTTATCCATTATCTTTTAATGAATTTGTAGATTTAAAAGAAATTTCAATAGATAAAGCCTGGAAAGAATATATTTTATATGGTGGACTTCCACCAGTTGTACTTCAAGAAAATGAAAAACAAAAAAGAGAGTACTTGTTAAGTTTGTTTGAAACAACATATTTAAAAGATATTATAGAAAGAAATGACGTTAAAAGAAAAGATGTATTAGATGCAGTTGTAAATATTTTAGCATCTTCAATTGGCTCTTTAACTAATCCTATGAATATTTATAAAACATATACAAGCGCTGGAGATAAGGATATTTCAGTTAATACGATTACTTCCTATATTGAACATTTAGAGAATGATTTTTTAGTTAAAAAAGTAGAAAGATATGATGTTAAAGGAAGAAAATCATATAATGGAAAACATAATATATAATGAATTATTGATAAGAGGATATAATATAGATGTTGGAGTGGTAGAGGTAAGAAATAGCGATGGAAGAACTTATTATGAAATAGATTTTGTATGTAATATGGCAAGAAATAGATACTATATTCAATCTACTTTAAATATTGATTCACCAGAAAAAAATTATCAAGAATCACGACCATTAAATTCTGTAGGGGATAATTTTAAAAAGATAATTGTGGTAAAAGAAGATATTAACCCATGGCATAATGATGATGGTATTCTAATCATTGGAATAAAAGATTTCTTGTTAAACAAAAATAGTTTAGATTTATAATTCAAAGATATTTAAAAATTAATAATTTACAAAATAAAAAAAGCTTTTTTAAGCTTTTTTAAATGCTGTTATAATTAATCTATAATTAGGGTCTTTTGTACACGTAATTAAGGTTAATTTTTTATTATCTTTGCTTTCATTTAAAACTGATCTGTCATTTTTTAAAGTTTCATACTTATTTTCAACAATAAATTCATTTATTTTTTTCCCTTTTATAATGATTTTAGAACCAATTTTGATTTTATGTAGTTCATGAAATACTTGTTTAACATTATGCCCAGCAAGAATTACATGACTATCATCATCAAGATTTCCTTGATATAAACAAACATAATTCTTATTTAAATTTTCAAGATTATAAGGAACAATAATCCTTTTAACATTTATATCAGGAATTATAATATAATTTAAATTATCATATTTATTGGGATCACCATTATAAAAATCTCTTTCAATAATTAAATTGTGTTTCTTAACATCTAAATTTTGTCTAATTTTATAATAACTAAACAAAGAAAAACCTAAAATAATTAAAAATAAACCAATTATGAAAAACTTTTTCTTAAAATGAATAATCCTGAACATACAAAACCAATCCAACTAATATTTAAAGGTAAATCTTTATTACTAGTATTAGGTAAGACATCCTCAATTACTTCTTCAGTAACATTTAAAGAAAATTCACTTTCCAATAATATATTTGAACCCATAGATCCAATTGTTTGATAATTAGGCGCTGAAAAAATAAGTAAACTTTTTTTATTGTTTTTATGTTGTAATTTTATTTTATAATTTCCAGCCTTTTTGGGAGTAATAAACAATTTATTGTCCTTCTTAATTATTTCAATATCATCATTAGATACTACATCAAAAATATCAAGATTTTCATCTTCTAAAATGATTTCTTCATTTACTTTCGTATCATAACTCTTATTTAAGAAAGGTAAATTAGTTATTAAATCATTTATTTCTTTCTTATATTTTTCAATGTCAATTTTATCTCCATTAGGATATTTTTGATTTGTCCAATAAAAATCATTGTGATATAATTTTTCCCAAATTAATTCTTGAGCTGCCATATAATAAAACTCATTATTATGATTAGGGTACTCATAACCAAAATAAGCAACTAAATTAATATAATCTATTTCCTCTTTAGAAAAATTATTATTTAAATATAAATTATCTACTTGATAATGATTTTCTCCAGTAATAATTAATTGACTTGGATCTAGACAATAAGCAAAATTGTTATCAACATAAATGTATCCTAATTGTCCTGATAAAACTTCATTATTAACAGGTCTATTTGAATAAACATTGTCAATATAATCAACTTTAACATCAACAGCTTTTATTCCAAACGGTAAAAATAATAAACAGCATAATATTAATTTTTTCATATAAAACCTCCCTTATTAAGCATACATTAAAATAGCCATCATTACAAATGAGTGATTTACCATATCTATCACATATTAATCACAGATTTAACTAATTTTAGGCTACTACTAGGGAAATCTGCAATAAAAAAATAGCAGAAATGCGAAATCATATAAAATAAAAAAAATTTTGCTATTGACTTTGTAAGGTAGCTATACTATAATTACAATGGAAAAAGTGGTGATATTAATGAAAATTGGTGTTTTTGATTCAGGACTAGGTGGGATATTTGTTTTAGAACAATTAGTAAAAAAATACCCTAATAATCATTATATTTATTTTGGTGATACTAAAAATATTCCTTATGGAGATAAAACCAAAAAACAAGTAACTGAATTTTCTAATAAAATAATTGATTTTTTTAATAGTTTACATGTTGATTTAATCATTATAGCATGTGGAACAGTAAGTGCGAATGTGTATCCTAAATTAAAAAATAAAGATAATATCATTGATATTTTAAGTCCTACTAAAGAATATCTAGAACAATCAAATTATCAAAGAGTAGGGGTTATAGGTACAAAATTAATGATAAAATCACATTATTTTAAAAAAAATCTCAATAAAAAAGTTGTTGAACTAGCTACCCCTTCTTTAGTACCACTAATTGAAAAAAATGAAATGGACCAAACAATTTTAGATAATTACTTAAAAAAATTAAAAGATATTGATGTTTTAGTTTTAGGTTGCACCCATTATAAAGCTTTAACTAAATATATAAAAGATTTACCTTTAATTGAATTAGGAAGTATTTTAACTGAAAAAATTAATTTAACTAATAGTAAAGAAGGAAGTATTACTTTTTATTTTAGTTTAGTTAATGAACAAATAGAAAAAAACGTAAGAAAAATATTTAAAGATATAGATATATCAGAAGTAACATTATAGGAGGAAAAATGCCAGAATTACCAGAAGTTGAAACAGTTAGAAATGTTTTAAAAAAGAAAGTAATAAATAAAAAAATAGTTGATTTAAAAGTTAATTATGAAAAGATAATTGCTTATCCAACTTTAGAACAATTTAAAAAAGAAATAATAAATAAAGTAATTATTGATATTAAAAGAAGAGGAAAATGGTTAATATTTGATATGGATGATTATTTATTATTAAGTCATCTTAGAATGGAAGGGAAATTTAATTTAAAAAATAAGAATGATGAAGTTAATAAACATGAACACGTTATTTTTATTTTTGATGATGAAACAGAATTAAGATATCAAGATACTAGAAAATTTGGAAAAATGTATCTATTTAAAAAAGATATAGCTTATAAAGTTAAACCTTTAGTAGAATTAGGTTTAGAACCATTTGATGAAAAATTAGATGAAAACTATTTAAAAGATAAATTAAAAACAAAAAAACTACCAATAAAAACTACTTTATTAGATCAAAAAATAATTGTTGGGATAGGAAATATATATGCTGATGAAATATTATTTTTAAGTAAAATAAACCCATCAAAAAAAGCTTATTTATTAAATAAGCAAGAATTAAATGAAATTATCGTTAACACTAAAAAAGTTTTAAAACAAGCTATAGAAGATGGAGGAACTACTATTAGATCTTATACATCAAGTGAGAATGTTCATGGAAATCATCAACAAAATTTATTTGTTCATACTAAAGAGATATGTCCAAATTGTAATAAAATAATAAGCAAAATTAAAATAAATGGAAGAACAACTTATTACTGTTCTAATTGTCAAAAATAAGTCTATTTAATAATAGGCTTATTTTGATATTCTTTTAAAATTAAACTGTTATCATTTAAAATTAAACTATAAATAGAAGTAACTTTGATTTCATAATCAAGTGATTTATTATATTTAGTAATTAAAGGAACTTCTAAAGATTTTTTAATTTTATTTAAATAAAGTTGACCATTTTTGTTAAAACCTAGAGGTCTTATATAATTTAAATCAAACTCTTGTTTTGGTAAATCACATAAAATATGAATAAACATTCTCATTAATTTATTATAAGTATATCTTTTAGTTTTAATACTTTTTATTAAATCATCAATATTATAGCAATTATTAATAACTGTTTTTAATTTATTTTCAATTCCCTCATCAACATCTAAAAAACTATTTAAGTTATTACAACTTATAATTTTATATTTTAAATATGGAAAATAATCATTATTATTGATATTTTTAATCATTTTTAAATTTTTATAAGGAACAAATTTTTTAATATTTTTATTATTTTTAATTGCATTTCTAATCGCTTTAGCGCTTACTATTTTGCTATTTAAACTAGTTTGATGATAGTCATTAGATCTTTTAATACAGACTGCTTCAATTGAACTGTTTAATTTTTTTATAGCTTTTATATAACTGATTGCTAGTAAGTCATTAGGACTATTTAAATTAATTCCTCCAAAATGTTCTAAAGCTTTAGATAAAGCGGTGGGGTAGTTGATGCCTTCATCTAAAAACTTTTTAACTAATAAATCATAATTATCATTTAATTGTATATTAGCAAGTTTATTTAGAATGTTGATATCATTAATTTCACTGCCAAAAACAATTTTATCAACTTTTAAATAATTTAAAATTTTAATAGAACCATAAGCAAAATTATCCGCACTTTGAGTTGCAAAAACAAAAGGAAGTTCAATAACTAAATCAACCCCATAATTAAGGGCTAGAAGGGTTTTATCCCATTTGTTAATAATGCTTACTTCACCCCTTTGAGTAAAATGTCCACTCATAACTAATATTATAATATGGTTAGGATACATAGTTTTAATTTTTTTTAAATGATATAAATGTCCGTTGTGAAATGGATTATATTCACAAATAATACCGATTGCTTTCATAAAAACCTCCATAATAATAATATCATATTTTTGGCAATAATGCTTGAAAAATTAAGATATTTTCGGTATAATGTAAATGTTGAGGTGAAATATGAATATAAATTTAATGAGCCTTAAAAATGGTAATTTAGAAGAATTAGAAATTAATGAAGTTGTTACTTTTGATGAAGAACAATTAAAAAAAGTAGGAATTTTAAAATTAGAAAACACTTATGTTAATGGAGTGATTTGGCTTGATAGTTTGAATGATTTACAAAT
Organism: bacterium; assembly: GCA_019421005.1. Classification (GTDB taxonomy): domain Bacteria; phylum Bacillota_I; class Bacilli_A; order RF39; family UBA660; genus CALVXC01. Next base: position 2,507 of record JAHZGA010000008.1, on the reverse strand, counting down.
AAATGCTTTAGTAAAGGGAGATATGTATTTGCCATGTTCAATAACTTTAAAACCTGTTTTACACCCATTTGAAGCCAAAATTGAAGGAAATATAAAAGAAATATTAGAAGAAATTGGCGAAAATTCAGAAAATTCAGAAAATTCTATTGATATTTTACCAATAATATGGGAAAATATATTAATGGAAATTCCCATGAAAGTTGTAAGTGAAGGATCTTATGATTGTAATATGCAAGGGGATGGTTGGAAATTGATTAAAGAAGATGAAGAAAAAATCAATCCCGAGTTAGCCAAATTAAAAGATTTATTATAGGAGGTGTAATAATGTTAAAATTAGATATTCAAAGATTTGCTGTACCATTTAGAAAAACAAGCAAAACTAGAAAAAGAATGCGTCGTACTCATTATAAAATTAATGCAGCTACTACAACAACTTGCCCAAAATGTGGAGCAAGTGTTAAACCACATCGTGTTTGTAAAGAATGCGGAAATTATAAAAATAAAGAAGTTATTAAAACAGCAGAATAAGCTGTTTTTTTATTGAAGTGATTTTTAACCTGTGATATAATTATGTTAGAAAAGGTCGTGTATAATGAAAAAAGGGTTTACATTAATTGAAGTATTAGGAGTAGTTGTAATTTTATCAATAATTGTTGTTTTAGCATTTCCATCAATAGTTGAAAACATTAGAAAAACAGAAGATAAATTAAGTAATGCTTCTAAATTATTAGTTAAAAATGCAACAGAACTTTATATGGATGAAAAAAAGACTAAATATCCTCAAACAAAAGGTGATGTTTATTGTATTACATTTGATGATTTATTTAAAAGTGGTAAATTAAAAAGTCCTTTTATAGATACTAAAACAGGAAAAGAATATGTAACAGAAGATAAATTTGTAAAAGTGGAAGTAATGGAAGAAATAGAAGTTAGTATTGTAACTAGTTGTACAGAAGTAAAAAAATAAGAAGAACTGATTTAAAATTATGAAATATAAGGTTCTTTTTTTATAACTTTTTGACAAATCTACGGATAAATGTTAAAATATCCGGTTCTTTGTCAAAAGGTAAAGATATAAAATTTTAAAAATAATGTGTATCATCTAAAATTTATATAAATAAAAAGGGACTTTTAGTTCCTTTTAATTTGTATAACGGATATTTTCATTTGAAATATTAAAAATAATTCCTGCTATTAACATGTAACTTAATAAACTAGAACCCCCATAACTAATAAAAGGTAGGGTAATACCAGTAATAGGCATTAAACCAAAAGTCATTCCTATATTTTGTAATTGTTGATAAATTAACATTCCAACAATACCACTTATAATATATTTGTTAATATTTGAATTGCTTTTAATAGCAAGTAAAATAAGTCTAATATCAAAAAATAGTATCAATGATAGTAAAATAGTTGAACCAACAAAACCAAAATTACTAGCAAAAACAGCAAAGATAAAATCGGTTTGAGGTTCAGGAAAATATATTGGGGTATTTTTATAACCATTACCTAAAACACCTCCAGAACCAATCGCACTTATTCCGTTTTCTAATTGGTAACCACTTTTATTAGACCAATCTAATAATCTATCAACTCTTAAGAAAAAATCTGTTCCAAAAATTTTGATAAATAAATCTGTATTAATAAAATAAATTCCTAAAACAAAAGCAAGCATAATACCTATAATAAAAAATAAAATAACAAACCAACGATATCTAATTCCTGATATAAATAACATAATGATTGTAATTAAAAGATAAATTAATACTACACCTGTATCAGGTTGTAAAAACGTTAAAATACTAGGAATAAAAACAATAATAGCAACTTTAATTAAAAATTTAAATTCATCAGCTACAGTAGGATCATTATTATCTTCATTAAATTTATTAATAACAGTTCCTAAAGTTATAATTAAAATTATTTTCATAAATTCACTTGGTTGAAAAGTACCAATACCAGGAATTGTAAACCAACATTTGGCATCATTAATTGGAGTACCAAAAAATAGCAATAAAAATAGTAAAAGAACACCAATACCATAAAAAATCCAAATATTTTTATATATAAACTTATTTCCTATAAACATAGTGAAATAGGCTAAAACAAAACCAATTATATACCACATAGATTGTTTAATAGCTAATCCATTTAAATCGCCAGAAAGTAATTCTTCCGCACTACTGATGGTAAGAATACTTATAATTGCAAATAAAATGAGGGGAATTAAAATTAATTTATCAACTTTGTATTTTGAAATTTTTTTCATGTAAATCACCCAATAAATATATTACACTAAAACTATAATTTATACAATATTTTTGTCAAAATATGACAATTAATTTAAGAATAAATGTAAATTAAAATACTAAAAAGTATTTACATTTTTAAATAAAAAATATATAATTGAATTAAGATATGAGGAGGTAACTAATATGATTAAATTAAATAATAAAAATAATTATAAAACAAAGTTAACTAATAGTTACCTAGGGGGGGGGGGT
>JAHZGA010000007.1 GCA_019421005.1 bacterium | reverse complement strand
TCAAACAGATGCAAATTTAGATATGCTAACTAAAATGAATAAACAAAAAGATAAAATAGAAGAAAAAATAAAAGCAAAGAAAAAAACTTTAGGTATGGGTTTGGTTTGTAAAAAACAATATAAAAAAGATAAAAATTAATAACATGTCTTTTTCAATTTATTTTTATTGTTTAAATTTGTTAAAAACTATTGTCTTTAACTTAATTAATTGGTAAAATATCAATAGAAATTGATATAAAATTATAAATATTTCTAATTTGTGAGTGAAAGTTTGAAATAACTTAACCACAGGCACCATTGGAAAATCTGTCTAGACTTTTATAGTTTTGGATTTAATATAGAAAATACCAATTTCTAAAAGAAGTTTCTATGAAAAAGAATTGGTACAAAATTGTCCAATTCCTAGATTGACATTTTTGTACCAATTCTATATTATCATTTACAAGTTGTAGATATCTGTGGCATTCACACCAGATTGATACTCGAACTTTTTGAGAAAATATAAACGACTTGTCAAAAAAACAGTTTTATGTTATTATGTATATGTCAAGATGACTTGCATAAAATAAAAAGGATACATTTGATTGTGGGTGATCAAATGCAATCCCTTAGGGTTATAGCATCTGAAATCACATAGGTGTGAAATCAGATGCTTTTGCTATTTTATGAGTAAAATAATTACTACTAAGAATAGGAGTAATATTATAATAAATAGAGAAAATTCCCTTTTTGTCATAAATACCACCGCCTTTCTTTTATCATTTGATAAATAGAAAGGGAAAGCATCTGATATATTTCAAATGTATCCGTTATCATTATAGCAAACATTTGTTCTAAATACAATAGATTAATATTAAATTTATAATAATTTAGAAACATAATCGAAAATTAGCATAATCATTATTTTTGCGCAAAAAAATGTTTGATTAGTGCGTATATTTAAAAAAACGGAATTATCATTAATACTTATTTGATGATATTATCAAAAAAAATTGATACTTTAATAATTAGTAAGTTTCTTTACGATTTTAATTATAAAAGATATGAGAGGTTAGATATGAAAAAAAGAATTGCATTAATAACTGATATACATGGTAATTTAGAAGCATTAGAAGCTATATTAGAAGATATAAAAACACAAAACATTGATGAAATAATATGTCTTGGGGATACGATAGATATTGGACCAAACTCAAAAGAATGTGTAGATTTATTAATAGAAAATAATATTAAATCTGTTTTAGGCAATCATGAAATATATTTGCTTAAAGGAACAGATTTTGATTTAACAATATCAGAAGAAGAAAAAAATCATTACAAATGGATTAAAGAAACTTTAACAGATAAGGAGATAGATTATATAAAAAAATGTCCTTTATATTATGAATTAAATAATAGTTGTGATAATTCGAAATTTAATAAAAAATATGTTTTCTGTCATTATTTAATAAATAATGAAGATGATATATATCCATTTGAAAATAATCATTTAAAAAAAGATATCAATTTATGGAGAAAATATAACAATACTTCTATTATGTATTTTATTGGTCATCTTCATAAGTCATTGAATATTAATGAAGTAAATGTTACATTGGAAGATGTTATTGATAGTAAAAGAAAATTAACAAATATTGAAATAGTTGAAAGTGCAGGATGTACAAAAGATGAATATACATTTTATGCAGTTGTAGAAATATCAAAAAATAGTAAATTTGAAAGAAGAAAACTAAAATATGATAGGGATAAATTTATAAATAAAATCATGAATACTGAATTTCCGGATAAAATAAATATTCTTAAATATTTTTATGGAATATAATTGTAATTAAAAACAAATTAATTGAACTTTTTATAAGTTTATTTTTAATTAAAATAATTAAATGGAGTATGAAAAACGATTTATCTCTGTAACAATTTTCATTTTTTGTAAAGTTATTCCAGTACACTGGAATAACTTTACAAAAAATGAATATAATAGTATAATGTAATTGAGGTGAACTATAATGTTAATAAGAGAAAAATATTTATCAAAAATTAGAGGTTTTTATCATACTGAATCATTAATTAAAATTATATATGGCATGAGAAGAAGTGGTAAATCAGTAATATTAAATCAAATTAAAGATGAATTATTAAATCAGGGTATTAATGAAGAAAATCTTATTTACATTAATTTTGAATCTTTAAAATATGATTTTATAAAAAATGCAAAGGATTTATTTAATTATATAGAAAGTTTAAAAGTAAATAATGACAAATATTATGTGTTTTTAGATGAAATACAAAAAGTTGATGAATTTGAAAAAGGGATTAATTCTTTAAGGATAACTAATAATTATAGTATATTTATAACTGGATCTAATAGTAGAATGACATTATTAGAATTATCTACTGATTTGTCTGGTAGATATGTTAGCTTTAGAGTAAACCCTTTATCGTTTAAAGAAATAGTTGAATTAACCAATACAAAAGAAAAAGATTATGAAAAATTATTGTTTGATATTTTTAAATGGGGGGGCTTACCACAAAGATTTTTATTTACTAGTGAAGATGATAAATATAGCTATCTATCTAGCGTGTATGATTCAATAATTTTAAAGGATATAGTTGAAAGATTAGGTATAAAAGATATAGCTTCATTTAATAAGGTATTACAATATGTGTTAGATACTGAAAGCAGAGAATTTTCTAGGGATAATGTAATTGACTATTTAAAAAAAGAATATCATGAAATAGCAAATGATACTTTATATAATTATTTGGAAGCTTTTACTACAACTTTTATAATGAATAAAGTGTATAGATATGATGTTCATGGTAAAAACATTTTAAAAACTTTAAATAAATACTATGCAAATGATTTAGGGATAAAACAAATTAAAACTAATAATCAAGACTTAAACTATTCAGTTGCTTTAGAAAATATCGTTTATAATGATTTAATTGGAAAAGACTATAAAGTATTTATCGGAAAAACAAAAAAGGGAGAAATTGATTTCATAGCTTCCAAAAATAATCAATTTAAATATATTCAGGTTTGCTTTGATACTACTGATGATAATACAAGATTAAGAGAGTTTAGTGCATTTGATGAAATAATCGAAGGAGAAAAATATATAATTACTCTAACAAAAAAAGATTATTCAAAAAACGGAATAAAACAAATTAATTTATTTGATTTTTTAATGAATGATGATTTTTAATAATGAACTTTGAATAAATATAGAATTGAACTTAAAAAGTTTGACATCTATATTTTTTTAATAAGTTCTTTATAAAAAATATTCTAACTTATAGTAACTTTACAATAGAAATATATAATGTTATAATATGTGAGAGGGATTGAAAAAAATGGAAAATGAAAAATATTTAAGTGAAGAAAGATATCAATGTAATAATCAAAAAGTAAAAAAAGTTGGTAAAGTATTATTAATATGTGGAGCTATTATTGCAATAATCGGTTTAATACTATTAATTATAGGAGTTATTGGAACAGGTAACAGTGTTAAAAATGGATTTAATGGAGTAAGTGATACAGTAAATTCATTTAATTCACTTGATAGTAATAACCAAAGTGATGTGGTGAAAAACACTGTTGATACTTCTTTTGATGCTTTTGATGGCATATTTGGAAGCGCTGGATTAATTATACTAGGAAGTATTATTATCAGTGTTGGTTCAGCCTTATTAATAGCTGGCGGTATTGTTTTACTTATTTCTCATAGAAGGGAAATAACATCTTATACAACACAACAAGTTATGCCTATTGCTCAAGAGGGAATAGAAAAAATGACCCCAACCATCAGCACGGCTATGGGAACTATTGGAAAAGAATTTGCCAAAGGTGTAAAAGAAGGAATGAATGAAGCAGATAAATCTAAAGAACAATAAAAAATTAAAAATCAAGAATAAATGAAAATAACTTATTATTCTTGATTTTTATTATAAATTAAATTTTTAATTAAACAGTTTATACAATAATTATATTTTTTCATAATTTAAATTAGGGGGTATTTATGACTTCGAAAAAATTATGTGAAATAGAAGAAAATATGAAATTAAAACAAAAACTTTTAAAACTAGGTTTCGGATGTTGTTCTATAGCAAATAATCAACAAGTTACCCAACCTTCTTTAGAAGGCATGTTTTTTACAGGATTTTTAGAAACAAATGTATCTTCAATAATGCAATTTGATATTCCGTGGTTAATTCCCAATGATACTAAATATTTTACTAAATTAAGCGATGAAGAAATAGAAGTTCAACCAGGAGTTTATGAAATAAATTTATCAGGCTTAATAAAAAATGCTGATCTTAATCATGGTGGAGAAGTATATCTTCAAACTAGTGAGGGAACAGCTTTAAAAGATTTGAATTTTATTCTTTTGGCTGGTGAAGATAAAAAAATGTACTTTTCTAAAAATATTCTTTTTAGATTTGAAAATCCAACAATTTTACAAGTTGCATCGAATATTATTGGAGATATAAATGACTCTAATGTTGTAATTACGGAAGTGAGTTTATTTTTGAAAAAAATCCATGAATAATGAAAAAGTGAATTTATAATTCATTTTTTTAATTAAACTTTTTTTACAATTTATAGACAAAATATTGCAAAATACGAAAAAAAATGATAAAATTTATTTAACATATGACAATTGTATTCAGTAAGGATAAAAAACCGTTTTTTGGTTAATAATAATAATAAAAATGTTGTATTATAGGAGGAAGTTATGAGAAAAAAATATAAAAGAAAAAAAAGTTTCTTTGATAGATTTAGTTATTCAACTAGAAATACTAATATTTTTTTGGCATGTATTTTATTATTTTTAATATGTGGGTTATCAATAGGATATTCACTTTTAAGCAATGTTTTATCAATTAAAAGTGATTTAGCTGTTAGACCATATAAAGATATAAGAATAACGGCTGTTACTGGTCCGACACTTTCAGGAGGAGCTTATGAACAGACGAATTTTAGATATTCTCATGATTTATTAATAGTAAATGGAGTATTACCAAGTACTTCATCATCTTTAACATATAAAGTAACTGTTACTAATAATGGTTCATCTGACATGGATTTAATAAATATTATTAGTACATGTAATAATAGTAATATATATTATGAATTAGTGGGAATAAGTATAGGTGATATGATTTCAGCTGATTCTAGTATAACTTTTGAAGTTGTTATTAAAACAAAATCCGGCAGTAATTCGCCATTTAATGATCAACTTCAATTTGTCTTTGAACCAAGTTATATAGATATAACTGCACCAGTTATAACATTTGATCCAGTTCCAACTGATGAATGGAGTAAAACTGACTATAGTGTTTTAATAAAAGCAGTTGATGATGTGGAAGTAACAACATTAAAGTATTGTATTAGTTCAAGTGGTGAATGTACTCCGACTATTGTAGTAAATAAAACAGGTAAAGAAGTAACAAGTGATGCAATAAAAATAGATACTTCTTCTAAAACAAACACTATATGTGCGATTGCAGCTGATAGTCCTAAATCAGGAACTCCTAATTCTAAAACATTGTGTAGTAATTATGATTCTAAATATTATAAATTAGATAAAGTTGCGCCTACAATTAATCCAACAATTGCCGGAACAACTGGAAGTAATAGTTACTATAAAAGTAATGTGGCAATAGTAGTAAATGGAACTGATACATTAAGTGAATATAAAGGACATAAATATCAAATAAGCGAAAATAATGGAACTAGTTATGGAAGTTTAAGTGATTATACAACTGATAATATTAGTTTAACTAAAGAATGTACAAATTACAAAGTAAAAATAACTGGTTATGATAATGCTTTAAATAATAGTACAACATATACAAGTCCAACTATAAAAATAGATAAAACAGCTCCTGTAGTAACAGTTAATGGTCATACAAGTAATTTTGATGTTACTATTGATAAAGGTTCATTAACTTCATATACTTTACCAACTGGAAGTGCGACTGACAATTGTAACGGAAGTGTTAGTGTTACAACAAGTGGAAGTGTTAATACTAGTGTGGTAGGAACTTATATTGTAAAATATACAGCAACTGACAGTGCTGGAAACTCTAAAACTTTAACAATGACAGTTAATGTTGTAGATAGTAATCCAACGGTAGGGCAAGCAATTTACTATAATCCAGTTGATAATAAAATTTGTTCAGAAAGTAAATATAATACAAGTTATAGTTTAAATGAATATAAGGGTGAATCAGATCAAGGTAACGGCGAAGGTTGCATGAAATGGTATATTATTGGTAGAAATGATAATAATGTTAATTTAATATTAGATCATAATACAACATATAAAGTAGCATGGAACTCAAGTGGAAGTAATAGTGGAGGACCAGTAACAGTAAATGAAAAGCTAGCAAGTGATGTATCAGGTTGGTCAAATGAAGCAAAAAATACAGCTAGATTAATAACAGCAGATGAAGTGTGGAGTATAACATCATCAACAAATGGTCAATCAAATTGGAGTTCATCAACTTCAACTAATTCTTTCTATTTTGAAGGAAGTCAATTATCAGGAACTGGAACAAGTAAATATGCATGGTTATTTGATTATACAAATAGGTGTACACGTTATGGATGTAACAAATCAGATATTGAAACAAATGGATATTGGACATCTTCGCCTTATGCCGGTTCTTCTCGCTACGCTTGGAGCGTGCACTACACTGGTTCCCTCGGCGGGAACGGTGTGTCGAACACGAATTACGGCGTCCGCCCAGTAATTTCTTTAGATAATTCGGTATTAATTAATTCAAAAGTTATTATAGATTTTGATAAAGACGGTGGCGTTTATAACGAAAAAATAGATGTTACTATGACTGTAACAGAACAATTTAGTGATAATACAGTATTAACTTGTTTATCAACTTCTGGTGAAGAATGTACACCTACTGAAACGTTAGTAGGAACTAACAAAACATTTAATTTAACTAATGATGGTAAATACAAAATATGTGCTCAAGTTAGTGGTAATGGAGCTATACATAAGGTTTGTAGTGATGTATATACAATCGATACAGGTGCTCCTACAATTAATCCAAATATTTCAGGAACAACTGGTAATAACGGTTGGTATAAAAGTAATGTAACCGTTAATGTTAATGGTTCGGATGATGTAAGTGGATATAAAGGACATAGATATCAATTAAGTACAGATAATGGAACAAATTATGGAAGTTTAAGTGATTTTACAACTTCAAGTATTGTTTTAGGTACTGAATGTGTAAACAATAAATTAAAAATAACTGGATATGATAACGCTTTAAATACAAGCGCTACATATACTAGTCCAACTATAAAAATAGATAAAACAGCTCCAGTGATAACAGTTAATGGTCATACTAGTGATTTCAATATTTATGTTAGTAAAACAACACCAGCAGCGCCAGAATATACGACGTTAGCTGATGAAATTGATGAAATATTATATAATGGAACTTCTGATGGTTCAATAATCGAGGTTCAAGATAATACTAGTGGCTTTAATCGTTACTTATTTTCTGGAACATTTAGCAATAATTATATTACTTTTGGAGGATATTTATGGCGTATTATCGGTACAGAACTTGATTCTGGAGGATCATATACTTCATTCAAATTAGCGCTTATTGTGCCAGATACATTTAGATCATATGACGCATTAGAGGAAACGCTAACAGCAATGGAGCAATATTTTCAAGCTGAAGATGAGGACGGTAATATTGTCCCATATGACTTTTATAACGTTGTTAGTTCTCAAACAGAATCAGCCTATGTTGGATTGTTAAACTCTGAAGAATATATAAGTTTAATTAATAATGATACTTCATCATATATATTTGATATTTATAATCAGTATAATGATTATGCTGTTAGTGATTTAGGCTATCAAGATAATAATGTTGCTTTCTTTACTCAAAATCAAGATAGTGATGGTAGATATTCAATTTTAATATCAGGAGTTAACACACATGTTGATCATTCATATTCTATCAACAATGGACAAGGTGCAGTTTTACCAGTTATTAATGTAAAAGCAGATACTAAATTATATAAAGCGGTTGATGGTGATGGTTCAGCTGATACTCCATTCCAAATAGTTGATGAATCAGAACTTCCATCAACTGGATCAAGTTACACTGTTCCTAGTGGTACTGCCAATGATAATTGTGGTGGAACTAGAAATGTAACAACTAGTGGAAGCGTTAATACTAATGTTATTGGAAAATATCCTATAAGATATACAGCAAGTGATGAAGCAGGAAATGTAAGTACTTTAACTGCAACTGTTAATGTTGTAAATTCTAATCCAATTCTACAAAGTTGGGCTTCAGGTGCAACAACTGATTTCCATAGTTCAACATATAAAACAAAAATAAAAACAGTAACATTTACTAATAGTAATACTCCTCCAAGCAGTGCTATTGCAAGCTGGGATGTATCAGCTAGCAAAGATGGTTCAGTAAAAGCTTGGGTAGTTACTAATAGTTCTAATTCATCAATGTATGATTTATATATCGGTGGAGATGGTGGAGTTATAGCAAATGAAAATTCTGCATATATCTTTAGTGGATTTACTGGTTTAACAGATGTAGATGTTAGTAAATTAGATATTTCAAACGCTACAAATATGAGTAGTATGTTTGCTAACTGCTCTAATTTAACAACATTAGATTTAAATAACTTTAAAAATTCAAAAGTGACTAATACTTCTTATATGTTTAATGGATGTACTAATTTAACTTCATTAGAGATTAGAAACTTATCATTTAATCTTGTTACTAATAATACAAGTATGTTCTATAATACTGGAAAATCTAGTACTAAAGTCTATACTAGTGATGTTGTTTCTCAAGATTGGATTAGATCATTAAGCAATGTTAATAATATACTGGATGATAATGTATTATCTCCAGAACCACCAGCAAACTTTACTCCAAACGGAGGAACTCATAATAATAGTGTGGATTTAAAATTAAAAATTTCTGATTGGTATAAAAATCCAAGCTATCTATATTGTTTATCAACTACTGGCGAAGATTGTACACCAAATATAACAGGAACTGGAACAAGTAAAACATTTAACTTAAATGATCCAGGAACATATAAAGTGTGTGTTACTGTTACTGATAGTGGTGCAAGTAACTATAATGGTGGTCCTTATACAACTTGTAGCGGTAAATATACATTAGATTTTGAATATTGGGAAAAATATAATCCAGCAACCTTATATACTTGGGAAAAACACAATGTTCAAACATCTGGTGGTTATAGTGCAGGAGCTGCCTATGGTTCTGCATTAAATACAACAAATTACGCTGTTAGTACAAATTCAAATGCTTATACTGAAGGTAGTGCCAGCTGTGCTTCTTCTGATGTATACTATGGTGCTAGGTCATCAACAACATTTAGTTATTGGAATGAATATCCATGTACAGCTAATTATGACCTTGAATTTTATGGTCAAGGGCATGTATGTGTTTTCTCTGAAGGTTATAAAACATTCTATAAATGTGGATGCAATTCTGATGGATATGTTGTCAAACAGGGATCAGTGTTTGGACAAATTGGACAAATAGCTGTTGGAGGAGAGTTTGTGCATCCTTCATATGCAGAAGGTTATCCATATTATAATTGTGTTGAAGGTGCGGATGGTTATGCAATGGTTGTAAGCGGTGCATCTACAATGAATCCTAGTGTATGTGGTTCAGATACTGCTTTTCGATATTTCTCTGGTGGTGTTGCTAGACTTACATGTCAGGTACAATCATATACTAAAGGTTCTGCTACTCAAACTAATGTTTTGGCTACTTACAACGCACACGCAAATATTTCTACATGTTCAAGTAAATCAAATATTTGGTCTAGAGCAAAAACAGCTTATTCATGGAAAAAATATCATTGTAATAATTCTTCGTCAAGTTCAATGGGAAGTACCAATTATGGTGATGTAACAAGTTATGATCAAACAGCTTATCCTGAAAATGGTGAGCAAGATGGATATTGGTATTTATTAAAATCGTCAACTTCAGAAAGTAAAGGTTCATCAACTGGAGAAATAGTTAAAGGTGCATCTGGTGATTATCCAGATGATGGATATCAAGATGGATACTACTATGTAAAAGTAACTAGTCCATCATCACCAACAATTTCTATGTCTGAAGTTGGAACAGCTGGATATGGTTATTATAGTAAATTAGCAGTTAATTTTACAGTTAAAAGTACGGTTAATATAACCAATGTGAGTTATTGTTTAACAACAGCTGATACTTGTACACCTAATATAACTTATTCATCATCTAATTCTAAAACTATTTCAGGAACACTTGATTTTCCATCTAATAGTAGCGGTCAAAAACTTTGCGTTAAAGCAACTAATAGTTCAGGTGAAATGAAAACTGAATGTTCAAATATTAAGTATAAAGTTGATAAATCTGCTCCAACTGGAACAGCAACTGCTAATTACACAAGAAATAGTATGCAATTAGAAATAGATGCAACTGGTTTAACAGATGCTGAAAGTGGTATTTATAGTTATGAATATTACTATGGACAAGATGAAAGTGATATAAATATTAAATTATGTGATACAACTACTTCAGCAAAATGTACAGGAACAGTTAGTGGTGTATATTATTCTTATTTGCCTCCTTATTATAAAGTAATAGCAACTAATAAGGCTGGTTTAACTAAAGAAATAACAGGAACAGCTATACAATATGGTAGAGAATATTATTATAATCCAGTAACGGGTGAAAAAAGTTGTACTGGATATACAGCAAGCAATAGTTTGAACCAAAACAAAACTGGATGTATGAAATGGTATATAGTAGGTGGCGATGCAACAACTGTGAATTTATTGTTAGATCATAATACAACATATTATTCTGCATGGAATTCAAGTGGAAGTAATACTAGTGGACCAACAACGGCAAATTCAAGGTTGGCAAGTGATGTATCAAGTTGGGCTAGTGAAGCTAAAAGTAGTGCCAGATTAATAACAGTAGATGAAGTATGGAATATAACAAAATCAACAAATGGTTTATCTAATTGGGATTCATCAACTGCAACTAGTGGAAACTATTTTGAAGGAGTTTTAAAATCAGGAGTAGGTACAAGTGCATATCCATGGCTATTTGATTATACGAATACTTGTACAAGTTACGGATGTAATACAGCTGATACTGGAACTTGGGGATATTGGACATCTTCGCCTAATATTAATACTTCTTATGCATGGCGTGTAGACTACGGAGGTGGATTTGGTATTAATCCTGTTAATAGTACAGATTACGGTATTCGTCCAGTTATAACAATTACATTGAATAGTAGCACTTAACAAAAATTCAATGTAACTGGCGATACAACAGGAAGTTATGATGCAGGTGCAACAGTAAGTTTTAGTAAGTATGGTGCGCCAGATGCTACTTTGGACGGATGTACGTTTAAAAATTCATCTGGTAGTACAGTGAATATTCCTTATAAAAAGTCATGTACTGATGAAATTGTGGGGCAAGGTGCGACTAAACAAACATGCAATTTCTCATTCGCTATGCCTGCTTATGATGTTAATGTATCATGTGCATTTAGTTAAAGCTAACGTATAAAAAACGTTAGTTTTTTTATAAAAGTTTAGCAATTTTTGTCGGTTATATTGAAAAAAAATATTAACTATGTTATTATATGTTTGTAAGAAGTTCTAATAAAAAAATTAATATTATTATTACTGTTAAAAAAACTTATTCATTTACTTATTTATAATTTAAAAAAATTATTCTAATAGAACTTCTTATTTAAAAGAACTTAATTTGATTAAGTTTTTTTAAGTGTTATTTTATTAGATACTTGAAAATTTATACTATATATGATAAAATATATTTATTATATGAAAATATCGAAAGGAGTTTTTTATGAAAGAATTAGTATATTTTGATAGTTTGGGTCAAAAGAAAAAAGCGGATGCTTTAGCAATATTTAATATTGAAAATAATGACTATATTATTTATACGGAAAATAAAACTGATAGTTTAGGAAATGTAGAAATAATGGCTTCTAAATTAATAAAAAAAGATAATGGAATTGAATTAGGTAGTGTAGATGACGCTACTTGGCAAATTTTAAAAAATAAAATTGCTACTGCTGTAAGAGAGGAGAAATAATTATGAATAGCTCAATAATTCAAACAGGGTTTAAAAACATTAAAATGTTACCAAAAGCATTTCAAAAATTAAGAAATCAACTTATAGGTTTAAATGATAACGCTATTGAAAATCAAACACCAATTAAAGAAAAAGTAAATCAAAAATTTAAAAAAGTAGTAGGTGCAAAAGAATATTTAGATTTTTCTAATCCTAAAGCTGGAATGACTATTCAAGAAATGAATAGACTTGAGTTATTATATAAAGGTTTAGTAAAAACGGCTTTAGCAATTCCAACTGTACCATTTTTAATGGAATATGTAGGTACAGGCTTAATTAAAATAAATGCTTTTTTATGGCATCATTTAGGTGATAATGCAAAAGAATTTTTACATAATTGTAATGTAAAATTAAATGAATGTTTAGGAAATAAATATACTTTTAATGAAGGCACTGGTAAATGGCTTAATAATTCCTATAGCGCAGTTAATTTAACTGAAAGAATTAGCGATAAATTAAACGCAATTGTATCAGGCGCGGTTACTACTGCCGGTCTTACTTTAGGTGGGATTGGAGTGGTTAAAGGATTTAAAGCAATTAAAAATAAAGTTTGTAGTTTCTTTAAGGATAGAAACAAAAATTTAGATAATACTAATGATATTCCTAAAATTCAAAAAGAAGATGAAAATATTAATAATTTTGAACAGCCACAATTTGAAATGCCAGCAGTTGATGATTTTAAAAATCAATATCAACAACCAATTGAATTAGGAACAAATACTCCTAAAGAAGAAGATATAAGCTTTGATTTAGAAACAGAACCTAGAGAACAACCTGAACAAAATATAGAACAACCTATATTAGAGCAAACTGGACAAAATATGGAAAGCCCTATATTAGAAGAACCAAAGCAAAATACTATTTTAGAAAAGCCATTATATATTCATAATCCAAAACCAATATTATCAAATCAAGAAAAAGAACAATTAAATACAAATCTTAATGATGAGTTAAAATATAAATTAGAAGACAACTATAATTATTTAAATGAAAAAGCAATGAATAGTTATATAAAACCTGAAGAAAAAACTCAAATGCAAGCAATACAAAATGATTTTAATCGATTAGATAATGTAAATCAAAATGCTCTTACAAGTGATGCTGCAAAATATAGTATTTATGCTGAATTAGAAACTTTAGATAGTAAAGAATATAAAACACCAAGTGATATAGAAAGAATGAAAAACTTAAATAATATGCTTAAAAATCTTGGTCAAAAAAATCAAGAAGGAGGCAGAATTTTATGAAAGTAAATAATATAATTTTATTAGAAGATAATCAAAAATATTTATTACTTGATGAAACGATTTACGCAGATAAAAAATATTTCTATGCTGTAAAAGTAACAGATGATACTTTACAGCCAACTGAAGAATATAAGTTTTTAGAACAAAAACAAGATACTGAAAATGTTTATGTATCAACAGTAGAAGATGAAGAAACCTCTTCAGCACTATTGGTAATTTTTACTAATTCACTTGGACTTCAAATTGATAATTTAGAAAACTAAAAAACAATGTGTATTTTATAAAATTATGTTCACACTAAAAATAGGTGATCATATGAAAAAAATACTGCTATTGTTTTTTTTAATTATATTGATAAGCTGTTACAATAAAGAGAAAACAGAAACTGTTTTCAATGAAAATGTAATAGATAATAACTATAATATTACTTATTTAGATGTAAGTAATATGAATATAACAACTAAAAATTATGATGAAATAAAAGATTTAAATATAATTGGAGTTTTTTATAAAATAAATGATTTCCACCAAAACCTTTTTAAAAGTAATTACTATCATTTTAGAGATAATAATATTGAAAATAATTTAAATAATTTAAATGATTACTATATGAATATATTAAAAAAGAATAACTTAATAACTGAACAATATAAAATAAATATCCAAGGAATAAAAATAACTAAAATTAAAGTATATATATCTAATAAAGATAAAACTACATTAATAAAAAAATATAAACTAAAACAACAAAATATGTAAACTTTTGTTGTTTTTAAATTAACTATATAGTATAATTAATTTAGGAGGTTGATTTATGATATATTTTTGGTTAGGTCTTTCATTAATACTAGGATTTATTGAAATAATTTCAATTAATTTAACTACAGTTTGGTTTGTAATTAGTGGACTACTTGCAATGGTAATAAGCTTTTTTACAGATAGCATTTTAATTCAATTTGCTGTTTTTGTTTTAGTTGGTGTTATTCTTTTAGCAACCACTAGACCATTATTAAAAAAATTAACTAATAAAGTTAATGTAAAAACAAATGCTGATAGAATAATTGGAATGCATGGAATAGTTACTGAAGAAATAAAAAATAACCAAACTGGTGAAGTTAAAGTAGACGGAAAAAGATGGACTGCAACAGCAGATAAATTAATTAAGGTTGATAGTACAGTAGTTGTACTTGAGATAAATGGCGTCAAAATAAAAGTAGAGGAGGTAGAAAAATGACAGCCCTTATAGTTCTTTTAATTATTGTTGTTTTAATAATTATACCTAATGTTAAAATTGTTCCACAAGCAAAAGCTTATGTGGTAGAAAGGATTGGATCATATTATGCTACTTGGAGTAATGGACTTCATGTTAAAATTCCATTTTTAGATAGAATAAGTAAAATTGTATGTTTAAAAGAAATTGTAAAAGATTTTGCTCCACAACCAGTTATAACTAAAGATAATGTTACAATGCAAATAGATACAGTTGTTTATTTTCAAATAACAGATCCTAAATTATATACATATGGAGTTGAAAACCCTATTAATGCAATTGAAAATTTAACTGCAACTACTTTAAGAAATATTATTGGAGAATTAGAATTAGATCAAACATTAACATCAAGAGATATAATAAACTCTAAAATGCGTGCTATATTAGATGAAGCTACAGATCCTTGGGGTATTAAAGTAAATAGAGTTGAAGTTAAAAATATTCTTCCACCTAAAGATATTCAAGAAGCAATGGAAAAACAAATGCGTGCTGAACGTGAAAGAAGAGAAGCAATTTTAAAAGCTGAAGGAGAAAAAAAATCTAGTATTCTAATTGCTGAAGGAGAAAAAGCTTCACAAATCTTAAAAGCTGAAGCTGAAATGGAAGCTAAAATTAGAGTTGCTCAAGGTCAAGCTGAAGCAATAATAAAAGTAAAAGAAGCTGAAGCTAAAGGAATTGAATTAATAAAAAATGCCAATGCTGATAAAAGTGTTTTAACATTAAAAAGTTTTGAAGCTTTAAAGGAAGTTGCTAATGGTCAAGCAACTAAAATAATTGTTCCATCAGATTTACAAAACTTTGCTACTTTAGGTACAACTTTAAATGAAATGTTTAAAGAAAGTAGTAAATAAAATGTATGTTAAATCATTCATAAAGGTATTGATTATACCTTTTTTCTTTTTTATCTTTAACTATTTATTACTATTTATTTTTAATTTAATATATATAAATACAGATTATCATAAATCTTCATATAGTTATGATGAATATTTTAATAATTATATTAATACTGTTGATTTTAATAATAAATTAAATACTTTTTTAGATAATCAAATTTTAATTATAACTTTAATTACTTTAATAGTATTTATTCCAATAATTATAAAGAATTATAAAAAATATTATCATAAACAAAACTTAAAAATTAAAGATATTTTATTATTAATGATTATTGGAATAGTATTATCATTAATTGTTAATACTTTATTAGTTAATAATGTTAAAATTAGTTTTTTAAAAATCATTACCACTTCTATAATAGGACCAATTTTAGAAGAATTTATTTATAGAGGAATTTTATATAATAAATTAAAAGAGTTTAACTCCAATAGAACTTCTATTATAATTTCAAGTGTTATTTTTGGACTGATTCATATTAATCCAATAAAAATAATTTATACATTTATTTTAGGTATAATTTTAGCTAAAATATATGAAATGAAAAAAACTTTAAAAGCTCCAATTATAACTCATATTTCTTTTAATTTAACTGCTATATTAGTTATGCTATTTACATAAATAAGACAAAAAATTCTTTTCTGTCTTATTTTTTTATCAAAAAATCTTTTATTTACGAAAAATATGGTATAATATTAATGGAGTTGATCAAATGAAATTACAAGATGTAAATGTGAACTATGTTAACTATGGTAATAAATCAAAAAAAACAATTGTTTTTTTGCATGGATGGGGTCAAAATATAGATATGATGCGTCCAATAGGAGATGCTTTAAAAAAGGATTTTAATATTATTATTATAGATTTACCTGGTTTTGGAAAAAGTGAAGAACCAAAAACAGTATGGAAATTAGATAACTATGTTGAAATGTTAAAAGAATTATTAGACAATTTAAAAATTAAAAAACCTATTTTAATTGGTCATTCTTTTGGAGGAAAAATAAGTCTATTATACGCTAGTAAATACGACTGTGAAAAATTAGTCTTATTAGCAAGTCCATTTAAAAAAGAAATAAAAGAATTGTCTTTAAAAACAAAAATATTAAAAAAATTAAAAAAAATTCCTGGAACTGATAAATTAGCAGATTTTGCTAAAAAACATATTGGTTCTACTGATTATAAAAATGCTTCAAAAATAATGCGAGAAATTTTGGTTGAACATGTTAATTGTGATTTAACCCTTGAAGCAAAAAAAATAAAATGTCCAACTTTAATTATTTGGGGAACAGCTGATGAAGCTGTTGATTATCATGATGCTTATGAATTAGAACAATTAATAGATAATTCTGGTGTAGTTATTTATGAAAATTGTACTCATTATGCATATTTAGAAAATTTAAAACAAACTATCAATGTTTTAAATAGTTTTTTAAGGGAGTGAAACAATGATTAATTTTATTATTACTTTTATACCAGTATATATATATATATTTATTAAAAGTAAAAAAGCTATTCAAATATTACAACAAAATTGGTATAATGATGGAAATCGTTATATAAATTGGATATTAAAAAATAAATC
Source organism: bacterium (assembly GCA_019421005.1). Taxonomy (GTDB): domain Bacteria; phylum Bacillota_I; class Bacilli_A; order RF39; family UBA660; genus CALVXC01. The sequence continues at coordinate 17,958 of JAHZGA010000007.1, read as the reverse complement.
TAAAGCTTTTAATTTTGATATACTATTTTTAATTTTCTTATGTGGAATATTTTTAGATAATTTCATTTTAATGATTATTTTTGCTTTATTTTATTTCTTATTATCTTATATATATTATAATAAATTAAAAAAGGAACAAATAAAGAAACCTTTAGTTATAACTGCTAGAGTTAAAAGGTTATTAATAACTTTATTCATTTTATATTTAATTCCTGTTATAGTTTTTAGTGTTATCTATAACGAAAACAGTTTAATGGATTATTATTTAATAATGGGATTTTTAGTATTTATTAATTATATTGTTGTTTTAATTGCTAATACTATTAATAAACCAATTGAAAAAATGGTTGCTAATTACTATAAAGTTAAAGCTACTAATAAACTTAAAAGTTTTAATAATTTAGATGTTATTGGTATTACAGGAAGTTATGGTAAAACCAGTAGCAAAAATATTTTAGCAGACATTTTAAATATTAAATATAATGCCTTACCAACTCCTAAAAATTTTAATACACCATTAGGTTTAATTATTACAATTAATAATTATTTAGATAAATTTAATGATTATTTAATAGCTGAAATGGGAGCATTTAAAAGAGGGGAAATTAAAGAATTATGTGATTTAGTTCACCCTAAATATGGTATTTTAACTAAAATAGGAAGCGCTCATTTAGATAGCTTTGGTAGTCAAGAAAACATTATGAAAGGTAAATTTGAATTAATAGAAAGTTTACCTAAAGATGGTGTTGGTATATTAAATAAAGATGATGAATTACAAAGAAAATACCAATTAAAAAATGATTGTCAAATCATTTGGATTGGAATTGATTATAAGGATGCTGATGTATGGGCAGATAATATAAAATTATCTTATACTGGAACAACTTTTGATGTACACTTTAAACAAGATAAAAATAAATATGAATTTGAAACTAAATTATTAGGGAAACATAATATATATAATATTTTAGCAGCAATTGCTTTAGGAAAATATTTAAATATTGATATTAAAAAATTACAAGCTGCTGTTAAAAGGGTAAGACCAATTGAACATCGTTTAGAACTTAAAAAATTTAATGATATTAATATTATAGATGATGCTTATAATTCTAATCCAGTTGGTTCTAAAATGGCTTTAGATGTTTTAAATTTAATGCCTGGTAAAAAAATCATAGTAACTCCAGGGATGATTGAATTAGCTGATCAAGAATATGATTTAAATAAAAAATTCGGAGAATATATGACTGATGTTTGTGATGAAGTTATTTTAGTTGGAAAAAATCAAACAAAACCTATATATGATGGCTTAATTGAAAAAAAATATAACGAAAAAAATATTCATGTTATTAACGATGTTAAAGAAGCATTTGTTTTAATGAATAAATTAAAAGGTAAAGAAACGTTTGTATTGTTAGAAAATGATTTACCAGATATATTTAATGAGAGGTGATAAAATGAAAATAAAAGTTGGTGTAATTTTTGGGGGGAAAACAGTAGAAAATGAGGTAAGTATTATTTCAGCTATCCAAGCAATGAACCATATGGATAAAGAAAAATATGAGATAATTCCTATTTATATTAGTAAAGATAAAACTTGGTATACAGGACGTATGTTAAGTGAAATTGATGTTTATAGGGATTTTGATAATTTAAAAAAATATGCTAAAAAGGTTACTTTAGTTAGTAAAGATGGTGGTTTTTATTTACAAAAATTAACTGGTTTTAAAAGAAATATTGCTGAACTTGATATAATTTTTCCAATTGTTCATGGAAATAATGTAGAAGACGGTAGTTTACAAGGATATTTTGAAACAATTGGTATTCCATATGTAGGACCAGGAATTATTGGATCTGCTTTAGGAATGGATAAAATAATTCAAAAACAAGTATTTGAAGCAAATGATATTCCAGTTGTTCCATATACATGGTTTTATGATGTTGAATATAATGAACAAGAAGAAAAAATTAAAAAAGATGTTAAAAAATTATTACCAGTTGTTGTAAAACCAGCTACTTTAGGTAGTAGTGTTGGAATAACTGTTGTTAAATCTTTAGAAGAATTAAATAACGCAGTTGATGAAGCTAGTAAATATGCAAGTAAGATTATTGTTGAAAAAATGGTAAATAATTTAGTTGAAGTAAACTGTAGTGTATTAGGAAACCATCAATTTACTGAAGAAAGCGTTATTGAAGAAGTTTTAAGTTCCGATGAAATACTATCTTATAAAGATAAATATATTGGTGGTTCTAAAGGAAAATCCAAAGGTATGGCTTCTACTTCTAGAATTGTTCCTGCTAGAATTGATGATAAATTGGCTAAAGAGGTAATAGAAATTTCTAAAAAAGCTTTTTATGTACTTAATTTAAGCGGTGTTTGTCGAATGGATTATTTGATAGATAAAAAAGCTAAAAAGGTTTATTTAAATGAACCTAATACAATACCTGGTTCACTTGCATTTTATTTGTGGAGCCCAAAAGGTAAAAATTATAGTACAATGTTAGATGAAATGATAACTACTGCAATTAAAGAATATAAAGATGAATGTAAAAAAACTTTTAGTTTTGATAGTAATATTTTAACTAATTTTTCAGGAACAAAAGGTTTAAAAGGTATGAAAAATAAAATTAATTAATTTTTCATATTTTTTTTAAATTACCAATTTTGAATATTTGTTAAATTTATATAACAGATTTACTTTTTTTGCTATAACAAATATTTTAAATTTGTTAGTATTTTTATACAGATTTGTCAAATCGTTCATTTGATTAGTAATTTAAGGTGTGGTATTATGTAGTTGTGAGGGAAAAAATCAAAGCAAAATTACTTCCATTTTAATGCCAATAGAACCCAATATTTCCCTCATATGATATTTGTTTTATAAATGAGTTTATTGTATTAGAAAAACCATAATGAGTAAATCATCATGGTTTTAATTATAATTTTCGATATAATCCAATAGCTTTGCCGAGAATAGAAACATTTTTAAAGAAAAATGGTTCCATATTATCGTTTTCTGGTTGTAATCTTACATAATCTTTTTCTTTGTAAAATGTTTTTAATGTTACTTCATTTTCCTCTGTCATAGCTACTACAATTTCACCGTTACGAGCTGTTTGACAACGTTCAACTATAATTATATCTCCATCTAATATTCCAGCATTAATCATACTTTCACCATCAACTAAAAGAGTAAAAACCTCACGATTATTTGGTACTAAATAATCAGGTAATGAGAAAAATTCATTAGGAGTTTCAATTGCATCAATTGGATTACCAGCTGTTATCTTTCCTAAAAGAGGTACTTTAATAACATTGTCTTTTTTATGATCAAATTCATTATCAACTAATAATTCAAGAGCGCGGTTTTTTGACTCATTTTTTTTGATAAAGCCTTTGTTAGATAAACTAGTTAAATGCGCATGAATTGTAGCAGGAGATGACACCCCTAGGGCCTCACATATTTCTCTAACGGTAGGTGGATAACCGTGTTCAACCATAAATGATTTTATAAAATTTAAGGTGTCCTCTTGGCGTTTAGTTAGCTTTTCCATAGACTATAATCATTCCTTTCTGTTACAATTATAACATATGTTTAGTGTAAAGTCAAACAAACGTTTGAAGAAATTTAACTTTTTTTCATAAAAAGTATTGACGTGAACCTTTGTTCGTGATATTATGGTTTCAGAGGAGAGATAGTATGAAAGAAATTTTTAAAAGTAAAGTAATGATTTTATTTATGGTGGTGGTTTTAGGGATAACTTATGTTAGTTCAAACATTAATGCTAGGTTAGATGAAAATAATAAACCACAAAAAATAGTAGCAAATGTGTAAAAAACTCTTTATTAACTAATTAATCTTTGATATAATATTTATGATAAAGAGGGTGTATCAAAGTGAATAAAAGGGTTATAGCTAATTTAAAAACATTGGGTATTGATATGATTGAAAACGCTAAAAGCGGGCATCCAGGAATTGTTTTAGGTTCAGCTCCTATTATATATACTGTTTTTGCTAATCATATGAATATAAATCATGAAGATCCTCTTTGGATAAATCGTGATCGCTTCATATTATCAGCAGGACATGGTTCAGCTTTATTATATGCTACATTATATATGGCTGGTTATGATTTAACAGTTGATGATTTAAAGATGTTTAGAAAAATAAATTCAAAAACTCCAGGTCATCCTGAATATGGGGTAACTCCAGGTGTAGATATGTCAACAGGTCCATTAGGTCAAGGTATAGCTTCAGCAGTTGGTATGGCTATAGCTGAAAAAATGTTAAAAGAGAAATTTCATTTTCCTAAAGAAATGAAAATAGAGCAAGACCACTATTTAGTTGATTATAATATTTATGTATTAGTTGGTGATGGCGATTTAATGGAAGGGTTAAGTTATGAAGCTGCTAGTTTAGCTGGTAATTTAAATTTGGATAATTTAATTGTTTTATATGATTCTAATAATATTAGTTTAGATGGAGATACTTCTAATACATTTGTTGAGAATGTTATTGATCGTTTTAAAGCTATGGGATGGCATACTAATGTGGTAAAAAACAATAAAGATTTAGCAGCAATTGATAATGCAATAGAAGAGGCTAAAGCATCAGGACGACCATCATTTATTGAAATTAAAACGACAATAGGTGAAGGTTCTTTATTAGAAGGAACGAATAAGGTTCATGGGAAACCATTATCTAAAGATGATATAATACAATTAAAACAAAAATTAAATATTAATCCCGAACCATTTTTTGTTGATTTAGAAGCTAGAGAATTTTTTAAACAAAAAATAAAAGCAAGAACAGATTATAAATACAAAGAGTGGATTAACAATTATCAAGAGTATGTAAGAAAATATTTAAATGGAAATGATGCTTCTTTAAGATATTTATTTACATCAGGTATAAAGACTAATATTTTGAATTTTCCTTGGCAAATCAAAGATGAAGCTATGAGAGATATTAATTCTTATATTTTGAGTGAAATTGGTTTTAGAATACCAATGATTGTTGGAGGAAGTGCTGATTTAGCTAGTTCTACTAAAGCATATATTAGTTCATCAGGTGAATTTAAAGAAGGAAACTATAGTGGAAGAAATATTTGGTTTGGTGTAAGAGAAGGAGCAATGGGAGCTATTTTAAACGGTCTAGCCTTAACTAATTTCAGACCTTTTGGTTCGACATTTTTATCGTTTGCTGATTACATGAAACCATCTATAAGAATGGCTGCTTTAATTGGTTTACCGGTAACTTATATTTTTACTCATGATTCAATTGCTATTGGTGAAGATGGTCCAACCCATCAACCTGTTGAACAGTTAACAATGTTAAGGTCAATTCCTAACTTAAATGTTTACCGCCCTGGTGATGCGAATGAATTAATTGGCTGTTGGAATGAAATTCTTAATTCTAATCATAATCCAAGTGCTTTAATAGTTTCTAAAGATGTTTTACCACTTTTAAATGTTACTAATAAAAATTATGTTAAATATGGTGCTTATATAATTAGGAAAGAAAAAGGAATTTTATCTAATATTATAATTGCTACTGGTAGTGAAGTTAATGTTGCTTTAAATATAGCTAATGAACTTTATCAAGAACAAGGAATAGACATTAGAGTTATCAGCATGCCTTCAATGGAACTTTATTTAAAACAACCACTTGAATATAAAAGACAATTAATTCCAAAAGGAATAAAAACAATTGTTATGGAAGCGGGTTCTTCTTTAAGTTGGTATCGTTTTACTAATGATGAAGAATGTTTATTAACAATTGATACTTTTGGTATTAGTGGTAGTAAAGATGAAGTTTTAAAACATTTTAATTATGATTATCAAGATTTAAAAAATCGTATTATTAATTTAGTTATTTAGACACAATTCGACATTGGTTTAATTTACAATATAATTGGTGATATTATGCACGAATATTATTTATTTCATATAAAACATGATATATATCAATTATATAAAAAGAATTGTTATCCTTTATATCAAACATTAAAAAATATTTATCATCTTAAAGCAGAAGATTTAAATTATGGAAGAAATTTATATCGACAATTATGTGTAACATTTAATTTAAAGATAGTTAACGAATATTTAGATAAAAGGTACTATTTAATTTATTATAAAAAGAATATGTATTACTTTATTAATAGTTATACTAAAGAAAAAACATTAGTAAAAGTTGGGTATTCTAGAATTTATATTAAATCAAATGTAAATCTTCCTAAAATAATAGAAATATTTAAATTCTATAATCAAAAAATATTTGTATGTAACTTCAAAACTGGTGATTATTTTTGGTTAACTAAATAAAATAATTTGAATATAATTAATAAGGGGTTGTAAAATCATTAAAAATAAAGTAAAATAAAAATTAGAGGAGGAATATAATGGATGTAGGTGCATTTTTATTAGATTTATTAAAAGTTTTAGGTGGATTAATTGTAGGAGCAATTGCTGGTTTTTTCATTGCTAGAAACTATATGAAAAAATATATGAAAAAAAATCCACCAATCAATGAACAAATGATTAAAGCAATGATGAGTCAAATGGGAAGAACCCCTAGTCAAAAACAAGTTAATCAAATGATGAAAGCAATGTCTAAATATATGGATTAGATATTGCTTTTTTAGATTGGAGGACAAGGTGAAACCAATTATAGGAATAATTACAAGACCAGAGTTAAGTACTGGTAAAAATGAAGTTATGGTTATTTATAAAAATTTAATAAACGCAATTGCATTAAGTGGAGGAATTCCTATAGGAATAACCCCAACTGATTTACAAACATATTATGGGAAAGATATTACTAATACTAAAAAAACTAATTTTAAAGATATGAAAAAAATGATTGATATGTGCGATGGAATTATTTTACAAGGTGGGGATGATTTTTATGATTATGATTTAAAAGTTATTGAATATTGCTATAAAATAGATAAACCAACATTAGGAATTTGTTTAGGGATGCAAACGATGGGATATAAATTTAATGGTGAGTTAATAGAAATAACTAATCATAATTTTAAAGGAAAGAAATATGTTCATAAAATAAATTTAAAAAATAATTCAAAATTATTTTCTATATTATCTAAAACTAATTTTATGGTTAATAGTCATCATTCATATGCTTTAAATAAAACAGATTTATCTATATCAGCTAATTCATCTGATGGAATTATAGAAGCGATTGAAGATAAAAATAAAAGGTTTTTTATTGGAATTCAATGGCATCCTGAAAGTATGATTGAATATGATGAATTATCTAAAAAATTATTTAAAAAATATATTAAAACTTGTAAAAAAGACAATTAAAATTTTAATGTTTTAACTGTCTTTTTAAGTTCTATTTGTTTTTGGAATAAAATAATTTCATTTAATAATTCAGCCATGATTGATTCTTTAGTATTAAGTAATTTAGTATTAAAAACCATACCATGTTTTGAATATAAAGGTTTTAATAAAGAATTATTGATTTTATATAAAAGATATTTATAATAACTTTTTATAACTTCAATACTTTTTAAAGATATTGTTTTCTTTTGACTTTCTTTTTTTAATATTGAAATAATAGAAACAATTTGTTCTAAATCTTCATCACTTAAATTATGTTTACAACATAATTGATTAATATCATCATTAAATATTGCTCCTGATAAAAAATAAGCTCTGTTAATTTCTTCTTCATCATCTAAAACATTCTTGCAATAAATCTTTGATGTTTCAATGTGCTGTTTACATCCAGAAAAGGGATTAGAAAAATACTCACTTCTAGTAGATTTTCTAATAGGCTTATTATAATGTTTATTTATATTTATATTACCTTTTGCATATTCAATTCCTTTTTTATGATATTCTAAAATTTCATCTAAATTATCTTCCGTAATTAAATCAAGATCTACTACTTTATTAAATTCTAAAATAATTGAAGCAGCCTCTTTATAACCTTCATTAAGTCCAGCTATTTTTTCCATACTACCACCACCAAAGATATTATACCAATTATTTAGAATTTGTCAAACTATTGCAATAATGATGTTAATATAATATAATAGTTGTGGTGATTAATTTGAAAGTTAAATATGAATTAATAAAAAAAGAAAAAAACACAGAAGCAAGATTAGGAATATTACATACAAACTATGGTAGTTATGAAACCCCTATGTTTATGCCAGTTGGAACTTTAGCTAATGTTAAAACATTAACAAGTGATGAATTAAAAGAATGTAAAAGTGGGATTATATTATCAAATACATATCATTTATGGCTTAGACCTGGTGAAGATATTGTTGCTTCAGCAGGAGGGTTACATAAATTTATGAATTATGATGGTCCTATTTTAACTGATAGTGGTGGTTTTCAAGTATTTTCTTTAGCTAAAAAGAAAGATATTTTAGAAGAAGGTGTTAAATTTAAAAGTCATTTAGATGGTTCAAAATTATTTTTAACTCCTGAATTATCAATTGAAATTCAAAATAAATTAGATAGTGATATAGCTATGAGTTTTGATGAATGTCCTCCTTATCCAGTTACAAAAGAATATATGGAAAAAAGTGTTTCAAGAACGCTTAGATGGGCTAGTAGGGGTAAAAAATTTCATAACAACCCTAATCAAGCTTTATTTGGAATTGTCCAAGGTGGAGAGTTTGCCGATTTAAGAAAACACAGTGCATTAAAAACAGTTGAAATGGATTTTGATGGATATGCAATTGGTGGGACAAGTGTAGGTGAAGGCAAAGATGTAATGTATAAAATGATAGATAATTCAATTAAATATTTGCCAACTGATAAAGCTAGATATTTAATGGGAGTAGGAGATCCTATAGATATTATGGAGGGAGTTATTAGAGGGGTTGATATGTTTGATTGTGTTTTACCAACTAGACTTGCTCGTCATGGGAATGCCTTAACTAAACATGGTAAAATTAACTTAAGAAATTCTAAATTTAAAGCTGATTTTACTCCTTTAGATGAATGTGATTGTTATACTTGTAAAAATTATACCAAGGCTTATATAAGACATTTAATTGTTTGTAATGAAACATTGGGTGGTAGATTATTATCAATTCATAATATTAGGTTTTTAATAAAGTTAACAGAAGATTTAAGGAACTCCATTAAAAATGATAATTTATTAGAATTTAAGGAAGAATTTTTAAATAATTATAAATAATTCTTCTTTTTTAAATCTCTAAAATTGTATCAGGTTTTAATATTTCAATAAACTTTCTATTGTGAGATACACATATAATTGTTCCCCTAAAATTAGTTATTAATTCTTCTAATAAATCAATAGCTTCTTTATCTAAATGATTGGTAACTTCATCTAGAATTAAAACATTTATTTTATCAAGACCTAATTTAGCTAAATTAACTCTAGTTCTTTGACCACAAGATAATGTATTATATAATTTATTTTTATCATCATAGCTTATATTGAATTTATCTAAAATTGTAAATATTGTTGATTTATCATATTTACCTGAGATATCTAAATACTCTAATATTGTTTTATTGCTATGATATGTATCTTGAGATATATATCCAATTTTTACGTGACTTCCCATTATAACTTTTCCTTTAATAGGGGGAATTTCATTTATCAAAGTTTTTAATAAAGTTGATTTACCACTTCCATTAGGTCCCTTTATAAGTACTCTTGAACCAAATGGAATTTTTAAATTAATATCGGATAACTTAAAATCTTCATAGCCACATATTAAATTATCTAAAATAATATCTTTATTACCTTTATCATCAATATAATTAAAATCAAATTTAATCTTTTCTTTTTCTTTAAAATTAGGAATATTTAAATTTTCTAAAGCTTTAGAATATTTTGAAATATTGGTATTGTTTGTTTTTTCTTTAGAATACTTAAAAGCAATTTTATCATTATCAGAACTTTTTTTATTTGAACCTTTATTTACCCATTTTTTTGATTGTTCTAATTTCTTTTTTAATGAATCTCTTTCTTCTAGTAATTTTTTATGGGTTTCTAAAGAATTATTATATTCTTTATCTTTGATTATTAAATAATCATTGTATCCAACATTATATTCTTTAATTTTTCCATCTTTTAATTCAAAAATTTTATTAACAATATTATTTAAAAATACTTCATCATGAGATACTATAATCATTTTTTTCTTACTTTTGATTAAAAAGTTTTCTAACCAATTAATTGCATCTAAATCAAGATTGTTAGTAGGTTCATCTAAAAATAATATCGGTTTATTCTTTAAAATTAAAGCGCATAATAATACTTTAATTTTTTCTCCTCCAGATAAAATTTTTATCTTTGTTTCTAAATCTTTATTTAAATTTAAACCATTCATAATATTTAATAAATTATTTTCAATGCAGTAGCCATCTAATTCTAAAAACTTATTAAGTACTTCACTATAAAGTTCTAAATCATTTAAATTGTTTTCTAATTCATGTAATTTATTTTCTAAAACATCAAGGTTAATTTCTTTTTTTATAAATTCTAATATTGACATATTATCAAATTCATGACTTATTTCTTGATTTAAATATGCAATATCATCATTTATCAAAGTTTTTAATAAAGTTGACTTACCACTTCCATTTTCTCCAATTAAACCTACTTTATCATGATTATTTAATTTAAAAGAAACATCATCTAAAATTTTTTTTCCATCAATTACAACATTTAAATTATTTACTATCATATAACACCTCATAAAAAAAACACTATTAATTATATACCAATAATGCTTTTTTGACAATTATTTTTTATTTATTCCTAAAGTACTACCAAATATAGAAGATAATGTAATAATTAAATAAAATATTAAATCACTTATTTTAAATGTTTGATCAAATGCTATAAAATTAAATAGTAATAGAATTATTAAAAATATTCCACTTAACTTTAATCCTTCTAAATATCCTTTTTTAAGGCTTTTTTTACCTATTATAAAGCCACCAACAAATAATGATAAACATAATATAGTTATTTCTAATATTGATAAAACTTTAGAACCAATTATATTAAAGTAACTTAATAGGGTTACAATAAATGTTAAAACTAAAATAAAACCTATTATATAGAGAAATGATTTTCCTAAATTTTTAATATATTTCAAATTTATCACCTAATAAATTATATTATTTGTTTAAATTTTTAGAACATTACTCATAATATAATGGTGATAAAATGTATCTAACTTTAATTTATAAAACAATTTTTTTATATTTCTTTATTATAGTTGTTTATAGAATTATGGGAAAAAAAGAAGTAGGAAAGTTAAGTATTGTTGATTTAATTGTATCAGTTTTAATAGCAGAATTAGCAGCCTTATCAATTGAAAAACCAGATAATTCAATATTTATGTCAGTTATTCCTATTGTAACATTAGTTTTAATTCAATTAGGAATAGGATATATAACTTTAAAAAGTAGTAATATAAGAAGAATTGTTGATGGCAATCCAGTAGTTATAATTAAAAATGGAAAACTAAATTTTGAACAAATGACTAAATTAAGATATAGTTTAGATGATTTAGTTATGCAATTAAGAGAACAAGGAATTGGTAGTATTGAAGAAGTTAACTATGCAGTTTTAGAAAACGATGGTAAATTATCAATTCTTGATAATGATATGAATTATCCTATTCCTTTAATATTGGATGGTTGTATAAATAAAGAAGTATTAAAAGAAATAAAAAAAGATGAAGAATGGTTATATAAGTTATTAAGAACTAAAAATGTTTCATTGGAAAATGTTTTCTATGCTTTTTATACCGATAAAAAAACATTTATAATTAAAAAAAGTGATTTATTAAATAAATAATTTTTTAACATGTTTAGCTTGATGGAGAGTAACTACTATTATATTAACAACATTTGCGATAACTAATCCCCACATTCCTATTTTAAAGTATGAACATATAAATAATAAAGAAGTTCTAAAAACAGTACCAATTAAAGTTCCGTTCATAGCTTCTTTAGCCCGCCCAGTAGCTTGTAATGTACTTGTTAAAGGTGTTTGTATATAAAGAATTAAAAAAATAGGTGCGAGAATACGAAGATAGATAACTCCTTCGGTTGTATTATAGATTAACTTTAAAAGTAGTTCAGGAAATAGCTCAAAAATTAATGTGATTGGAATACCTATTATAAGAGAAATTATAATCGCTTGTTTAGTTTTATTTTTAGAATAAGTTATTAAACCTTTTGAATAAGCATTGCTGATAACGGGAATTAAAGCTTGTGAGATTGCTAAAGTAAAAAATGATGGCATTAATAACAGAGGTAAAATATAACCATTTATTACTCCATATTCATTAATAATAAAACTATTTGAATATCCTACCTTGTATAAAACAAAAGTTAATATTATTGGTTCTAGAAAATATCCAATTGAACCAATAATTCGACTACCAGTAGTTGGAATACTAATACTTAAGACATTTTTAATGTTTTTTTTGTTTGGCTTTAAATCTTCTTTTGAAATAGAAAAGTTTTTAGGTAAGAAAAAGAATAAAACTAAAATAGAAGTTAATTCGCTGGCAATATTAGCTAAAACAACAAATGCGACTGCGAATTGTAGACCTTTAACTAAAAAAAGAGGAATACCAATAATTAAAACAATTAATCTAATTATATCTTCAGTTATATTTGAAATAACGTGAGGTATCATTTTTTCTTTTCCAAAAAAATATCCTCTAATAAGATTAGATAAACTTATTAATGGTAAAACAATACCTATACAAATTAAAGAATAATAACATCTTGGCTCATGTAATAGATTTTTAGCAATGTAACTACTTGTAAAAAATAGAAAAATCATTAAGGTAATATTAAAGATAAACATGAATGGAATCATTGAAAAAACTAGGTTTTTATTATTACTCTTATCTTCCGAAACTAATTTAGAAATTGCAACTGGAAGCCCTAACTGCGCTAGAGAGATAAATAACATAAAAGTTGGTAGGATTAACATATAAATACCAATACCTTCTGTACCTAAAAGTCTAGTCATAATGATTTTAATAAGCATACCTAATAACTTTGTTAAACATCCTCCAATAATTAAAATAATTGTTGATTTAATAAATTTACTTTTTTTCATGTTTCACCCTTTAAAAAAAACTGATTTTCATATATAATATATATGTATACATTTTAATTTTAATGCAGAAAGGAATGGTAGATAAAATGTCAAAAAATAGAAAGAATGGTTATTATGGAAGATGTTATATTTAATTCATTAACAGAATTGTATGAAAGATTAAAACCAGCTTTAGCAACAAAAGCAAGTGAAATGCAAAGAAGTGGATATGATTACATAAAACCTGAAGATATTTGGAATTATCTTAAAGAAAAAAAATGGAAAAATTCTAAAAATTTAGCTTTGCACGAAATGGTTGATGATATTTTAAACAGTGAAGAAATACTAATTGACAATTATTTAAGAGAAAAATTAAATAGGGGAAAAAGAAGATTATATTTTGATGAAACGTATATAGATAAGGACGATGAAGAATGAAAAAAAAGAAATTTGCAATTTATTTAATATTTGTAACTATCTTAATGATAGTTATGGGATTTTTATTTAAACCATTATTAAAAAGCTTAAATTTTGGTTTAGATTTACAAGGTGGTTTTGAAGTTTTATATCAAGTTGATAGTATTGATGGAAAGAAAGTAACTCAAGAAATGACTACTAATACATATAAAACAATCGAAAGAAGAATAGATGTTTTAGGTGTTAGTGAACCTAGTATTACAGTAGAGGGTACTGATAAAATTAGAGTTCAGTTAGCAGGAGTAACTGATCCAGATGAAGCAAGAAATATAATAGGTAAAGCTGCTAATTTAACATTTAGGGATACTAATGACCGTTTACTTATGAACAGTGATGTTTTAAAAAGTGGTGGTGCTAAAGTATCACAAGATAATTATGGTCAACCAGCTGTATCGCTTGCTGTTGAAAATAAAGATAAATTTTATAGAGTAACTAAAAAAATCAGTGAATCAAGCGATAATAGAATTGTTATATGGTTAGATTTTGATGAAGAAACTGACTCATTTTCAGCAAGTGAAGCAACATGCGGTAGTCAAGATAGTAGATGTTTATCAGTTGCCAGTGTTTCACAAGGATTTTCATCAGATGTTATAATTCAAGGTAATTTCACTCAAGATGAAGTAACTCTTATGGTTGATTTAATTAATTCAGGTAGCCTACCAACTAAATTAACAGAAATATCTTCTAAAACAGTTGGGGCATCATTTGGAACTGACACTTTAAATAAAACTTTTATAGCTGGAGTAATAGGAATTGCTTTAATTGTTGCATTTATGATTTTGGCATATCACTTTGCTGGATTTATATCAGCCATCAGTATTATTATTTATACATTTATAACTATTTTGATATTTTGGCTAGTAGGTGGAGTTTTAACCTTACCAGGAATTGCTGCATTAGTAATAGGTATAGGTATGGCAATAGATGCTTCTATTTTGAATTTTGCTAGAATAAAAGATGAACTTTATGAAGGTAAATCTGTTAAAACTGCTAATAAACATGGAAATAAAAATTCATTTATGACGATATTTGATGCGAATGTAACTACTTTAATTGTTGCTATTATCTTATTTGCTTTAGGAGAAAGCAGTGTTAAAGGATTTGCAACAATGTTAATTATAAGTATTTTTGTAACAATGGGAATTATGGTTTTTGTTAACCGTAAAATTTTAAATAAATTTGTTGAAACAGGAGTTTTTGATGATAAACCTAAATTATTTATTGGAGTTAATCCAAAAGATATTCCTGATATTAAAAAAGGTGAAAAAAGAACAAAAAATAGTTTCACTAAATTAGATTTTGTTAAACATCGCCATGTATTTATGATTTTATCATCCGCTTTAATAATATTAGGTGCAGTTGTTATAGCTACGAAAGGTTTAAAATTAGGAATTGATTTTAAAGGTGGAACTTCAATAGATTTAATTACTGATAAAAATATTACTGAAAAACAAATTAAAGATGATATTAAATCATTAGAATACAATTTAGAAGAAATAAATATTTTAGATAATGGTGTTACTATTAAAATAGATAATACTTTGAGTAAAGAACAAATAAGTAAAACTGAAAAATACTTTACTGATAAATATAATGCTAAAACAGATATTGGAGTTGTTTCTGATGTTGTTAAAAAAGAATTAATAAAAAATGCTATTTTATCACTTATTTTTGCTTCAATAGGAATTACTATTTATATGTCTTTACGTTTTAGATTTGATTATGCAATAAGTACTATAATTGCTTTATTACATGATGTATTTATTGTAATAGCTATCTTTAGTGTATTTAGATTAGAAGTTTCTAGTATATTTATTGCTGCTATTTTATCAATTATAGGGTACTCAATAAATGATAAAATTGTTACATTTGATCGTATAAAAGAAAATCTAAAGAAAAAGAAGAAAGTAAAATCTGAAGAAGAATTAAAAGATATAGTTAATAGCAGTTTAAGAAGTGTATTAGTAAGAAGTATTAATACAACCTTAACTGTAATTTTCCCAGTAGTTGCTTTAATAATATTTGGCTCAAGAGATATTTTAAACTTTAATTTGGCTCTTTTATTCGGATTAATAATCGGTGTATATTCATCAGTATTAATTGCAAGTCAAATCTGGTTTGATATAAGAAGAAAAAATCTAAATAAATGTGAAGAAAAACCTTATAAAGATGATGAAATAGAGGAATTAAAAGTAAAAGGTATCAATGCTTAGAGTTTGAGAGAAATTTTGAAAGGAATATATATGCCTAGAAAAAATGCAATATCTCTCTTGTAACTAGGTATATATATTGATTGAAATATAATGACTAAAAAATCAGAGATTATATCAATTGAGGATTTAATTAATCGAACAGAAAAATATATTGATAGTGATAAAATTATAGAAATTAAAAAAGCTTATGAATTTGCTAAAAAAGCTCATTATAATCAAACAAGATTAACAGGGGATGATTATATTGTTCATCCTCTTAATGTTGCATATATATTAACTGAAATAAAAGCAGATTATATTACAATTTGTTCAGCTTTATTACATGCTGTTATTGAAGAATGTGGTGTTACTAAAGAAGAATTAGAAGAAAACTTTGGTGAAGAAATCGCTTCAATTGTTTATGGTTTTACTAAAATAAATAGTTTAAATTTTTATGGTAATAATGAAGCTATGATATCTAATCATCAAAAAATCTTGGTTGGATTATCTGAAGATGTTAGAGTTATTTTCTTAAAATTAGCTGATAGACTTCATAATATGAGAACTCTATGGGTAATGGATGAGAAAGTTCAAAAGGTAACTGCTAAAGAAACTCTAGATATTTTAACTCCTATTGCTAGCAGATTAGGTATTAACCGAATTAAGAGTGAATTAGAAGATTTATCATTAAGATATTATAAACCTGATGTTTATTTTGGAGTGGTAGAAAAATTAAATCAAACTAAAAAAGAACGTGATGATAATGTTTTAGCAATGCAAGAAAAAGTTACTAATTTACTTAATGAATATCATATAAAACACGAGATAAAAGGAAGAGCTAAAAGTATTTATAGTATTTATAAAAAACTAAATAAAGGTAAATCTTTTAATGAAATTTATGATTTACTTGCCCTTAGAATATTTGTTAATACTGAAGCTGAATGTTATCAAGTATTAGGAATAATCCATTCAAAATTTAGACCTATTCCTAAAAGATTTAAAGATTATATTGCAATGCCTAAAACTAATATGTATCAATCTTTACATACAACTGTTTTTGGAATTGATGGTTATTTATTTGAAATTCAAATAAGAACCTATGAAATGGATCAAATTGCTGAAAATGGTATAGCCTCCCATTGGTCTTATAAAGAAAAAGGAAGTATAAAAGCTGATCTACAAAATGCAATGGAACAAAAATTACAATTTTTTAAATCTATTGTTGAACTTAAAAATGATGAATTAACTGAAGAAGAATTTGTTAAATCAGTTCAAAGTGATGTTTTTAATGATACAATATATGTTTTTACTCCTAAAGGAGATGTTATTGAACTACCTAAAGGTGCAACTCCAATTGACTTTGCTTATAAAGTTCATAGTAAAGTAGGAGATAAAATGGTAGGAGCAATTGTTAATAATAATATTGTCGCACTTGATTATGAATTAAAAGATAATGATATTGTTAAAATAAATACCAATAATAACTCTAATGGACCTAGTAGAGAATGGTTAAATATTGTTAAAACTAATCAAGCTAAAAATAAAATAAGAAGTTTTTTTAATCGTTTAGATAAATCAGAATATTTAAAAAATGGTGAAGATTTATTAATTAAAGAACTACGTAAAAAGAAAATTGCTAGTAATGAATTTTTTAAGAATGATAATATTAATAAGATTTTGAAAGATTTAAAATATAGTAGTTTAGATGAATTATATATTAATATTAGTAATGGTAAAGATAGTCCAAGTCAAGTTATATCTATCATTTATAATGATAATTTAACTAAAGAAGAAATTATTAAAGCTAAAGTTACTAATAATGTTAAAATAGATTCAGTTATTAAAGATGATATTATTGTCAATGATATAGACCAATTAAAAATAAATATAGCTTCATGTTGCAGGCCAATTCCTAATGATAATATTATTGGTTATATTACTAAAGGATATGGAATTACTGTTCATCGTTCTAATTGTCCTAATGTAGATAGTTTAAAAGAAAGAATTATTGATGTAAAATGGAACAATGAAATAATTAAAAAATATCCTGCTAATATTTTAATCAGAACTGATGATGATAAAAACATTTTAATGGATATAATTGCTAAAACTGCTAATAACGACATTACTGTTCAAAGTATAAAATCAAATAATAATTTATATGATATGATAGTTTTAGTAGCAAATAATTCAAAATT
>JAHZGA010000006.1 GCA_019421005.1 bacterium | reverse complement strand
TTGAATATCTGACATTTTCTTATTACAGATTTTTAATTTCTGTTAAGCAAAAAAGCTTTATTTGAAGTGATTAACTATTTAAAAAGTTAAAATTAGTAATTTTTTAATTTTTTTCAAATAAAAATCCTTGTCTGGCTATTAACCAACAAGGATTTATTTTTTATATTTGACTACCTAATTCTTTTCTCTTTTTGTATGAAACAATTCCTGCATATGAACCACCCACTATGATTAATGTTACTAACAAAATATTTAGTCCCATTGTGTCTGGGTTTACTTCATCAATAGTAGGATAACATGCTTCGTATTCTTTTTGTAAGTCATCACTACAAGTAAAATTACCATTGCATTCTTCATATTTTTTTATTACTTCCGCACTACAAGAATTATCTTTACTACATTTATCATACTCATCTTTTACTTCTTTACAAGTATTACAATTTTCATAATCTTTTTTAACATCATCACATGTTCTGCTAACACATGCTTCATATTCCTTTTTCAAGTCATCTTTGCAACTATAATTACCATCACATGCCTCATATTGACTTTTAATTTCTTCACTACATGAATTGTCTTTATTACATTTTTCATATGTTTTAGCAACTTTTTCACATGTTGTACAAGTAGCATAATCATCTTTTACATCATCACATGTTCTATCAACACATTCTTCATATTCCTTTTTCAAATCATCTTTACAAACAAAATTTCCTTTGCATGCTTCATATTGTTGTTTTATCTTATCATCACAGTTGCCTTTTTTATCACATGCAACATAATCACGTAAAACTTTTTCACATGATTTACAATCACCATATTCCTTTTTAACGTCATCACATGTTCTTGCTTTATCAGCATTCATATTAAATACTTTATTGTCATTAGCAAATACTGGTTTAGTTATAATATAGTTTTGTAAACTTGAGTTTCCTGATACACCATAGAATAATTCATATTTAGTATGACTATAATTCATACTTACTCCTATATTCATTCCTTCTTTAGGTATAGATGATACTGGAACAGTTACTGTTACAGTTATTGGAGTTCCATAATATTCAGCATTAGTATAATCTTTACTATTTACTTCTTCTCCATCTATTTTAGTTCCAGTTGGAGCATTTTGTAAACTAACATTTAATTTTCCTCCCATTGGTGGATTTACAGTAAATGTTTTGCTAACGACAGAACCATCATTAGTTACTTCACCTTCTGTAAATGTTACCTCTTGATCAACTGCTGCTGTATTAGATGAATATTTTACTAAATCTTTTACTTTTTGAACAATTGCATTTGCTCTATCAGCATTATAATCGCTGTTGTTTTTTAAATGACTAGCTGTTACTGGTTCATAATAAGTTAATCCTTCATTACTTAAAGAATAACCATAATGATTAAGAACAGTAAATACTGCCAATTTTGTAGCTGTAAAAGCATCATAATTATTTTCATATTCATTACTATAAGTAAATCCTAATTCAGAAGCAGATTTAGCTATATATCCATTTAAAATAATGTTTCTAACTTTTGTTGCTTTGTCATTTCCTTCAACAGCAACAAATTCACTCCAATCTTTTAAAGTTACAGCATAGTTTTTAGGATCATCAACACCTTTATCACCAACTCCGTGTAATTTCTCATTAACACAATAAGCAGGCATAGCGGCTTTAATATCGCCGTCCCCCATATAAACTGCTGTATTAACAACTAAAATTGAGTCATAGCTTGAAGAATATGGATTTTTAACAAAGCGGTGGTTAGAATCATCCCCACCTATTCCTGTTGCCCCACCGAGAGCATTAACGCATACAACAGGTTGGCTACCAGTAGTTATTTGATTTAATGTATAACTATTACATTGTTCCCATGCTCTTACTGTTATAGGCATTATTAGTAAAACAGTAAGTAACATTTTTAAGATTTTTTTCATAATACCCTCTCCCATTAATTCATATTATAACGCATTTTAAATATGTTTTGCAATAGTTTTACTTAATATTTATGCTAAATAATAAAAAAAAGAATTATTTATCCTTTTTTAAAGTTTCGATTGCTTGACGCATTTTATAATCATATTTAACCATATCTAATCCGCCAAATTCTTTTAAAAATTCTTCTTTTTCCATTTGATATTTTGATGCTAATTTTTCAGCTTCTTCTAACGCTAATTCATCAGTTAAATCTATTTTTTCAACTTTAGCAATTTCTTCTAACATTAATCTAAATTTAACACGGTTAACAGCTTCAGTATGCATTTGATTTTTTAAAGCTTCTTCATCAGAATTAGTGAATTGATAGAATTGTTGTAAGTTAATTCCTTGCATTTTTAAGTGTTCTTCATATTGTTTTAACATTCTTTGTAATTCTTCTTCTATCATTACATCAGGAATATCAACTTCAACATTTGAAGCAGCTTCTTCTAAAAGTGCATCAACATATTCATTTTCAGCATTTACTTCTTTTTGAGCTTTGATGTTTTCTTCTACTTGTTTTTGTAAATCTTCAATAGTATTAATTCCTTCTAGTCCTAAATCTTTAAAAAATTCTTCATCTATTTCTGGAATTTGAATTTCTTTTACTTCATTAATTTTAACTTTGAAAGTAACCTCTTTTCCTTTTAATTCTTCACTGTGATAGTCTTCAGGGAAAGTTACTTTTATTTCTTTTTCATCATTAGCTTTTAAGCCAATTAATTGTTCTTCAAATCCAGGTATAAATGTTCCACTTCCTATTTTTAAAGAATAATTTTCGCCCTCACCACCTTCAAAAGGTACTCCATCATTAAATCCTTCAAAATCAATAATAGCTATATCACCATTTTCAATTTTTCCCTCTTTAATAACGTTTTCAGCATAATGACTACGCATGTGATCTATTGCATCATCAATTTCTTCTTTAGTTACTTTTATTTCTTCTTTTTTAGCTTTTAAACCTTTATATTTTCCTAGTTTTATTTCTGGTTTTAAAGTTAAACTAAATTTAAATTCAATTCCATTTTCATCAACTTTTTCTAAATCAATAGCAGGTTCTGCAACTATTTGTTCATCGCCTAATTGTTCTAGCATTTCTTTGTAAGCATCTTGTAAACAAATATCAGCAGCATCAGCATATAAAGATTCTTTACCATATTTTTTTAGAAAAACATTTTTAGGAACTTTACCTTTTCTAAAACCATCGATTTTTACATTTTTTATAGCTTTATTTAAAGCTTCTTCTAAAGCTGTTTGCCATTTTTCTCCTTCAACTTTAATTTTAATTTCTTTCATAATTCTCCCTCCAATACTAGTATAGTATATCTTAAAAATTATTATTTTTCAAGCTTTTTTGCTTGTTATTAATAAAAAAGTGCTTAAGCACTTAATATATTTCAACGACTTTTACATCATATTTACCATTTGGACTATCTACTGAAACAATATCACCAACTTTTAATCCTAAAATTGCTTTTGCAATTGGTGATTCGTTAGAAATTTTATTATTAAATGGATCTGCTTCTTTGATACCAACAATTGAAAAATCTTCAACATCATCGTCATCCATGTATTTAATTTTGACATTAGTTCCGATTGAAACTTTATCAGTTGTTACATTTTTAATAACTGTTGCTTTTTCTAAAACAGCTTCTAATTCTTTGATTTTGTTTTCAATTGAACTTTGTTCAGCTCTTGCGGCATCATATTCAGCATTTTCACTTAAATCACCTAATGCTCTTGCATCTTTTAAAGCATTGATGACTTCTGGTCTTTTAGTTGTTTTTAAGTATTCTAACTCTTGTTTTAAATCATTAAGACCTTCTTCTGTAAAATAAACTTCTTTTGTATCTGACACTTTTCTCACCTCTTTTTTTGACTTACAAAATGATACTACATTTTTTTTTACTTGTCAATATCTTTTTTGCATAATATCGCCTTTAGAAACATTTATCTTTAAAGGTATCTTTACTATTTGTTTTGGATGAGGTGCTTTTTCAATTATTTTATTATCCTCATCCTTTATTTCTTCTATCACAACATCTTGGTAAGGTTTTTTAGGTCCAAAAAAACTTACTTTATCATCCTTTTTAAAATAATTTCTTTGTTCAATTGTTGCAATATTATTTTCATAGTTTAAAACAATTCCTAGAAAATCTTGATTTGATATTTCTTTTCTTCCATTATAATATTGAACATTTTTACTATAGTTACCATCAAAAAATTGAACAATTGAATCTCTAGCGGCTACATTTCTTAAGATATGCTCATAATCTGTTTTATATACATATTTTTTTTCAAAATAATTGTCAATTACTTGTCTATATATATTAATTACTGTTGCTAAATAATATATTGATCTCATTCTTCCTTCTATTTTAAATGAATCCACATTAAGTTCAATCATTTCATCTATATTTTTTAGCATTGATAAATCTTTTGTACAAAATGTAAATGGTTTATCTCCTTTAATAATGTTTTTTTCTTTATCTAGCAAGTTAAAATCCCATCTACATATTTGACTACATCCTCCTCTATTCGCATCTCTTTTAGTTAAAAAATTAGATAATACACACCTACCACTATAAGAAGCACACATGGCTCCGTGGATAAAGCATTCTAATTCTATATCAACTTTTTCTTTAATTTGTTTTATTTCTTCTTTTGATGTTTCCCTAGCTAAAACAATTCTAGTTACACCATGATTTTTCCAGAATTGAACAGCTTCATAGTTTAAAGTTGACTGTTGGGTTGAAAGATGGATTTCTAAAGATGTATCTTTAGCTAATTCTATTATAGTTGGGTCACTTACTATAATGGCATCAACATTGATTTTATCTAATTCTTTTAAATAATTTTTTATTTTGTCTAATTCTATATTATGTAAAACAGTATTAACTGTTACATAGATTTTTTTACCATATTTATGAGCATAAGAAACAGCTTCTTTAATTTCTTCTATAGTAAAATTAACAGCATTAGCTCTTAAGTTATATAAAGTACCACCTATATAAACGGCATCTGCGCCATAAAAAATTGCCCATTTTAATCTTTCTAAATCTCCTGCTGGTGCGAGTAATTCTGGTTTATTTTTCATATTTCTTCACCTTATAAATAGTTTCTGTATATAAAAATCCTTTATTAGTTG
This sequence comes from bacterium, assembly GCA_019421005.1. Classification (GTDB taxonomy): domain Bacteria; phylum Bacillota_I; class Bacilli_A; order RF39; family UBA660; genus CALVXC01. The sequence continues at coordinate 34,940 of JAHZGA010000006.1, read as the reverse complement.
TTATTTTATTTAAAATTTGTTTTGATTTTTCTAAATTGTTTAAATTTAAATTATAAAATAATTTTACTATTTCTATAAAGTCTTTAGTATCAATATTATAATTGTTTAAAAATATGTATTCAACAAGATTTTCGAGTTCTAAAGCCTCTTCTAAACCATTTAATAAAAAATCTGAATAAACAACTGTTCCCTCATCATTATCAACAATAGGATATATTTTTCCTTCTTTTTCAATATAGTAACCATTTTGTTTTAGTTTAAACGTTTTTAAATAGTTTTTTACTAAATGTCTTTTAGAAGTAAACATTGGTAAATGTCCAAATAAAGTTACAATTAATTTCATATTAGTATTTTGACTAATTGCCTTTATTTCATTTTTAGTTATTTCATTTGATAAATTAACGTATTTTACTCCTTCATTATACCAAAAATTACATGTATTATAATTGGTTGTTAAATGTTCTTGGCTCCATACTAAATCATAGTTTAAATTTAGTTTGTTTTTTAAATTAACTATTCCGATATCATAAAAAAATACTCCATCTATATTCAATTCGTTTAGATTTAATAATAGTTCTTTTAATTTTATAATATCCTCATTATGCATATTTTTATTTAAACTAATAAATATTTTTTTATTGTTATTTTTTATTATTTCATTAAATTCTTTTATTTGTTCTAAATCAAAATAGACTTCTAAATTAACACTTAAACCTTTAATTCCAAATAAAAATGCTTTACTATAGTTAAGTAATTCTTTTAGTTCTTCTTTTGACCTAGGAGTTGTTAAAATATTCAATATATCACATCCAATGTGATTATTGTATCATAAAATTAAATATTTTTAAAGATTAAAAAAAAGCTATATTAGCTTTCTATTTATTTTCCACATCTTTTTCACATGTAGCTTTTGCACTTTCACTGTAACCACACGAAAAATTATTAAATTTTAGCTCTGAAGCTGTTATAACTTTTCCATCACTCTGTACCGTAACAGTTCCACCTGTTGGAGCTTCACCTTTTATACTTAAGGTTTGTTTTTCACCCTCTACTGTTGCTTCACATCCACCAGTACCACAGGTAAATGTTACATTACTCGAAAAAGAAGTTCCACCACTTTGTAATAAATAATTTGAATACCATAGTTCAGCTGCTGATATAACACCATATGTTGAATCTGCTGCTGCACTCTTTTTAGAATTATCAATAATTGTCATAATTGTTGGTACTGCTATTAAGGCAATTATAGCTAGTATAATTATTACGGCTAATAACTCAATTAATGTAAAACCTTTTTTATTTGATTTCTTCATACATTATTCTCCTTTTTACTCTGGATTATTGCAATTTACCTTTGATTTGTCATTAGCATCATGATTACATTTTTTTCCATTAATTATTAAATCTGTTATTTCTACAGTGCCAGTTTCATCAACTTTAACTGTTCCAGCTGTTGGTACTTCACCTTTTATACTTAAAGTTTGTTCTTTGTTATCTACTGTTGCTTTACATGCTTTCCCATTGTCTCCACCACAAGTAAATGTTGCTCCTTTTGATGTTCCATTATGATCTAACATAAAATTTGAATACCATAGTTCAGCTGCTGATATAACACCATATGCTGAATCTGTTGCTGCACTCTTTTTAGAATTATCAATAATTGTCATAATTGTTGGTACTGCTATTAAGGCAATTATAGCTAAAATAATTATTACGGCTAATAACTCAATTAATGTAAACCCTTTCATATTAACTTTTCTATTTTTTATCTCCACTTTTCCTTCCTCCTTCTACTTTATAGATATAATATACCACAAAACAGTGAAATTAGTCAACCAATTTATGATGTGTTTATATCTTTTTTTTAATTTCTACGTAAATAAAAAAAATAGATTAACCTATTTTTTCTATAATTAATTTTAAATCTTGTTCTTCTTTAGATAAATCATCTTTTTCTTTATTAACAATATTACTAGGAGCTTTATTTATATAATTTTCATTACTTAACAATTTTTTTCTTCTTTCAATTGAATTAATTAATCTTTCTTTTTCTTTCTTTAAGTTATTTATCTCTTCTGTTGAAAGTGAACCATCATAATAAATAGTTACAATATCATTTAAAAATGTTGTTTCTATTTTTGATAGATTTTCATCTATTTTAGTATTAATTTGATCATTTTTTAATATTTTAGATAATATATTTTTATTTTCTAATAAAATTTTATTATCAAATGAAACTATATAATTTTTTAAATTATTTTCTAATTTTATTTTTCTTATTTTTTTAATTAATTCAATAATATCATCTAATTCAGTTTCATAAATGTTTTCATCTTCTTTTGGATAACTACTAATCATAATAGATTTATCATGATTTGGAAGTTTTAAATAAATTTCTTCTGTTACATAAGGCATGAATGGATGTAACATTTTTAATATACTAGTTAATACCTTAACTAAAACTGTTTTAGTTGTATCATTCATATTTATTTTAGCAAGTTCAATATACCAATCGCAAAAATCATTCCAAATAAAACTATATAATACATCTCCTACAACATTAAATTCATATTTATCCATATGTTTTCTTACCGTTTTAATAGTTTCATTTAATTTATTTAAAATCCATTTATCACTTATTGTTAGATTTTCATTTGTTTCATGGTAGTCTTCTAAATTCATCAAAACGTATCTAGATGCATTCCATAATTTGTTAATAAAGTTCCAAGTTGAAGCAACTTTTTCTTCATCAAATCTTAAATCCATTCCTGGTGATGTTGAAGTTGTTAAAAAGTATCTTAAACTATCCGCACCATATTTTTCAATAACATCCATAGGATCAACACCATTACCTAATGATTTTGACATTTTTATACCATTTTTATCTCTTATTAAGCCATGAATTATACATTCTTTAAATGGTCTAGTATTGGTAAATTCTAGTCCTTGAAAAGTCATTCTATTAACCCAAAAAGGTATTATATCATAACCAGTTACTAATACATTATTAGGATAGTATCTTTTATAATCATCAGTTATTTCTGGAAATCCTAATGTACTAAAAGGCCAAAGTGCGGAAGAAAACCAAGTATCTAAAACATCAGGGTCTTGAACCCATCCATCTTCTTTAGGTGGATTTACTCCTACATAAACCTCATCATCTTTATAGTATGCTGGAATTCTATGTCCCCACCATAGTTGTCTAGAAATACACCAATCATAAGTTATTTCCATCCAGTGGTTCATTACTTTTTCATACCTTGATGGTACAAAATTAACTTTTTTATTTTTGTCTTTTTGATTTTCTAATACCATATCTGCTAATGGACGCATTTTTACAAACCATTGTTTAGATAAATATGGTTCTACTAAAGCATTAGTTCTTTCTGAATGACCAACATTATGATTTATCTCTTCTATTTTAATTAGTAAATCTTTTTCTTTTAATTCTTCAATTAATTTTTCTCTACAAAGAAAACGATCCATTTTATTATAGTTTAGAGCATTTTCATTCATTGTTCCATCAGGATTCATACATATAATTCTTTCTAGGTTGTGTCTATTTCCTACTTCAAAATCATTAGGATCATGCGCGGGAGTTATTTTAACAACACCAGTTCCAAAGTCTTCATCAGCATGTTCATCGCCAATAATAGGAATTTTTTTATTAACTAAAGGTAAAATTACATTTTTACCAATTAAATGTTTATATCTTTCATCGTTTGGATTTACGGCAACTGCTGTATCACCAAATAAGGTTTCTGGTCTTGTAGTTGCAACTTCTAAATATTCATCGGTATTTTCTATAAAATATTTTATATGATAAAATGCACCTTTAATATCTTTATAATTAACTTCTTCATTAGATAACGCTGTCATTGCAACTGGATCCCAATTGATTATTTTTTCTCCTCTATAAATTAATCCTTTTTCATATAATTTTACAAATACATAATTTACAGCTTTATTTAATCCCTCATCAAGAGTAAATCTTTCTTTGGTATAATCCAAACTTAAACCTAATTTAGCCCATTGATTATGAATGTTAGAAGCATATTCATCTTTCCAACTCCAAGCATGTTTTAACCATTCGCTTCTTTCTAAACTTCTTGGATTTATTCCTAAATCTTTTAATTTAGCATCAACTTTTGCTTGAGTGGCAATTCCAGCATGATCCATACCAGGTAGCCATAAAGCATCATAACCATCCATTCTTTTATATCTAATAATTATATCTTGAATAGTTGTATCCCAAGCATGACCTAAATGTAATTTCCCAGTTACATTAGGTGGTGGAATTACAATTGAAAATGGCTTTTTTTCTTTATTTCCACTATTAAAAAATCCTTGTTCTTTCCAATTTTCATATTTGTTTTTTTCAACCTCAATATGGTTATATTTTTTTTCTAACATAATATCATCCTTTTTATATATTATTCATCTTCTAATTCAATTTCATTTATTCTATAATTTTCTTCAACACTTTCTATAACTAATTTTTCTATAAATAAAGTCGCATTAAAATCTTTTATAGAAAGTTCTATAGCATTTTTAAGTTCTTCATCTGTACTTAATTTTAAAAACTTTATAGGAGTTTTTAATGATAGATTGTTATCTGATTTTTTTCCTCTAACCTTACTAATTATATCTACAATAATATTTCCGTTTTTAATTTCATCTTCATAATTGTTTTCTAATTCTCTAATTAATGTTAAATGTATTGATTTATTATTATGATATATTGTTTGATAAATTTCTTCTGTTACAAAAGGGAAGAAAATACTAAAGTCTTGCAATAGTTTATAAAGAATTATATAAACTGTTTTTTGTCCAGAATATCTTGAAATTTCGCCAAATTCTTCTGGTCTATACAATCTATGTTTAACTATTTCTATATAGTTATCGCAGAAGTTCCAGAAAAATTTTTCTAAATGATTAAGCGCTAATCCTACTTCATATTCATCTAGATATTTAATAAATCCTTGTTCCATTTCTTGGAAACTTCCTAAAATCCATTTATCAATATATTCATAATCATTAAAATCTTTATCTTCATAATCTACTAAATGCATTTCTATAAACTTTGACACATTCCAAATTTTATTAATTAATTTTTTACCACGTAATAGTGTTTCTTCACTAAATACTATATCAGTACCAAGTCTACCAGTACCTGCCCAATATCTTAACACATCAGCAGAATATTGCTTTATAGCATCTATTGGTTCAATTTTACTATTTCCTTTTGATTTGCTAATTTTTTCGCCCTTATTTGCCATAACAAATCCTGAAATCATTACATTATCCCATGGTCTTATTCCAAAATGATAAAACGATTTTACTATTGTATAGAAGTCCCATGTTCTAATAATTTCGGAAGCATTTGTTCTTAAACTCATTGGTTTTAAAATATCTTCATAGTTTTCTTTTTCATCATATCTCATATTAATTAAAGGTGTAACTGAAGATGTGGCCCACGTATCCATAACATCAGATTCAGGTTTGAACTCTTTACAACCACATTTATGGCATTTATCAACTGGTGGAGTATCAGTTAACGGATTTATAGGTAAATCTTCTTTTCTTGCAAATATAGGTTCTCCACATTCCTTACAGTACCATACTGGAAATGGTACTCCAAAGTATCTTTGTCTTGAAATACACCAGTCCCATGCAACATTATTTACCCATTCTTCATATCTATTATGCATATAATCTGGGTGCCATTTAATTTCATTACCAATTTTAATAAAGTCATCTTTATGATTCATTATATCAATAAACCATTGATTCATAACTGAATATTCAACTTCCCTACCACATCTTTCATGTGTTTGAACTTCATGTTCCAACTCTTCAATTTTAACAACATATCCACCGTTCTGTAAATCTTCAACAATTTTCTTTCTAGCCTCTTTTATCTTCATACCACCATAAGTTGGTACTGAATTTATTATTCTTCCATCTGCTGTAAAAATATATTTTAAAGGTAAATTGTATTTCTTCCACCATTCAATATCTGTTTGGTCCCCAAAAGTACAACACATAACAATGCCTGTTCCTTTATCAATTGCAACTTTTTCATCTCCCATAATAGGAACTTCGACATTCACTACTGGAATAATAGCAGTTTTACCTATTAAATGATTACGTTTTTCATCATTAGGGTTAACAAATATACATACTATTGCTGGTAATAATTCTGGTCTTGTAGTTGCAATTGTAAATTTTTCGTTATCCTCTACTGTTTTAAAATTAACATAATTAAATGTTGTTTTAATTATTTTAGTTTCAAGTTCCGCTTGAGCTATTGATGTTAAACATTCATTACACCATAAAGCTGGGCTTTCTTTATGATAACAATGACCTTTTTCTATTAAATCCAAAAATGATTTTTGGCTTATTTTTATCGTAGATGGACTTACAGTTTTATAGGGCATACTCCAATCTGTACTTACCCCAAGTTTAGAAAATAAATCCTGAAATTCAGCTTCATACTTGTCTGTTGTTTCATAACATAATTTAGAAAATTCTTCTCTACCTATTTCATGTGCTTTTTTACCTTGTTCCTTTTCAACTAATCTTTCACTTGGTAACCCATTATCATCAAATCCAAAGGGATAAAAAATATTATATCCTCTTAATCTCTTATATCTAGCAATCATTTCTGTTTGAGAATAAGAAAATATATGTCCAATATGTATTTTTCCATTAACCGTTGGAGGAGGAGTATCTATTGAAAATACTTCTCTATTATCAGGTTTAAATTCATATATTTTATTTTCTTTCCAATAATTTAACCACTTTTTTTCTTTTTCTAAAGCATTATATTTTTTTTCTAACATAATATCATCCTTTCAAAATAAAAAACCCACATCCATAAGGACGTGAGTTACGTGGTACCACCTTAATTTTAGTTTATTTTAAACTACTTAAAACTTATAACGTAAGTTAACGAAATATTTTACTATTAATTCAAATATTCAACTCCCAAGCTACCTTCAATTATTTTTCATTAAGAAAAGTTTTCAGCTATTACTTTTCCTCTCTAATAATTACTTGATAATTTACTCCTCTTGTTCCTTGTTTTTTTAATATTATATATTATTTTTTTTATTTTGTATATAGTTTTTTTAAATTTTATTCCATTTTACTTTTAGAAATTGTTATTACTGGTCTTATCCCAACATTAGGAACATTACCATATCCACCATCATAATCAATACTTCCACTTTTAATATACCAAGCACCAGTAGGTTCTGTTTTTTCTACTAAAGCACCTTTTAAATTAATTGTAAGTACTCCACTTGATGATTGAGCACATTGATACATAGTGCTTGTCCAATATGCTATTGTGTTTTCCAAAGGTAATTCTTCACTTTTTTCATTACAATCATTAATAGAACAATTTAAATTAGTATATAACCATGATGGAATATTAGTTATTTTTTCACTACATTCATTCCAACTTTCATTACTTGCTAGAGCAATAGCTGAAGCAGTTGGTAAACTAACTGTTACGTTCCATTCTTTTGTTAAACTTTCTAAATAAGCACTTGAACTATTAAAAACCACATTTTCACCAATATTGCGGTCCATTATTAAACTTACATTATCATTTTTTTCTTCTAAAACAAAAAATTTTCTTTCTTTTCCGTCTTTTAAATAACAATTATAAGCAGTTCCTACTTCAAACGAAAAATCATTAACAGATTCACAAATTGAAACTTCATTTTTTTCGTTATTTAATTCTTCAAAAACATCTTTTTTAATTTTATCTAAAACCATTTTACGACTTCCTAGTAATCCTAAAATAGCCATCAAAATTAGTAAAAACAAAACTAAAATAGAATATAAAATACCTGATATAGCAAATCCTTTATTATTCACAATTCTCACCATTTTTATTATACACTATTTTTAATAATTAAAAAAGACTATTAAATAAGACTGCTGAAAAAGTTTATAAAACACTGTAAACTATATCAGCAGACCTATTAAAGTCTATTTTTTTATTTCTACCATCTCATAAGTTTCAATAACATCATTTACTTTTAAATCGTTGTATCCATCAATAGTAATACCACATTCAAATCCTTTTTTTACCTCTTTAACAGCATCTTTTTCTCTTTGAAGTGATCCTATTATTCCATCATAAATAACTACACTATCACGAATTACTCTTGCATTCGCACCTCTTTTAATTATACCATCATTTACTAAAGAACCCGCAATGATACCTACTTTAGAAAATTTAAATAATTGTTTTACAGTTGCATTTCCTAATATTTTTTCTTCAAAAACAGGGTCTAGTAATCCTTTCATGGCTGAAGTTATTTCTTCAACTACTTTATAAATTATATTGTAACATCTTATTTCAACTCCTGCTTCTTTGGCAGAATCTTTAATCATATTATTTGGTCTAACATTAAAGCCAATTATAATTGCATTTGATGCTTTTGCTAAAACAATATCACTTTCTGTTATTGCTCCAACACTACTTCTAATAACATTAACTCTAACATTATCAACTTCTATTTTCTCTAATGAATTTTTAACAGCTTCACTTGAACCATGTACATCTGCTTTAATTAAAACATTTATTTCTTTTTGACCATCATTTATTTTAGAAAATAAGTCATCTAAAGTAACAGGTGCTTTAGTAGTTTCTTTATTCTGTTTATTTTTCTTACGTTGTTCACATACATTTCTAGCTTCTTTTTCACTAGCGAAAGCCATAAATTTATCACCTGAAGTTGGAGTATCATTTAATCCTGTAATTTCCACTGGTTTTGATGGTTCTGCTTGAGTAATTTCTTCATTTTTATCATTTTTTAAAGTTCTTACTTTACCAAATGTATCTCCCACAACAATTGGATCACCTAATCTTAAAACACCATTTTGAACAAGTAAAGTTACAATAGGTCCAACATGCTTATCTAATCTTGATTCTATTACTGAACCGATTGCATATCTATTAGGATTGGCTTTATATTCATTCATTTCAGCAATTAACAAAATATTTTCTAATAATTCATCAATACCAGTTCCATTTAAAGCTGAAATATTATTATATAAAGTATCTCCACCCCATTCTTCTGGCATTAATCCACATTCACTTAATTCTTGTTTTACCTTTTCAATATTAGCACCTTGTTTGTCAATTTTATTAATAGCAACAATGATTGGTACATTAGCAGCTTTAGCATGATCAATTGCTTCTTTTGTTTGTGGCATTACACCATCATCTGCTGCCACTATAATAATTACAATATCAGTTATTTTAGCACCTCTTGAACGCATTTCGGTGAATGCTGCATGACCTGGTGTATCAATAAAGGTTATTAGTTCACCATTATGTTTAACTTGATAAGCACTTATAGCTTGAGTTATTCCACCTGCTTCTGTATCTACAACATTAGTAGCGCGAATAGTATCTAACAAAGTTGTTTTTCCATGATCAACATGTCCCATGATTGTTACAACTGGTGGTCTTTTTTGTAAGTCTTCTTCTTTATCAGTAATTTCAAAATTTTCAAAATCACTTACATCTAGGGCTTCTTCTTTTTTTAATGTTTTATTATAATCAAGTACTAAAATCTCTGCATTTTCAAAATCAATACTATTATTAACGGTTGCCATAATGCCTAATGAAAATAGTTTTTTAACTAATTCTGAAGAACTTACATTTAAAGCTTTAGCTAATTGAGCTACTGTCATATTTTCTTTATATAAAACGATTTTATCATCGTTATTAGGAATATTAGAAATTAATTTTTCTTTATTTTTATACATTTGTTTTTTCTTTTTAGCTAAATCTTTCTTTGAATTATCTTGTTTTTTCTTATTTTTAATAGGAACTATCTTTTTTATTGGTTCACTATCATCAATTATTTCTTCTTCAATATCAAAATTAGCATTGTCTAATTCTATAATCATTTCTTCATCTAAAATATCATCACTTGTTCTAACATCTAATCCTAATTCATGGCACTTATTTAATATTTCTTCAACTGTTTTTTCAACATCCATTGCATATTCCTTAACACTCATCATAATAATCACCTCTTTTTTATATTTTTAAAAGTTCATCATACAAACTATCAGGTATTTCTATTTCTAAATATTTATTTAAAATTTTACTTTTTTGAGCTTTTTTTATAACTTCAATATCTTTTTTTAAGTAAGCACCTTTACCATTTAATTTACCAGTTAAATCTATTTTAACTTCATTTGATGGAGTTCTTACAATTCTAATTAATTCCATTTTCGGTAATTTTTCCCTACTTACAACACAAGTTCTCATTGGGATTTTTTTTACTTTCATGTTATCCCTCCAATACGATATTAATTCCTTCTTCTTTAGCTTGTTCAATTGTTTTTACATCTATTTTGTAATGAGTTAATCTACTAGCTAAACGAACATTCATACCTTTTTTTCCTATTGCCAGTGAAAGATTATCTTTATCTACTATAACCATTGCTTCTTTTTTCTTTTCGTCGGTTATAAATACTCTTAAATTTTTAGCTGGACTTAAAGCATTTTCAATGAATTTAGATGCATCACTATTGTACGCAACTACATCAATTTTTTCACCGTTTAATTCTTTAATTATATTTCCAATTCTAACTCCTCTTTCTCCTATACAAGATCCAATTGCATCTACTTTAGAGTTTTCAGAATATACAGCTATTTTAGTACGATTTCCAGCATCTCTAGCAATACTATAGATAAGGATAATTCCTTCATTTATTTCTGGAATTTCAAGTTCAAATAATCTTTTAACAAATCCATAGTGATTTCTTGATAATAAAATAATTGGTCCTTTTGAATTACTTTCTACTTTAGTAATATATACTTTAATATTAGAACCCATTTTTATTACTTCACCAGGAATAGTTTCACTTTTAGGTAAAATTCCTTGAGCTTTTCCTAAATCAATATAGTAGTTTCTAACATCTTCCATAGCAACTAAACCAGAAGTCATTTCATCTTGTTTATCTTCATAAAGTGATAAGATATTATTTCTTTCAGCTTCTCTTATTTTTTGAACAACAACTTGTTTAGCTGTTGCTGCTGCTACTCGACCAAAATCTTTTGGAGTTACTTCTTCTTCAATTGTCTCTCCTACTTTTATATTAGGAACTATTTTTCTTGCTTCATCTAATGTTAATTCAATTCTTTCATCATTAATTTCATCAACAACAGTTTTATATGAAAAAACTTTTACTTCTCCTGCTTCATCATCAATTTGAACTCTTACATTAGGAAGTGATTTATAATTTTTCTTATATGCTGATGTCAATGCTAGTTCTAAAGCTTCATAAATAATTTCTTTATCAATTCCTTTTTCTTTAACTAATAAATCAACTGCTAATTTAAATTCTTTAGTGTTCATCTTCTTTTCCTCTTTCCTTTGTGCATACATCCAAAATATAGCTTTCTTTAATAATATCTATTTCATCTATTATTGGATTAATTAAGTTACTGACAATTACACAGTCTTCTACTGTTATATTATCTTTATCAATAACAACTACTAATGAATTAGTTTTACCTTCTTTCACATATTCGACACTATCTAGAATATAACCATTTTCACGAATAATTGGTTCAATTCTTTTTCTAATTTCTTCCATGTTACCTCCTATATTTATTAAAGAGTGGGTTTTGCCCACTCTTCCTCTGTCTAATACATTATATCACAATTTTATAAATTTTTAACACTTTTTTATATTTTTTGTTCATTTTTTGGTATAATTAATAAGGAGAGTGATACAAATGAACAAATTAAAATCAATTTTACTTGGAGTTTTAGCTATTTTAACTTATTTTATTTTTAATAAATTTGCAGCTTTACCATTTGTTATTTTTAATATCGATGTTAATCAATTACCGGATATTATAAAACATATTTATTCGATTATAATTGATTTATTAATTATAATTGTTATTTATACTCTTTTTAAAGATACTATAAATAATAATTTAAAAGATATCAAAAAAAATCATTTAACTTATTTTAAAACTTATATTAAATATTGGTTTATTGCTTTAGGGTTAATGATGTTTAGTAATTTAATAATTATGATTTTTACTGATAGTAACATTGCTAATAACGAGCAGTCTATCAGAACATTGTTTAAAGAAGACCCTATTTTTATTTTTATACAAGCTGTTATCCTCGCACCTATTATTGAGGAATTAGTTTTTAGACAAGCATTCCGAAACATTTTTTCAAATAATATTATTTTTATTTTAGCTTCAGGAATTGTTTTTGGTAGTATGCATGTTTTTACTTCTTACAATAGTTTAACTGACCTTTTATATATAATTCCTTATTCTATTCCTGGAATAATTTTTGCTTATACATTAGTAAAATCTAAAAATATTTTTGTTCCTATGGGATTACATTTTATTCATAATGGTCTATTATTATCGTTACAGTTTGTTACATTAATTTTTGGGTGATTTAAATGAAAAAGAAAATTCTTATTTATATTTTAATTTTTATTCTTCTAATTGGAGGTTGTGTTTTATATAGTAGATATCTTGGTCCAAAAGGATTAATTGTTAAGGAATATAAAATTACTAATGATAACTTAACTGATAATTTTCATGGTTTTAAAATTGTTCATTTAACTGATTTACATTATGGAACAACTTTTAATGAAAATGATTTAAAAAAAGTAGTTAAGAAAATTAATATTATTAAACCTGATATAGTTGTTTTAACTGGTGATTTATTAGATAAGAAGCATAAATTATCAATTAAAGAACAAAATGGTTTAATTAAAAATTTAAATGATATTAAAGTTTCAATTAATAAGTATGCTATTTTAGGAAATCATGATTTAGATAATTGGGAAAATATTATTAAGGAAAGTGGTTTTACTAATTTAAATGATGATTATACTTCTATTTATGATAATGGCAATAATTATATTTTTTTAGCTGGTATAAGTTCTAATTTAGGTAATGATATTAAACCGAAAATTACTAAAATTGAAAATTATTTAAATACTTTAAATGATGAAGAAAAACCTATATATAAGATTTTATTATTACATGAACCAGATTATATTAAAGATATCAATTATAATAATTACGATTTAATTTTAGCAGGTCATTCTCATAATGGACAAATTAGATTACCTTTTATTGGAGCAGTATATTTACCAAATGGTTCTAAAAAATATTATGATGAATATTATAAATTGAAAAATACCGATTTATATATTTCTAGCGGTTTAGGTTGTTCTAAAATAAATTACCGTTTTTTAGATAAACCATCTTTTAATCTATACCGTCTAACCAATAAATAATCTTTACATTTTAACGTAAATATGCTATATTTATTATAAGTAAAAAGGGTTATGTGATAGTATGAAAGAATTAACTTACAATAATGAATCATATATTTTTATAGATGAAATTTTATTAGGAACTAGTCAGTACCTATTTCTTTTTAATAGTAGTTCAAATGAATTAAAATGTATTAAGAAAAATACTTGGAAAGAATACAATATTGATGGTTCCTTTTTACCGTGGGAAAATAATAAAATTACTATCATAGAACACTTTATTAATAAGATTAATTTTTATATCAGTAACTCTACTAATATTGATATAAATAGTATTGTTAAAAGTATCAATAAATTTAAGTTTTATATTTTAGAGAGTGATTTAAAATTTTATATTAAAGATAAAACGCCATATTTATTAAATGATAATAGCTTAAATAATTTAGATTTATTTTTAGATAAAACAATTGAGATAACTAGTATTACAACTAATATTAAACTAGAACCTCTTTCAACTACTAGACCTCTTTCTTATAGAAATAAATTATATTCTATTATTTGTAAAATAAATATTAATAATACTCATTATTGTTTAGGTCTTGATAATAGTCAAACTGAATTTAAATTTTTTATTGAAGTTAATAATTTATCTTATAAACCTTTAAATAGTTCTAATGGCATTAGTGATACTATTATTATATATTTTAATAATATTTTAAATGAAAAATTAAAAACAATAACAATGGTTAATGTTAATTTAGTTTTAGAAACTGTTAATAAGTTTATTTTTTATTTAAATGAGAGTGATTTGAAATTTGCTATTTTAAATAATCAACTTAATGAAAAATCTATAAGTGATTTAAATATATTTTTAAATCAGACAGTTGTTGTTGGTTCAACTAAAATTGAAACGTTTGAACCAATTGCTAAAGATAGTTATTTTCAAAAAGAAAAGAAAAAAAAGAAGTTTAATATTTATACCTTTATTATGATTGCTTCTGTTATTATAGTCGGTATTGGATGTTACTTTTTAGTTAGATGGTTCTTTGATGGGGCTAAAACAAATAAAATAAATGATGATATTAAAGATAAGGTTGAAGTTAAAAAAAGTGATGGTGGTGAGGCTGTTAATCCTCCTGATGAAGGTTCAGTTGATGAAACCGCTTTAAGTGATTATTGGCGCTACATGAAGATGGATTTAATAAGTGTTGATTTTGATGAGTTATTGAAAATAAACAGTGATACTGTTGGTTGGATTAAAGTAAATGGTACAAATATAAATTACCCTATTGTTCAATCTGGTGATAATGATTATTATTTACATCATGCTTTTAATGGTTCTTATAATAATGCTGGATGGATATTTGCTGATAAAAGAAATGATTTAGGTAACTTGAGTAAAAATACTATTATTTATGGTCATGGTAGATTGGATACAACTATGTTTGGATCTTTAAAAAATATTCTAACAAGTGATTGGTATAACAATTCAAATAATCATATTATTAAGTTATCTACACCTTCAGAGAATACTTTATGGCAAGTCTTTAGTGTTTATTCAATTGAAGCTGAAAGTTATTATATTACTACAGATTTTCCAACAACAAATCAATATGAAAAGTTCCTTACTACTTTGAAAGAAAGAAGTGTATTTAATTTTTCAGCTGATGTTAATACTAATGATAAGGTTTTAACTTTATCAACTTGTCAAGATAATTATAATCACCGAGTTGTTATGCATGCTAAATTAATTAAAAAAGAAACTAGAAATTAGTTTCTTTTTAATATTATTTTTTTAAATTTGTTTTTTCCTTTTTGAATTATCAATTCATTATTAACAAAGTTTTCTATAGTTACAACCATATTTACATCATTTATTTTTATTCCATTTAGACTAATTCCATTTTGATTTATCATTCTTTTTCCTTCAGATTTTGAGGGAACTATATAAGAAAGTTTTAATAAATCAATTAATGGTATTCCATCGTTAATTAATGTTTTTTCTAATTCAAATATTTCAATATTTTCTGGTATACCACCTTTTGCAATTGTATTATATCTTTCTTCAGCATCTTTAATATATTCTTTACCATGATACATTTTAATTATTTCTTCAGCATATTTTTTATGTGCTAGAATAATATCTTCATCTATTAATTTTTTAATACTATCTAAATTAATATCTGTAGTTAATTTAAAATATTCAAATAATATATCATCAGGTATTTTCATTGCTTTTTCATACATTATATTAGCTGGTTCATCTATTCCAATATAGTTATCTAATGATTTAGACATTTTTTCTTTACCGTCTAATCCTACAAGTAGTGGTAAAACAAGTACATCTTGTTGATTTTGCTCATAATCTTTTTGAAGTTCACGACCTACTAACAAATTGAAAGTTTGATCTGTTCCACCTATTTCTATATCAGCATTTAAAACAACAGAATCATATCCTTGCATTAGCGGATACATAAATTCATGAATACCTATTGGAATATTGTTTTTAAATCTATTATTAAAATCATCCCTCTCAAGAATTCTAGCTACTGTATATTTTCCAGTTAGTTCTAATACATCATTAAAGTTCATTTTAGATAACCATTCACTATTGTAAACGATTTTAGTTTTTGATGGATCTAAAATTTTAGTAACTTGTTTAAAGTATGTTTCACCACTTTTTCTTGTTTCTTCAAATGTAAGTGCTGGTCTTGTTTTACTTCTTCCAGATGGATCACCAATCATTGCAGTAAAATCTCCTATTACAAAAACTATTTCATGACCTAAATCTTGTAAATCTTTTAGTAATCTTAAAGAAACTGTATGTCCCAGATGTAAATCAGGTCTTGATGGGTCAGCGCCAAATTTTACTACTAATTTTTTATTACCGCTTAATTTTTTTCTTAATGAATTTTCATTAAAAATTTGAGTACATTTTCTAATTATTAATTCAATTTTTTCTTGTTTTGTCATATTTTTTCCTCTCTTTCATAAAAAAAACACGGATAAAATTTTCTAAAAGGACGAAATATTTATCCGTGGTACCACCTTATTTCTTGTTATTACAAGCTCTCATTCTTTTAACGGAGTTACCCGATTAAGTTCATAACAATGTAATTCATTTATACATATTTGTTTATTTTCACCACACATAAACTCTCTATATTAAAATGTGTATAAACTACTTGTTTGTTAATCACAACTTAATTATGTTATTATTATATCATATGTCTAATTATCCTTGCAATACAATTTATTTATAACGTTAATACTTTAATTGATTAAATT
This sequence comes from bacterium, assembly GCA_019421005.1. Classification (GTDB taxonomy): domain Bacteria; phylum Bacillota_I; class Bacilli_A; order RF39; family UBA660; genus CALVXC01. The sequence continues at coordinate 18,347 of JAHZGA010000006.1, read as the reverse complement.
ATTTTCGATAGTAATTATTTTATTATCAAGATTAACTACAGCATTTATTCCATAAGGAAGAGTACACATTGGGGCACTGTGGCCAAAATTAACATTATATAAAATTGGTAAATTTAAATTTTCTTCTTCTTTTATCACTTTTAAAAATGCTTTTTTATATTCATCATAGTATACCTCATCTTTAGGTTTACCAACAATTATACCATTAATCTTATTCATTATTCCTAGTGCGACTAAATGTCTTAAAAAATATACCACATTATCTGGTGAGGGTTTTTCTTCACTAGTTTCAATAAATAATATTTTATTTTCCCATTCATTAACATCTGGCCAAATAGATGTTCCAATAATCATATTCATTACATCTAAACATCCACCAAGTAATTTACCTTGAAAAATACCACTTCCTTGCAATACTTCATATCCATGCACTTCTTTTTTCATTTTTCTAAATTCACTATTTTTTGTTTCATCAGTCCAATCAATTCTATCATTGGTCCATTCTTCACTAGATTTTATTACTATACTATCATTTTTAAACAAAGCATTTTCTAAATGTTTTTTAGTATATTCGTGCATACTACCATTTTCTGCTATTTCAGATAATAATGATGGTCCATAATATGAAATTAATCCATTTTTATATAATAACATATTTGTTACCGTAGTATCTGAATAACCAATAAATATTTTAGGATTATTTTTTATAACTTCATTATCTATATAAGGGATTATTCTTATACTATCATCTCCACCAATCATAGTAAAAATAGCTTTTATATTTTTGTTTTTAAAGGCTTCCATTAAATCATTTGCCCTTGCTTCTGGATGGTTATATAAATATTCACAGCCTTTTAAAGCGTTTGGCATAACCACGACATTTAAACCAAATTCTTTTTCTAATCTTTCTTTTCCTAATAAATAGCGGTGATAGAATTCTTTTTCTCCACCCATACCACTTGATAAACTCACTAGTGCAACGGTATCGCCTTTTTTTAATTTCTCTGGTACAATCATATTCTTTCTCTCCTATAATATCACTATATTTATTACATTATCGAAATTCATATCATAAGATTTAATTTCAATATAAGTAATTTGTATATATTAAACTCGAATTAATTATATCATTATTTTCAGTAAATGTCTTTAAAACCGTAGAATTATTTTTATATACACCATATATTTATTGAATAATAACTATTAAAAAAAACTTTCACTTGAAAGCTTTTTAATATTATTTTTTTTCTAATAATTTAATTATATTATTAATATCTTTTTTAAATAAGAAAGTATCTACAATATTAGATAAAGCATAAATGGTAATTACTATTCCTATAAAAGTAGTTAAAGCAATTGTACCTATATTAGGATTTAAAATAATTATTACTCCACACGTTATTGAAATAATTGAACATATAAATATATATAACCAACTATCATATTTATTTTTACAAAGTAACATTGATAATTTCAAATCTAATGTAGCTTTAGTTACCATTATAATTCCTATTACAATAGGAAATAATGTTTTAACAATATCTGGATTTAACAAAATAACAAGTCCAAATAATATTTCAATAATTCCTAAAGTAAATAAACTTGAAAAGAAAATACTGTTTTCTTTTTCAATTAGAAAATATATTCCATTAATTACTAATACAATAGCTAAAATATATGTAATTGTTGCAAATGAAATTTCAGGATAAATTACAAAAGTTACACCTATTAGCAACATTAAAGCTGAAATTATTATAGATGAATACAAAAACTTATTTAATTTATTTAACATAAATTCCTCCTATTTTAATTCTGCTAAATATTTAGCAGTTCTTACCATTTGATAACTATAACCCATTTCATTATCATACCAAATAACAACTTTAACTAATTGTTTACCATCAACTTCTAAAATACTAGTTAATAACCCGTCAACTACTCCACCATAAGTTGAACCAATGATATCACTTGAAACTATTGGATCCATAGTAAATCCTAAACTTTCATTGGTATTTTTTTCTAATACTTCATTAAGTTCTGAAACAGTTACATTTTTATTTAGTTCTACTGTTAAATCAACAACTGACCCTGTTGAAGTTGGAACTCTTAAAGCACTTCCATCTAGTTTTCCTTTTAAGCTAGGTAAAACCAATCCAACTGCTTTAGCAGCACCTGTTGATGAAGGAACAATATTCATAGCTGCTGCTCGACCGCGTCTAGCTTTTATTCCTTTTTTATGCGCTACGTCTAATATTGCTTGATCGTTAGTATAGGCATGTACAGTTGTCATATAACCTTTAACAATACCAAAATTATCTTCTAAAATTTTTGCTAATGGAGCTAAACAGTTAGTAGTACAACTTGCTGCACTTATAACTTTTTCTTCTCCAGTTAATATTTCATGGTTAACATTATAAACAACTGTTTTCATATCTCCCTTACCAGGAGCTGAAATTATTACGTGTTTAGCGCCTGCTGTAACATGTTTTAAAGCATCTTCATATTTAGTAAAATGTCCTGTACATTCAAACACTTCATCAATTTCTAATTCTTTCCAAGGTAAATTAGAAGGATCTAATTCACTAAAAATTCTAATTTTACGACCTTTAACAATAATATTGTTATCATCATAACTAATTTCATCTACATTATAATTACGATGATTAGTATCATATTTTAATAAATATGCCAATTGTTCTGCATCGGTTAAATCATTAATCGCTACAACATCAAAATTAGGATCTTCTTCCATAATTCTAAATACTAATCTTCCTATTCTTCCAAATCCATTAATAGCAACTTTTATCATTTTATCACTCTCCTTATTTATAACAACTATTGCCAATAAATTCTCTTAAAACAGAATCTTGAGGTACTTCATCAGTTGGTATTGGTAAAAAATTTCTTAATAAATTAATTAATCTAATCGCTTCTGGATAAATACTATCATTTTCATCTACTGAAAATAATAATGGTTCTGCAAAAGTTTTTAAAACACCAAGTTCGTATACTAATGCACTATTGACTACAACATCAGCATCATCTTGAAAAGGAAAAATGTTTTTTTGTTCACTTTCACTTATTTCTTTCCACATATGTAATGTATCGGCCGCGTTATAACCACGATATTGATTATCCCTAACAATTCTTCTTAATTTTCTTGTATCACTTGTATGAACCCAATTATGATTATCTATATTTAATTGTGTTAATGGTGATACATAAATTTTATATTTTTTATCACGATCAACTGCTAAAGTTAATTCATCATTTAAAGCATGTAGCCCCTCTATTATTATAATATCATTTTTTTCTATTTTCAACCATTTTTTCTTATATTCTCTTTTCCCTACAACAAAGTTATATTCAGGTAACAATACTTCTTCCCCATTTAATAGTTTAGTTAAATCTTTATTAAATTGATTAATATCAATTGCTTTTAAAGATTCAAAGTCATACTTTCCTTTGCTATTTTTAGGTGTTTTATCACGGTCTAGAAAATAATCATCAATTGATATTTGATGAGTTTTTATTCCTTTTACTTGTAAAAAAGTTTCTAACTTTTTAGAAGTTGTTGTTTTTCCACTAGAAGTTGGTCCAGCAATTAAAACTAATTTAATGCTATTTTTATTTACTATTTCATTAGAAACATCCATTAATTGACAGTTACTATAACATTCACTAATTCTAATTAATTTTCCTGTTTCTCCAGTTGTAATAGTATCATTTAAATCAGCAGCATTACTAATTCCTAACATTCTTCCCCATTTAGTATACTCTAAAAACCTATCAAATATTTTAGTACGATGAACATAATCTAGGGTACATTCTGGATTATATATATTAGGATAACTAACAACAAATCCACCATTTTTAATATAGTTTAATTTAAAACTATCTATTGCACCTGTTGAATAAGCTAGTTCACCATAAAAATAATCATATACATCTTCTAGGCGATATAAATTAACATAACTATTGCTAATGTATTTTAAAACTTTTGCCTTATCCATTTGATTACGTCTTTTAAAATATTTTATTGCATCTGCTCTTGAAACGCTTACCTTATTAAAAATTAAATTTTGTTTTACCATTTCATGCATCATATTTTCTATTTTCTTAATAACATTTTTATCAATTTCTTGATTTTTTATTTCACAATAAAATCCTTTATCCATTGAATGTTCTATTACAACATCAACATTTTTTCCTAAAACTTTTTTAGTTGCAACAACTAAAATGAATTGTAAACTTCTGCAATAAATATAGTTACCTACATAACTACTACGATCATAAAAATCAACATTACATTTTTTAAAAACTTTATCACTTAATTCTTCGATATCATTATCTACCTTAGCAATTAAAATCGGATAATTATAATTTTTTTCAAAGTTGCGACTTACTTCCAATAAAGTTGTTTCTTCCAAGAATTCTTTAGTTTCTTTTCCTTTGAAACTAACTTTTATCATTTGATCCATTTTTACCCTCTTTTCTATTATATATTTTATCAAAAAAAAAATATTTTGTCATACTTTTTAATGAATAATTTTAATTATTTTGACTTATCCTAATTATAGGAGGGATAAATTTGAATTTAATACCAACTGTTATTGAAAAAAGTAATAATGGAGAAAGAGCATATGATATATATTCTAGGCTCTTAAAAGATAGAATTATTATTTTATCTGGTGAAATTGATGACAATACTTCTAATATCGTTGTTGGACAATTACTTTACTTGGATTCATTAAATCATAATGATATTAGTTTATATATTAATTCACCAGGTGGTAGTATTACGGCTGGAATGGCTATTTATGATACTATGAATTTTATTAAAAGTAAGGTTTCAACTATTTGTTTAGGTATGAGTGCGAGTATGGCTGCTTTCTTACTTTCAAGTGGTGAAAAAGGTTATAGATATTGTCTACCAAATAGTGAAGTTATGATTCATCAACCTTTAGGAGGTGCGAAAGGTCAAGCAACTGAAATTCAAATTGCTGCTGAAAGAATCATCAAATTAAAAAACAAATTAAACCATATTTTAGTTAAAAACACTAATAAAAGTTTAAAAGAAATTGAAAGAGATACAGAAAGAGATTACTTTTTATCAGCTAAGGAGGCTTTAGAATATGGTTTAATTGATAAGATTTTATAGGGCAATTACCAAAATAGAAAACGACTTAAAGACTTTTTTCAAGTCTTTTTTAACTGCCCACATTAATATTATGGGTTAAAATTTTTATTAAATACTGTTTAAATATTTCCTTGAATAAAATCAATTTTATATAAAAAAAGACTAACAAAGTAGTCGTTTTCTTAATTATTTGTTTTGGTATCCAATTGAGCTACCTAAATGTTGTTCTCCCATTTGAACTAATCTTTTAGTGATTTCTCCACCAACAGATCCGTTAGCTCTTGAAGTAGCATCTGGTCCCATATTAACACCTAATTCATTAGCTATTTCATATTTCATTTTTTCGATAGCTTGTTTAGCACCAGGTACAACTAATTTACTTGTTGAACTATTATTTTTCATATTTTCACCTCCTGTACACTAATATGATGTGTACATTTGATGATTTAATACGTCATATTTTGTGGTAATTTATGGTTATAATAATTCGTTTATTTTATCTTTATTTAATTCAATTGTTTCTATATTATCAATACATTCATCAATTAATTTTTCATAATCAATTTTTTCCTCATATAAGTGACATTTATTTATATCAGGATTAATTACTGGATGTTTTGGTAAAAAGATAGTACAACAATCTTCATAAGGTAAAATACTTGTTTCATATGTATCAATTTTTTTAGCTATTTCAATTATTTCTAATTTATCTAAAGTTGCAACTGGTCTTATTATAGGTAAATTAGTAACTTCATTAATTGCTATCATACTTGTTAAAGTTTGACTTGCAACTTGACCAATGGATTCTCCATTAATAATAACTTTTAAATTGTTTTTTAAAACTAATTTACTAGCAATTCGATACATCATTCTTCTTAAAATGGTTATCATATAACTATCATCAACATTTTTATAAATTTCTTCTTGTAATTTAGTAAATGGTAAAATATGTAATTTTATATTACCAGAATATTCATTTAATTTTTTAGCTAAAGTAATTACTTTATTTTTAGCTTCAACACTTGTATGTGGTGGTGATTCAAAATATAAACATTCTAAATCTACACCTCTTTTTAAAGCTAAATATCCAGCAGTTGGACTGTCAATTCCACCGCTTAACATAAGTAATCCTTTACCTTGAATTCCTACTGGATAACCACCATTTCCTTTTATTTCATTAGTTGAAATATAAGTTTCATCTCTAATTTCAATTTTAATTGTCAATTCAGGATTATGAACATCTACTGAAGTATCAAAATTTTTTAAAACAAATCCTCCTATTAAAGCACTGAAGTCCATTGAAGAAATTGGAAATGTTTTATTCGCACGTTTAGTTTCAATTTTAAAAGTTTTAAATGTTTTTTCTTTTAAAATTAATAACAATTGATTTTTAATGTCTTCAATATTATTATTTGTTTTATAACAAACAACTATACTATGAATTCCAAATACTTTTTTTAATTTAGAAGTAATTTCATTTATATCTTTTTCTTTACAAGTAATAAACATTCTTACTAAATTTGAATTTATTTTTATTTCATAATTTTTTAAAATTTTTGAAACGTTTTTTTCTAATAAATTAATAAAACTTTTTCGATTATTTTTTTTTGTTGTTAATTCTCCATATTTAATTAAAATTAATTTTTCCATGTTAATCATCTCCTTTATATAAAGTAATTTTCCCCTCTTTTTGAGCAATTAAAATTTTATTCCATAGTTGTGATTCAACATATCTTGTTTTTTTAGGATGAATTAAAAATCTGATACTTAATTCAATATGATCTTTATTAACTTTAGTATAAATTATTGGATCAAATTTATTAAAGTAAATTCTATAATCAGTACCTATTCCATTAATTTGATTTTTCATTTTACTAGGTATAGCTTTTATTATTTGATTATTATTAACAATTTTATAAAGTTCACTTTTAATTTGTTTTAAATCACATTCAATTGGAATTAAAACAGTTATTTCATCCCAAATATATTTAAAAGCTTTATTATAATTTTTTACTGGATTAGAAAAAATTGTTGAATTAGGAAAAGTTATAATTATTCCACTACTTTGTCCACCATGTTCATCGTTTATTTCTAATACTTCAAAATTCATACTTGTTATATTAATAACATCACCTTTTAAATCATTTATTTGAATTCTATCTTCTATTTGAAATGGTCTTTTTATTTTTATATAAATACCTGAAAAAAAGTTTAAAATAATATCTCTTAAAGAAAAAGCTATTGCAGCTGAAACAAAACTTACTAAAGTAATAATATTTTTTATATGTTCTTCCCAAATGATAATTATTATTCCCCATTCAATTAGGCTAATAAATATTTTAAAACTTCTAGTAATTGAGTATTCTTTGTAATTATCTTTAATTAATTTTAAAAATTTTATAACTATTCTTTTTAAAATATTTGCAATTAAAAAAACAATTATTGATAAAATAATTAAAGAAATATATTCTTCATTTAAACTTATATATTGACTAATGTGTTTACTTATTTGTTTAATCAATTTATCATTCCCCCTTTTGACGAACATATTATATCATGTCAAATACTATATCTGCAATATTATCATTAAAAATTTTTAAAAGTTAGTGTTTTTTCTTTTAATTTATGAGATAATCATTATATAAAGGAGAGGATATAAATGGAATATGAAGTAAGATATTATTTTAATAAAGAAAAATTAGATGAAATTATAAAAAAATTAGAAAATATAAATGGTATTGAAAAGCAAGAAAGAAATTATGAAAAAACAATGCAATTTGATCACCCTTCTAGTGAAATGAGTTTTTATACTAAAGAAATTGATGGTCGTTTTAGAATTAGAGTAACTAAAAATAGTGAAACATCAAAATGTATTATAAGTTGGAAAAGAAGATTACCAAGTACTCATAGCAATTCTGTAAATGGTGAAGAAGAAGTAGAAGTTTCAATAAAATATGATGAAATAGACAATTTAATGTTTTTAATTAAAAATGTTTTAAAAATGAAAGATATTGAAAGTTATGAAAGATATAGAACAAGATTTTTAAATGATGAAATAGAAATATCTGTTGATGAATATCCATTTGGAATAGCTTTAGAAATAGAAAATAAAAGTAAAAGTGCTGATCCGGAAGAAATAGTAAAAAAATGGGTAAAGAATTTAGGTCTTGATTTGAATGATGCTTATAGATTATCTTGGGATGATAAATATCGAGAATTATGTCAGAAACAAAATATAAAACAATATTCCCATGTTACATTTGATTTACCCATGCCAGAAGTAAAATAATTAAAAAGTAAACAATTGTTTACTTTTTTTACATAACTCCATCAAAACTAAATATACTTATTTGACTAGATTCATCCATTCCATCTAAAATTCCCATCATTTTCATTTTTTCAATTAAAGTTGATGATACTTTGGCTCTTTTTTGTAAATCTTCAATACTTAGAAAATAATTTTTTTCTCTTTCTTCAACTATTTTTTTAGCAACTGTTTCTCCTAAACCTTCTATTGCACGGAATGGTGGAATTAAAGTTTTTCCATCTTCAGCGATTAAAAACTTATCTGAATCACTTTTATTTAAGTCAATTGAAGCAAATTTAAATCCTCGCGCACTTGCTTCTAAAGCTATTTGTAAACCTTCTAAAATAGAACTTTCTTTGTTACTAGCTTCAAAACCTTTATTCTCTATTTCAATAATTCTTTCTTTTATAGCATCATAACCATCTATCATGGCTTTAATGTCAAAGTCAAATACTTTGATTGAAAAGTGAGTTGCATAATACATAATTGGTTTATATAGTTTAAACCAAGCAATTCTAAGTGCACTCATAACATAAGCAACTGCATGAGCTTTAGGGAACATATATTTTATTTTATGACAAGATTCTATATACCAATCAGGTATGTTGGCATCTTTCATTTTTTGTTCCCATTTTGGCCATTGTTCTGGTAGTTTAGTTGCTTTTCCTTTACGAACAAATTCCATTATTTTAAATGAGTCTAGTGGTTCCATACCTTGGTTCATTAAGTAAACCATTATTTCATCACGACAACCAATAACGTCTTTAAATGGAACTATTTTATTTTTTATAAGTTCTTGAGCATTACCAGCCCATACATCAGTACCATGTGATAATCCTGATATTTTTACTAATTCACCAAATGTTTTTGGCTTTGTTTCTTCTAATAAAGCAAGTGTAAATTTTGTTCCTAATTCTGGAAGTCCTAGTGTACCAGTTGGACACATTATTTGTTCTTTAGTAACTTTTAATTCATCAGGTGAAGTTAATAATGAAAATATTTTAGGGTCATCCATTGGTAATGTTGTAACATCTACTCCAGATAAATCTTCTAACATTCTTAAAATTGTTGGCACATCATGTCCTAATATATCTAACTTTAATAAGTCATCTTCTATTTTGTGATAATCAAAATGGGTTGTTTTCCATAATGAGTTAACATCATCTGCAGGATATTGATAAGGAGTAAAATCATATATTTCCATATAATCTGGAACAACTACAATTCCCCCCGGATGTTGTCCAGTTGTTCTTTTTACACCTTCACATCCTAGAGCTAAACGTTCTACTTCAGCAGTCCTCATTTTAATTCCTTTATCTTCACAATAGCCTTTAACAAAACCAAAGGCCGTTTTTTTAGCAACTGTTCCTATTGTTCCTGCTCTATAAACATTATCAACACCTAACAATTCTTTAGTATATTCATGGGCGCGCCATTGATAATCTCCTGAAAAGTTAAGGTCAATATCAGGTACTTTGTCAGCATTAAAACCTAAAAATGTGGCAAATGGCATGTCTTGACCTTCTTTTTTCATTAAGGTCTGACATTTTGGACAGTTCATATTAGGTAAGTCATATCCACTTGAATATTCTTTTCCTAAAGCTTTTCCATCTAGTTCAAATATACTATGTTTACAATTAGGACATACATAGTGAGCAGGAAGAGGATTAACTTCGGTTATTCCCATCATAGTTGCAACAAAAGATGAGCCAACTGAACCCCTACTACCAACTAAATATCCATCTTCATTACTTTTTTTAACTAATCTTTGAGATAAGAGATATACAACATCAAATCCACCATCAATAATTCCTTTAAGTTCTTGTTCAGTTCTTGTTTGAATTAATTGCGGTAGTGGATCACCATAAATTTCATGGGCTTTATTGTAAACCATATCTGTTACAATTTGTGAACAATTTTCAATTTTAGGTGAGAATGGTACTCCTCCAGTTTCTACAATTACTTCTAAAATATCTACCATATCAGCTATTTTATTAGGGTTTTCAACTATTATTTTATATCTTGTTTCTTCGTCTAGGAAGTCAAAATCAGAAAACATTTCATCAGTTGTTCTAAAATGACAACTAGGTATTTCTTTAATATTATTACGCGCTAGAGGATGTCTACCACCACCTGGAACTTTTTGATTAACAATAATTTCACGATAAATTTTATCATCTTTTGTTAAATGATGAACATCACCTGTAGCAACTATTAATTTACCAGCACTTTCAGTATTTTTTATTATTTTTTTAATATGTTCCATTAATAAGGCTTGATTTTCAAAGTCACCACTTTGAATTAAATGGTTATAACAATCAAGTGGCTGAACTTCAACATAGTCATAAAAATTAATAATATTAGTTAATTCTTCATCACCTTTTGATCTTGCTTGTACAAAAACTTCACTTTCATAACATCCACTACCTATAAGTAATCCTTCTCTTAATTCATTTACCACACTTTTTAAAATTCGAGGAGTTTTATATAAGTATTTGGTATTAGCAAAGCTTACTATTTTAAATAAGTTTTTTAAACCAGGTTTGGTTTTAGCTAAAATATTAATATGGAAAGTTCTACCATATTTATGTATTTCATCCTTTGTTACTAAAGAGTCAATATCTTTAATGGTTTCAAAATTACGATCATTTAGTTTTAATAACATTTTATGAAAAACATAAGCAGTTCCTTCAGCATCGTAATCAGCGCGGTGATGAGCATCTTCATCAAAAGGAACATTATATCTTTTTACTAAAGCAGATAAACTATGACGAGCATAATTATTATCCATTGTTCTAGATAGTTCAAGTGTATCAATTACTGTATTTTTAAATGTTCCAAAATTATATTTTTTATAAGCCATTTCTAAAAATGAAACATCAAATTTGGCATTATGAGCAACCATAGGTAAATCTCCAAACCAATCAATAAATTCTTTAATTACTTCTTCTTCACTAGGTTTTCCTTTTAAAATTTCATCAGTTATATGAGTTATTTCAGTTATTTTTTCAGATAGTTTAACTTTCGGATCGATTAGTTTAGAAAAACGATCTATTATTTCACCATTAAATATTTTTACAGCACCAACTTCAATTATAGAGTCTTTTCCACCAGCATTTAAACCAGTTGTTTCAAAGTCAAATACTACATATGTATTTTCTAGTAATTTAGATTCATTTGGTCTAACAACTATATCAATATCATCATCAACCATAGTTAATTCAACCCCATAAATTGCTTTAAAAGGTTCTTCATGTTCTTTATTATAGTCCCTTACAAATGTATAAACATCAGGAAATGCTTGTAAACCATTATGATCGGTTATAGCAATTGCTTTATGTCCCCATTTTAAAGCTTGTTTCAATAAATCTTTACTTTCTACTACTCCATCCATTTGACTCATTTTAGTATGAGCATGTAATTCAACTCTTTTTTCTTTAGCATTATCCATGATAACTTCTTCTACATGGTCAGTTGGATTAATATCATATGCACTTATAACAAGTTCATTAGAATAAGGATCATCTTTAACATTACCTCTTATTTTATACCATTTACCCTTTTTTAATAGTCCTGATAATCTAGTAAATTCTTCTTCATCATTAACAAATAATTTGCAATAAATACTATCAGTATAATCAGTTACTTTTAAGGTTACTATTTTTAGTTGAGTTTTAGTTTCTCTTATATCAATTTCAAAAATACAAGCTTCAATAGTAGCGCTGTTGACTGGTCCTATTAAAGTTTTTATTTTAATTGCTTCTTCTTGAATAATTCTTCCTAATATTGCACCTTCACTAGTTTTAGCTTTATAATTATTTTTTGGTTTAGCTACCTCTTTAACTTCTATATTATTATATTTATTCATTTCATTAGCAATTTCTTCACGAATTTTTTGACTATCTTCTTGACTAATTTGATAATCAAAGTTATCTATTTTATATCCATAATAGTTTAAATCTTTTAATAGTTGTGCTTTAATACTATCTAATTTCATTGCTTCAGCCCTATTGTTGATATTTATTTTTAATTTATTACCAATTAGTTCTATTTTACTATCTACAAACATTTCTAATAAAGGATTATTTTTTTTATATTTATTTATTGTATATTTAAAGTAATCATTAATTATATTTAAGTCAATATTTTTAGCTATTATTTCAAGAATTATTTTTTCACAAAAATTAAATTCTTTTTTTAATAGTTCTAATAATTCAGTATAAACATCAACAGGTAAATTAGTTGTAAGTTCTAATCTAAATAGATATTTAGTTTTCTCTTTATTTCCAATTATTTTTATTAATTTTCCATTTTCAAAGAAAGGATAATTATCACTTTTTAATTGACATCTTTTTAATAATTTTTCTAAATTTGCTTCCATATTATCACTTTCCTTCTTATTTAATTATATCAAATGCGCCTATAAAAGTCACTATTTTTAAATGGTTATCAACAAAAAGGGAGAAATTTTTTTTTATAAATTTCTCTCAATTATCATTTAATTAAAATACAAGTTAAATTTTATACCAAATTGCCAAAACAAAGTCTACACTAAATATATTAAATTATCCTAATTTTATATTTTTAAGTTTTTTAACTTTTTTACTTATTTTTAAATTTTGTTCATTTAAACTTTTTTCTAGCTTATCTATTTTATTATAAATTAAATCATATTCCTCTATTACATCTTTATATTTATAAAATTTACTATAAAAAGTTTCTTTTAAATTAGAAATTTCATTTAAATTATTTTCTATTTTATCAGTAATATTTTTTAAACTATCTACACTTTTACCTATCTCATAACTATATTCAGTATATATTCTTTTTATTAATTCAGTTCTACTTTCTTCTTTTATAAAAAATTTCAAATTTAAAAGTTTAAATATTTTCATAATAAAATCAGTTTTAAATAAATAAATTGTATATTGATCAACTATTTTTTTTAATTTATGAATAGATAGTTCATCTTTAACTTCTTCAAATTTTTTAATTTTTTCTAATAATTTATCTATATCATTTATCTTATTATCTAAATTTTCAATATCATCTTTAGAATTAGCTAAAACACTTTTAAATTTATCATCATAGACAATATAATCATCATCTCTTCTTTTTATCTTTTCTTTTATTTCAGTTGTAAATTCTTCAATATAAATAGTTTTATCATAAAGACTTATTATATTATCAACATAATTTATTTCATTTCTACATTCTTTTAATAATTCTTTTATTTGTTCATTTGAAGCAATTTCTTTATAATCATAAGTATATTTTTCTAATTTTTCATTTTTCAATTTACTAATATCATCAAAATCATTTAAGTTACTTAAAATTAATGTTTCTAATTTTATAGTTTTTATTTTATTTTTTATTTCAGATATTTGTTCTAATGATGCTTGAATATCAGTTATTTTATATAAATTACTATTATCTATTTTATTAACTTTTTCTCTTAATAATTTTATTTTATTCTTATTTTCATTTATTCTCTTTTTCATTAAATCTTTTATTTTAGTTTGATAATCTACATTAACTATATTTTTTTTAACATCTAATTTTACTTTATTTAGTTGTTTAGGCGTTACAATTGTAATTTTTTTGTTAGTTGTTATTATTGGATGTTTCAAATCAACTAAATAACTATTTTTTAATGTTTTTAAATTATAGATTTTTAATTTTCTAAATTTTCGACTAAATAATGGCCTTTTTCTTTTTTTTATTATAACTTGTTCCATTTCTTTTAATTCGTTCATAATATCTCCTTCAAGTTTATAATATTTCATTTTTAATAATTAGTCAATATTAAAAGAAACTTATTGTTTCTTTTAGATAATTTCATTCAATATTTTAATAACATTTTTTACAATTTGTTCTTTACATTCTTTTCTAGTTTTCTTTTCAACTTGAACTGTTTTATTATAAAATTTGTTATTATCTTTATCATAAATACTAATAAAAACTATAGAATTATCTCCATAGGGGTTGTTTTCATCAATTCTATTTAATTTACCAGTTATCCCTACTCCATAATTAGAGTTAGCAAATTCACTTATTTTTTTACTCATTAAATCTGCTACCTCCATACTATAGACACTATATTTTAAAATTGTTTCTTCATTAACTCCCATTTTTATTTTAAATTCATTAGAATATGTAATTGCACTATAACTGATTACTTTACTTGAACCTTCTATATTAGTTATTTCATTAACTAAAGCACCACCTGTACATGATTCCATTGTTGAAATGGTTTTGTTTTTTATAATTAATTTTTCTACAACTTCTTTCATAAGACCTCCATTAGAAAAAGAGTTAAACTCTTTTTAGCATTACCTAAAACTAATACTTAGTAGTTCACAGTTAAACTCATTCGGTACTAAATGTGACCTATTTAATACATACGGTAATAAATATGTATCTATTACTATTATATAAATATCTATAATTATTATTTAACCTTTTTTTTCCATGTTATAACGATTAACATTAATAGCAATTCCTAAAACTAACAAATATGATAATATATATATCCACATCATAAGAATGACAATGTTTGCTAAAGTACCATAGAATATGTCATAGTGAGCAAGATTATTTATATAAAATGAATATATAGCAGTTACAAATAACCAAGATATAGTTACAAATAATGCGCCTTCATTTAAATATTTACTTTCGATATATTGATCAGGTGCTAGTTTATAAATTAGTTTGATAAAAATAAAAACAATAATTAAAGCAACTGGCCATTTTAATAAAACTAAAAAATAATAAACTTGTTCACTTAATGGTTCAATAAAACCTAGGTGCATAATGGTATTTAAAATAATATCACCAAATGCTAGAAAAGCAGCAGTTATAAAAAATAAAAGTACTAGGATAATGGTTAGAAAAAGAGCTTTAATTCGGTTTTTAATATAACCATTACCTTTTATACCATATAAAGTATTACAAGCTGTTATAATTGAAAAACATCCATTTGAAGCAACAAAAAATCCAATAATCATAAATATTATAGTATTAGAAGTTGATGTTTCTCTTAAAATATAAGGAAGTAATAAATCTGTTATTTCACTTGGTAAAACATCAACTACAAAACTACTCATTGTTTCAATTGACATGGAAAAAAGGCCACCAATATAACCTATTAAAGTTACTAGTGGAATAATTGAAAGGACTAAAAAGAATGCAATTTGTCCTGGTAAAATTCCCATTTCGGGTTTAATAATTATTTTCCAAAAATCTTGGCTAACCTTTTTAATTTTTTCCATATTTACTCCTAATTTAATTCATCTTTGTTATTACGCATATCTAAAGTAGCTTCATTTATAGCATCATCAATGGTTTTAATTCCATCATTAATAACACTATAACCTATAGCAGCTCCAAAACCATGCGCTAAATCCTTAAATTCTTTATTTAATTTATGAATATAAGTTATAACATCTTTTTCACTATATTGTACTAAATATATTAAAAATTCATTACCATTAGTTCTAATTATTTCACTATTATCAATTTGGTTTCTAATTAATATATTAGCAGCTTCTCTAATTACCTCATCACCTTCATTATGCCCATAATTATCATTAATATAAGCAATATTATTTAAATCAACTATAATAATAGTTTGTGGATATATTTCACTATTATCCCAAGCTTCAATGTGATCATTTAAATAATTACGATTTTTTAATGATGTAAGTAAATCTATATATTTTAATTTACCATCTTTTCCAATTTTTGGAAGTTTCTTTTCTTTTTTAAATATAATTTTATATGATGTAATTGCTATAAAAATTATTAATAAAGCAGTTATAATATAAATAATTAATTTAACAATCTCACTAGAATTGTTTTTAGCATTTAAAGTTGTATTTAATCCATCATTAATTAAACTTTTTTCATTAACATATGATAAATAGAAATCGAAAAAGTTTATAAATACAATATTTTCATTCATACTTCTAATGGTAAATACATATTCATTATCTAAACCTGTTTGTAAATCTATTTTATAATTTTTTAATTCTTTTAATTGATAATAATTAAAACTATCTTTATCAATTGCTATAATATTGTTATTTAAATCTTTAACTAATTCATTAATGTTATCATATTGTTTTACTTTTACATTATTACTAATTAAATATTTATTAATTTCACTATTTTTAACTGTTAATACTTTTTCATTTTCTAAAGAATTAATAGAGTTAACAACAATATTTTTATTTATAGGAGAAGCTATTACTAATTGTTCATCATATATAGAAATTGTATCTTTTACATCCATTCGATAGCTATCAATACTATTATCATTAAAGATAAAGTCTAAATTATTAGAGTTAAATTCATTTAATAATTCTTCATTGTTATTAAATTTTTTATAATTTACTTCTATTCCTGCTAATTGAGCAAAGTCTTCTATAACAGTGTTATTTGTTCCTATCATAATATTATTAACAGTGCTAGAGTACATTCCATCGTCAATAAAGCCATATTTATATCTTTTACTTTTAAAATTAGTTTTAGCTTTTTCATCAAATCCAGCATAATCAAAGTATGTATTAACTAAATGTTTATTAAAAGTTGCTTGATAATTTTCTTTAAACCATTTTTTATAATATTTAGTTAAAATATTATTTAATTTTTCCTCATTACCTAATTTAATAACAAAATCATTAGTATAATCAGTTAAATTATAAGCAATATTAATATCATCATTTTCAATTATATTTTTTAAGTTACTTATTTTTTTAACAATAATTCCTTCTACGGTATCATTTTTTAATTCTTCATATAATTCTTCAGTAGTTTTAAAAGTTTTAAAACTTATATCAGATGAACCAGTCAAATATTTATTAACGTTAGTTAAATCTTCGTTTAAAACTCCAATAGTCATGTTTTTAATATCAGAAGTTTTAGTAAATTTAACTTTTTCTTTAGTTAATAAAACATAATTATCTTGGTCAACTAAAATATCATTTTTAGTTTTTTTAGTTTTTAGTTCAAATCCATATTCATTAGTTTGATCTAAATATACTTTGTTAAATTCTAATCCAGTATCTTTTTCTAAATCGCTTAAAAAATCAAAAATTACACCTTCTCCATCAGTACTAAAAATTGGAATGTTATTAGCAATTCCAAAGTCAATTACACTATTTTTATTGCTATCAATCCATTTTTTTTCTAATAAAGTTAGAGTTGTTTTTTCATCTTTTTTACTAAATATAAAGATAGTTACTCCTAATAATATTAAGGCTAAAAAACTAAAAATTATTATTATTTTCTTTTTCATAATTTAACTCCTTACTTGTTATTTGACCAAACAAATTTATCACTTGTTTTATGTTTATAACCAATAATTGTTTTTTCTTTATTTTTAATAAATAGTTGTAAGTCATAATATTTTAATTCTTCTTTATCAAAACTATCAGTTATAATTGGTTCTAATTGGTCATTAATAGATAAATCTATTCCATCATCAACTTTAACATTAAAGTTAATTAATCTACCTTTAATATCACTATCAACCTCTTTAACGCCTTCTACTTCTTTTAATTTTTTATCTATTTTACTTAAATCTTTATCAGTAATTTTAACATCTTCAATACCATCTAATCTATTACCATATAAACTTTTACTACTATTAGGTAACATTGTTAAAATTAAATAAATTAATGATAATAAAAATAAAATCACTATTCCTAAAATAATTTTTTTCTTGTGTTTTTTCATTGAATAAATCACTCCTTATCATTAATTAATTATACTATATTTTTAATACTTTTTCAATATGAAAAAATATTTTCATGAATACAATAAATTTTTTAATTTTTTATATTAAAAACACAATAAAAATCTGATTATCCGCTAAAACACAGTATCTATCAGCAT
>JAHZGA010000005.1 GCA_019421005.1 bacterium | reverse complement strand
TCATATCAAATTTTGTATTACTTGACTATCTAGTTTTTATTATAAGAGTCTCCTTGGTTAAATATATTATATTTTAAAAAAAATATTCCAAAATACTAAAAAATATATTATAATATTAATAGAGGTGAGAAAATGAATCCTAAAATCCAAAAAGCAGTTACTTATATATTGTTATTAGCTGTTTTAGCATTGATAGTATCATCAGTTTTATACATGTTATAAACATGTTTTTTTTATAAAAAAAATAATGAATTAATCATTATCTTTATATATTAATTCATTATTCTTATAATATAATCGTGGTAAATTAGTTGGTAACATTGCTAGAGTTTCATAAGTTGAGTTACCAATATAATAACTAACTTCTCTTATACTTATATCACCACCTAAAATTAAAACTGGATCAGTTATTTTAACTGTATCATCAATTTTAACACTTAACATATTCATACCTATTTCACCTATGATTGGATATCTCTTATTATTAATAATAACATCTCTATTTGAGTTTCTTCTAGCAATTCCATCTGTATAACCAATTCCAATAGTCGCTATGACGCTATTTTCTTTAGCTTGATACCCAGTACCATAACCTACATAATCGCCTATTTTAATGTGTTTTATTTGTAATATTTCACTATATAATTCTAAACATGATTTAACTATTAAATTGTTATTTAAATCAGTTTTACTTATATGATATTTATTTTTTAAATAATTTATTTTAATTAATCTTAATTTATCTAAAAAACTATTAGAATATTTAGGCGTAGAATTAAAACCATACATTAAAAGGCCTATTCTAATTCCATTGCAAAAGTCTATTTTAGGATGAACTAAAAATGTTAAACTTCTACCAAGATGAACTATTTTAATTTTATTTAAATCAATTAAACTAGTTATTTCTTTAAAACTTTCTAATTGATTATCCCATGCTTTATCACTTATTCCTATTGTTGCAAAATGGCTAAAAATTCCTTCTAGTTCTAAATGTTTATTTTTTAAAATAGCATCATATACTTGTTTTACTTCTTCTTTTTTTGTAAAACCTAATCTATGCATTCCACTATCAATTTTTAAATGAATTTTTAAATTTTTTTCTATTTTTTTACTTAATAATTCATTAAAATAATCTAAATTGGGAATACTAATAGTAATATTATTTGTTAATATTTCATTTATATACTCTAAAGAAATTGGTTCTAAACATAAAATAGGAATATTTTTATTAAATTTTCTTATTTCAAGTGCTTCTTCTAAACAAGAAACTGCTAAATAATTTATTCCATTTTCAATCATTTCATTAATTGCATAGTAACCATGACCATAAGCCCAACCCTTTACTACTCCGATATAATAGTCATAATTGTTATATTTTTTTAAAATATTTTTAACATTATTGCCTAAATTATCAAGATTTATTTTTATAAATGTTTTTCTATACATAAAATCACCTATATATATTTTAACAAAATGATTTATAATTGGCAAATTTTAAAAAAATAATTATTAATAATTTATTCATAATAATAATGTGGCCTATTATTTTATAAGGAGATGATTTAATGTCTTATAAAAAAACATTAATACTCTTGCTTCTTATGTTTATTATGCCTTTTCCTATCCTTGCTTATTCGGATTATATTATAGTTGGTGGCGATAATATCGGAATTGAGTTAAATTCCAAGAACATAATGGTTGTTGGTTTATATGAAGTAAACGGAAAAAACAGTGCGAATGAAGCTGGAATTAAAGTTGGAGATTTAATTACTTCTGTTGATGATAAAGAAGTTGTTACCATTGATGATATGGTTGATGCAATAAGTCAAAATAAATCAGGTGAAATTTCTTTAAAAGTACTTCGAAATGATAAGTCATACAATATAAAATTACCAGTTTACAAAGATGAAAACAATATTTATAAAACCGGATTATATGTAAAAGATAGTATTACTGGTATTGGAACTCTTAGTTTTATTGATCCAAACACTAAATTATTTGGTGCATTAGGTCATGAAATAATTGAGAAATCAACTGGTAAAATTTTAGAAATAAAAGATGGTAAAATATATGATTCAACAGTTACTAATATAAATCGAAGTGATGCTGGTGTACCTGGTGAAAAGAATGCAGATATAGATACTAATGACGTTGATGGAAAAATAAAGAAAAACACTGTTAAAGGTATCTTTGGAACGTATACTAAAGAAATAAAAAACAATAATCTTTATAAAGTAGCACTTCCAAGTGAAGTAAAAACTGGTAAGGCTAAAATATTAACGGTTTTATCAGGAAAAGAAGTAAAAGAATATGAAATTAATATAACAAAAGTAAAAAATAACAACAATGAAATAAAAAATATTATTTTTGAAATTACTGATGAAGAATTACTTAGTGTTGCTGGGGGAATTGTTCAAGGAATGAGTGGATCACCAATTATTCAGGATAAAAAGGTTATCGGAGCTGTTACCCATGTTGTGGTTGATAATCCGGTAAAAGGATATGGTATATTTATTACAAAAATGTTAGAAGAAGCAGAAAGTTAAGAGTTTATCTCTTGCTTTTTATTTTAAAAAAAATTATAATATATTTGGTGATGATATGTTATTAAAAGATATTCCTAAAATAGAATTACATGTTCATTTAGATGGTTCTGTTATACCTGATACTGTTAATGAATTAACAAATTATAAATATAGTGATTTAAACGAAAGATTAATTGCCAATAATTGTAATAATTTAGGTGATTATTTAAAGAAATTTGAATTACCTTTAAGTGTTTTACAAACTAAAGATAATTTAACTAGAGTAAGTTATGAATTATGTGAAGAGATGTTAAAAGAAAATGTTATTTATGCTGAAATAAGGTTCGCACCTATTCTTCACACCAATAATCTTACTTTAGAAGAAGTTTTATTATCAGTTTTAAAAGGTATAAATAAAAGTAATTTAAAAGTTAATTTAATTTTATGTATGATGCGAGGATTTGATTTTAAAGATAATCTTGCTACTGTTGATTTGGCTTCAAAATATTTAAATAAAGGAGTATGTGCCCTTGATTTAGCTGGAGACGAGGCTAAATATCCTAATAATTTATATAAAGATTTATTTGTTCGCGCGAAAGATTTAAACATTCCTTTTACAATTCATTCTGGTGAAGCTAGTGATTATAAAAGTATTGATGAGGCTTTAAGTTTAGGTGCTTCAAGAATAGGACATGGCATTAATTGTAATATGGAACAAATAGAATATTTTAAAAAAAATAATATCGTTTTAGAAATGTGTCCAACTAGTAATATTCAAACAAAGGCTATTAAAAATATTAAAGAGCATCCTATTTATAATTTATATAAACAAGGTGTTTTAACAACTATTAATACCGATAATAGAACAGTTTCTAATACTAGTTTAACTAAAGAATATGAATTACTTCTCTTTAATTTTTCTTTTTCAATTGATGATATTATTAAAATGAATGAAAATGCAATTAAAGGATCGTTTTTAAATGATTCTGATAAAGAGGAATTGTTAAATATTTATAAGAAAAAAATAAAGAATCAGGATTTCTGATTCTTATTCTATTTCAAAATTACTTTCTTCATTGTTATCATTAACTATTTTAACAACTTGTTCCTCAAAACTTTTAAGTTTCTCATCGCATTCTTTAACTAGTTTTGTTGCTTCAAAGTATTTTTTTATTGAGTCATCTAAATCGATTTCTCCGTTTTCTAAATCATCAACTATTTTTTCTAGTTTAATTAATTTTTCTTCAAATTTTTCATCTTTTTCCATCTTCTAACCTACTTTCTTTAACATTAGCAACGATTGAATAATTATAAGATTTAATAGTTATTTCATCGTCTTTTTTTATATTTTTAAAATCAGTTATCATTTGCTGATCTTTATAAACAAGGGTATAACCTTTTTTTAATACATTTATTGGATTAATTAGTTCTAATTTATCCATTAAGCTAACTAATTTAAGTTTTTTATTATCTATTTTATATTTTATTAGATTATTTAGTTTTTCATTTAAATAATCAATTTTTTGAGTTTTGTTTTCTAGAATAATTAAAGGATTTTTTAAAATATATGAGTTGCTAATATTTTTTAAAATCAATTTATTATATTCTATTTTTTTATAAATAACTTCATTTAATCTTATTTTAAGTTGATTAATTTCTTTTTTTATGTCATATAAATTAGGTACAGCTAATTCAGCTGCTGCCGTTGGTGTTGGAGCTCTTAAGTCAGCTACAAAATCGCTTATAGTGTAATCTATTTCATGTCCAACGCCACTTATGATAGGGATTTTTGAATTAAATATAGCACGAGCAACATTTTCTTCGTTAAAAGGCCATAAGTCTTCAATTGAGCCTCCTCCCCTACCGATTATTAAAACATCTAAATCATGTTGATTTGCTTGTTTAATTTTTTTCTCAATATCATTACTTGCTGCTTCACCTTGTACTAAACTAGGAAATAAAGTTATTTTTGCAATAGGATATCTTCTTTTTAATGTTGAAATTATATCTTTTATAGCAGCGCCTGTTTTGGCTGTTACAACTCCTATATTAGTAGGATATTTAGGTATTTCTTTTTTATACTTTTTATCAAATAAACCTTCTTTGGCTAATTTTTCTTTTAATTCTTCAAAAGCTTTATATAAGTTACCTATACCATCTTCGATCATTTCTTCAACGTAAATTTGATAATTCCCAGTTGCTTCATAGATACTAATGCGACCAATTATTAAAACTTTGCTACCATCAGCAATATTGAAGTTAACTTTTTTGGCGTTATTAGCAAACATAATAGCATTTATTTTACTAGCCTCATCTTTAACAGAAAAATATAAATGTCCAGTTGTATGTCTTTTAAAATTAGAAATTTCGCCTTTAATAAAAACATTTTTTAAGTTATTATCACTATCAAATTTATATTTTAAATATTTTGTTAAGGCACTTACTGTTAAGTATTTAGTCTCCATTATCCACCTTGTTTTTATATATTTTATCTAAAACACTGTTAATCATTTTATAAATTTTATCATCAGAATATTTTTTGGCTAGTTCAATTGCTTCATTTATAACTACTACAGCAGGTGTATTTGTATAAATTAATTCATATATTGCCATTCTTAAGATTGATTGATCGGTATTACCTAATCTTGATATATCCCAATCGTTTAAATATTTATTTGCTAATAAGTCTATCTCATCTTGATAAGTTACAACTCCAAATACAATATCTTTTACAAATTCATTATCAATTTCTAAATTGTTTTTTATTATTTCATTTATATCATATTCAACTTTGTTTTTAAAAACATTTATTTGAAATAAAATTGTCATTATTTTTTCTCTAGCTTCTGATCTATTCATTTTTTCCATGTTCATCACCTTTTTAATTTTATCATTTTTAATTGAAATAGTAAATATGTTAATTTTTTTCTAAAATTAATTATATTATAGGTATTATATAAAGTCAATACCTTTTCGTACATTTGTTTAGATAAAAAAATAAAACTTGTTAGGTTTTATTCATTAATAAATTTATTTCCACTACCACGATATAACATTACTATAGTCCATATTTCTAAATATAAGAACATTACTATTAGTAAAATCCAACCTATTATAGGGACAATTAAACAAATTATCCAAGAATATGGTGTTAAAAATATTTCTTTTCCAGGAACATTTAGTTTATAAGCAACTTCACATAGTATTTGAATATAGAAAACATAAATCATTATAATTAGTGGAAAAAATAAGCATAAAAAGGCAATTAGCCAGTAATACCATTTTGCATACCAAGCATTTTTATCATAAACATCTAATAAAGCACCTAAAACTAAAGTACTTGTTCCTGATGAAAAAATAAATAATAATAACCATATCCACCAGTTTTCTTGTTTTAATATTTTCATAAACTTCCTTCTTTCTCTAATTCTTTTAAATGATATAAAGTGTTAAGGGCTTCTATTGGTGTCATATTCAAAGGATCAATATTTTCTAGTTCCTTTAAAACAGGTGGAACCTCGTTAATTAAATCATCAATTGGTAGAGCTTCTTGAATTTTAATATCACGAGTTTTTTCTTTATTTTCATAAATTTTTAAAATTGCATCTGCCCTTTTAATTAAACTAATTGGTAAATTAGATAATTTAGCAACGTGAATCCCATAACTTTTATCAATGCTTCCATTTTCAATTTTATGTAAAAATGTTAGTGTTCCATTTTCTTCATGAGCACTTACATGAATGTTTTTTAAATTTTCTAATGTGTTTTCTAAATCAGTTAATTCATGATAATGAGTTGAAAATAAAGTTTTAGCATGAATATTATTATGGATATATTCAAGAATCGCTTGCGCTAAAGCCATACCATCAAAAGTTGCAGTTCCTCTACCTAATTCATCAAATAAAATCAAACTATCTTTGGTTGCATTAACAATAGCTTCTTTAGCTTCAAGCATTTCAACCATGAAAGTTGATTGACCGCTTACTAAATCATCACTCGCGCCTATACGAGTAAAAATAGCATCAAAAATTGGCATTTTAGCCTTTTTAGCAGGAACAAAGCATCCTATTTGAGCCATGATAACTGTTATAGCTACTTGGCGCATATAAGTTGATTTTCCAGCCATATTAGGACCAGTTATTAATAAAATGTTGGTGTTTTTATCCATAATGATATCATTACATACATAATCATCTTTAATAACTTTTTCTACAACTGGATGTCTATTATCTATAATTATCATTTCTTTTTCATCTATAATAATAGGTCTAATATAATTGTTTTCTTCAGCAACGGTTGCAAATGATTGCATAACATCAATTTCACTTATTATTTTAGATATTTCTTGTAATTTAGGAATATAGCTTTTTATTTTATTGCGTATTTCAATAAAAGTTTGATATTCAATATCAATTATTTTTTCTTCGGCATTTAAAATTAAAGCTTCTTTTTCTTTTAAAATAGGACTTATATATCTTTCGCAGTTACTTAAGGTTTGTTTTCTTTCATATCCATATTCATCTTTAACTAAAGAAACATTACCTTTTGAAACTTCGATATAGTATCCAAATACTTTATTATAACCAACTTTTAAATTTTTTATTCCAGTTTTTTCTCGTTCACTTGCTTCAAATCTAGCAACAAAGTCTTTTCCATTTTTTCTTAAGTCTTTTAATTCATCTAATTCTTGATTAAAGCCTTCTTTTATTAAATAACCTTCTTTTAAAGAAATTGGTGGATTTTCATAAATGCTTTTTTCTAGTAAAATATATAAATCATCAATTGGTTCTATTTGTTTATAAAAATTAATACTTTTTAGAATTGAACTTATTTTAGGTAGAGCGTTTAAGGATTTTTTTAGTTGTAATAAATCTCTAGCATTGGCATTACCGAATGCTATTCTACCACTTAATCTTTCTAAATCATATACTTCATTTAGAACATCAATTAAATCGCTTTTTAATAAAAATTCTTTTAATAATGTTTCTACAATATCATATCTTTTGTTAATTTCATCTTTATCTATCAAAGGAGCTTCAATCATACTTTTTAGCATTCTTGATCCCATTGCAGTTTTAGTTTTATCTAATAACCATATTAAAGAGTAATTTCTTTTTTTAAGTCTTAATGTTTCTGTTAATTCTAAATTTCTTTTTGTATGAACATTCATTTTTAATATTTTTTCATTGTTTTTTATAATTGCTTTTTGTAAATGAGTAAGTATTCTTTTTTGAGTTTTATTAATATAGGTTAATAAATGTTTTATTGTTTCTATATATCTTGTATCATCTATATCACTATAAATATATTGGTATTCAGTTAAATTATTAATTGAATTATCAATTACTACCGATATTTTAAATTGTTCAGCTAGGGTGCTATGGATCGCTTTATCAATTTTATCGTTAATAACAACTTCTTTAATATTATGATTAATTATTTCACTTATTACTTTAGATGGATTATGTTCAACGATTAAAACATAAATTTCACCTGTTGAAATATCGGCATAACTTATTCCATATGCGTGATTTAAATCAACAATATTACCAATATAGTTGTTTTCTTTTTCGTTTAATTCATTATTTATTTTAGTACCAACAGACGCTATTTGGATGATATCTCTTTTTACAATTCCTTTAGCGTTTGTAGGGTCTTCTAATTGTTCACAAATTCCTACTCGATATCCTTTTTCAGTTAATTTAGATATATATATTTCAGCCGCATGATAAGGTATTCCGCACATAGGTATTCTTTCTTCTAAACCAGCGTTTTTTCCAGTTAAAGTTAGTTCTAGTTCACGTGATGCTAAAACAGCATCTTCGAAAAACATTTCATAAAAATCTCCTAATCTAAAAAAGATAATTATATCAGGATTTTCATTTTTTATTTCTAGGTATTGCCTCATCATTGGTGTTACCATATTTATATCAACATCGCTATGTTTCATAATATCACCTTCAATTACATTTTAACAAATTTTTAATAATTAGTCCAATAATTCGTTTATTTTATTAAAAAAACGTAGTTTAAACTACATTTTCTAAACATTGTAAGCATTTACTTTATGTTAATTAATTTTTTTAATTTTGGCAACAATATATCTTCGAATTTTAAATTATTAGAATTTATATAATCAGCTATTAACAATCCTTTAGTTTTGTTTAATATGCCTTTGGCTTTTAAAATATTAATACTTTCTTTTATTCCTTCAAGGGTTGTTACTCCATCTAAATCTTCGAAAAATAAAATTAAGTTATCATCTTTTGGAAAATAGTCAGTTTTACTTAACATAGTTAAACATGTTAAATTACCACCAACCAATGTTCCAGTGCCAATTCCATTTTTAAGGGTTATCCGTGGTTCTTAAAAAAGTCTAGATTTTATTTAGTTTCTTTTAAATATCTTTTTAGTAAAAATGTCATGAAATATGGGAAAGTATAAAATTTACCATTAAATCCGATATTTTTATTACAAAGTTTAATACCATATTTTATATCTTTATATTTATCATTATCAATTAAATTATTAAGTGAAACAGTAGAGTTATCATTAGCTTTCACTTCTATTGGAATAAGTGAATTTTTATCTCTTATAAAGAAATCCATTTCAATTGTCCCTTTTTCGTTTTTATAAAAATACAAGTCATATCCTGCTTTAACTAACATATCAGAAACAATATTTTCATATATTGCCCCTTTATAAGTATTAAAGTTTTGATTTTTTCTTAAGTCATCTTGGGCCTCTTCATCTAAAGATGCAATTAATAATCCTGTATCTGCAAAATATAATCTATAGTTTTCTGGATTATAATTACCTTTGAGCGGTAATGCACATTCTTCCATGCAATAAGAAATATTTATAATTCCTGCATCAGATAACCAATCAGAAACGCCTCTATATTCTCTATTTCTAGCACCATCTGTAATTTTTGATATTTGAAATTTTTTATTTTCATTTCCAAGAAATGTTGCTACTTTTCTATAAGCATTTAAAATTCTTGCTTTATCAAGACCGTTTGCATATTTAGCTATATCTTCTTCATAGTCTTTCAAAATTTGTTCTTGCATATTTAAAATGCCAGAGAAATTTTTATTTTCTATATATCTAGCAACAATAGCAGGCATTCCACCAAGTATCATATAATCTTTAAAATTATTCATCATAACATCATAAGCAGTTTGAGTTAAAGGGGTGCATTCTTTCATACATTTATATAAATCTTCGATTTGACTTTCTTTATATCCTTTAGCCCACAAAAATTCTTCAAAGTCCATTGAATACATTGTATAATCTTGTTTATTTCCAACGCTGTTGGATTCAATTTCCTTATAATTGATACCCATCATTGAACCTGAACATATTACATCATATCTTTTATCAATGTTAAATGATTTTAATGAAGTAGCACAGTTGATACAATCTTGCATTTCATCAAAAAATATTAGTGTTTCTCCTTTTTCAAATACAAAGTCATTATTAATTAACGAAATATTACTAATTATCTTATCAACGTTAAATCCATTGTCAAATATTGTTTTATATTCTGGTTCTAAAGCAAAATTAATTTCTATAAATTGTTTATAATTATTTTTAGCAAAATTTTCAATAGCGTCTGTCTTTCCTACTTGTCTTGCCCCTTTTACAATAAGGGGAAGTCTATCTTTATTGCTCTTCCATTCTATTAGAAAATCATCTATTTTTCTTTTCAATCTTGGCATAAGTATCACCTCAATATTATTTTAACACAAAATTCCAACATTTTCAAATATATTTTACACATTTTTCCAGCTTATTTTAAGTGTTTTTACACATTTTTCTAATTATAGTATATGCTAATTTTAAAATTAAAAACCTAGATATGATATTTCTAGGTTAATATTTTCGGTGTAATTAATTATTGAATTGTTTTAATTCAGTTTCCTTATTAATTTTATATTTTAAATACATTCCCTTGTTACATTCGTTTTTTCATAAGATTTTTGATAAATTACTATAGCCAATAACAAATTTTGCATCATCTCTTTTCAGCAAATCACTAGCTAACATCCCTGTTCCAAAATTATCTAATTTTATTTTTTTCCAATCATTAGGCGGAATAATAAAAATAATTTCCTCTAAATATTCTGAAAAATTTCTGTTTTTGTATTTACAATATAGTTTTCTTTCTGGATCTATGACATAATAAATTCCAGTTTCACTACATTTTACTATTGTTGTATAATGGACACTGTCATATTTTTTTCCTGGCAACTTTGATAATAATGTAACAACCTTAATGTTGTATAGACTAAATAATAATGCAATAGCTTCTGCATACCCATAACATGCACTGCTCCCCTCAACTAATGCTGAATAGGCTGTTCTATATTTTAGTTCATTATTTAAATAACTAATATTTTTCGCAATTTTTGCATTAAAATATTGCAACCTTATTTCAACATTTTCTATAATATATTGTTCTATTGTGAAGATTTTATCTTCTAAAGATTTATCATCGATATCTAACAACTTTTTTATCTTTATCAGTTGATCAAATAATTTTTTCAACATTTCATTGCTATAAAATTCCAATCCAAAAATAGGACTATCAATAATTTTCAAAAATGAATGTTGTTCTTTATTGATCATTCAAACCTTGTAAATCATTAATTATTCCGTATACAAATTCATCCTGATCTATAAAATTTTTGGCTTCTTTTGGTAAGATACTTGCACTTTTAGCTTCTTCTTTTGAAATCCAACATAATTTTGTGTTTTCCTTATCTATCATCGGAAATTCTTTATCCTCTCTTATATTTGAGTTTTTGTTTAAAACTATTTTATAAATAAACAAAATATTATGGATGTTTTGAACTTTACCATCATCATCAATATAATCAAAGAAATTTTCAGCTATTTCTACTAACTTTATTTTATCATCGGTGGTAACATCATATCCGATTTCTTCCTTTAATTCCCTAATTAATGTATCTTTTGAAGTTTCCATTAAGCTCATTTTACCACCAACTAAAGTATAGTTTGTATCTTTCGGCATAATTTGAAATAATAATTTTTCTCCTTTTTCGATTATTAAAGAAACCCTACAAGTAAATCTGATATTTTTATCTCTTAAAATAATATCTTTCATTTAAAATTCCTCCCTTTATTTTCTAATTTCATTATTTTGTTTTTATGTTCAAGATGATTTTTAATAATTTCTTCTTGAATATCTTCGATGTTCCCAGTTATATTTTTATATAATGGATTTTCATTAATTAATTTTATTAAATTTTTTCTATTAATAAATGTTTCCCTTGTATCATATGACGGAACAAAACCTATGGGATGACCATTTTTATCTACTATAGGTGATGAGCAACTGCTTATATTAAATGTTAAATTTTGATATAAAGTAAAATTATTTCGCCAAGTATCTCCTGGACTAATAATTGTATTGTTATAATTGTTATTGCAATGAAGGACAATTATCTGCTCTATATTTGTTGGATCATATTGTTCTGTTATATCTAGGTCTCTTGCTAAAACACTCTTTTTATAAGACCATTCGTCGACATTTTTATCATTGAATATTTTTAATAAAAATGGCATGTTTTGTTTCACTGATAGCAGCCTTAAGTTTATAAATTTAGTTCCTCCATAAGCAATTATTTGATTTTCATCAACACCGATAACTGTTTGGTCATTGCTAATTAAATTAAATCCATGATTGACACAAAGATTAACAGCTACAGAAGTTTTACCAGCACCAGCATCACCTAGTAATAAAATTGCCTTCCCATCTTTTTCAACACACGCAGAATGACAAGTAAACATTCCGTTTTGTGCAAATTGTCTTTCAATTAAATATCTTGAAGCATATGCAATGTTCTGTTCATCTAACATTTCTTGCGGATATCTAATATAAATGGTTTTTTCATCACAATTTATACACTCTTCTCCCTTTAAACAATTTTTATATATTAAATTATATTCTATGTTTTCATCAAAGTTATCTATTTTCAAATTTTGAAACACTATAAAATCTTTGTTCTTCTCAAAGAAAAATTTTATCTTTTTATCTGTAGAAATATTGCATTGAGCACCACAACAATTTATACTGAATTGTTCCATGCTATACCACCTTTTCATCATTCAAGATTTTTTCGATATAATCGGAATTGAATTCTTCATTTATTATTTTTCTTATTTTTTCGTTTTTTGTTTCGCTATCAACGCTTAAATAAAAAACGTATGGTCTATATAGTGAATTTCTATTTCTTGTTAGAGCGTATAAAGAACAGTTAATATCTAGTTCATTGTAAATCCTTTTAACAGCTTGTCTAGCCATAAAATCAACAACCTTCCCAGTGTGATATCTTACGTTTTTTCCACTCGAAGCTTCAACAGTATGATTTCTAAAAGCTGTTATCAAACCTTGAGAATTATTTCCTCTTCCTACAACTCCTTCTTCTCCACACTCAATACAGCTTCCCTTTAATAAAGAGTAGTTTCTATAACTTCCGCTAGGTAATTTATTTATATCTACTTTGTAAGTATAATTATTTAAATTTTTAATTTTTGATATTACTTTTTCAAGTAATTTTTCGTATTTCATAACTATTTCTTCATATTCTTCTTGTGTTTCATAAATATCTTTATAAACTGGCATACACACTGTTACACTAATGTTATTTTCAATTCTAGAAACCATTACCTTGATATCTTGACCGATATCAGAAAATTTAGGCGTCGGAAATGCTTCAGTATCGTAATTCCAAAAAAAATTTTCTACTTCCATTGCAATTTTTTCAACAAAAGTCATTCCTCCGTGTGCCACACAAAGTGATGTATCTGAAGCAAAAACTTCCTTCGCATCTGGAATATCTTCAATGCTTTTGGGAGTATACCAGTTATCGCGTTTGGAATTTTGAGTACAATTAATTTTTATATATAAATCATTTTCAACATCTATTCTCGGAATAATTGATTTTATATATTTTTTTATAACCGGTGTTAATAAACCATCTATATCAATTTTTTTTCCATTCATTGTGTTAGATGCTCTACCATTTAATTCTATTCTAATTTTGTTTTCTTTAATTATTTTATTATCTTGATATATAAACTTCCCACCACCTATATATAATTTATCGAAATTATAGTGTAAAACACATCCGAAGTTTTTGTAACAATATCTTGCGTATGTTTTAGAACATAATTCTGCTAGTTTATCTGCTAATGTATCAGGGTGCCCTAAACCTTTTCTTTCTACAATCTCAATCGAATTTTCTTCGGGACTTTTATAATCATTTTTAATTATTATTTCCATTTTCAACCTCCAAACTTACCATTTTAGAAAAATTCCATATTTCATCTTCGCATTCTTGTACTGTACAATCTTTGAATTTAATCCAATAACTAACCGATCGGCATATAAATAAATCTTTAATATATTCACTTATAATCGCTTCTCCATTTTTGATATTTTTAATTATTCTTTGCAGTTCTTTAGACCACATTTCTCGAATTAAATCATAATCAGTGTTCTTTAAATTTAGACGTTTCAAACTAGAATAATATTTTTCTTTTATATTATTAATCATTTTCTCATCTTTAAATTCAGAAATACCTATATAATCAAAATCACTGATTATATTTTTTTTGCCGTAAATATCATTAAAGCTAATTGTTTCAACCGCGCCTTTTGCCACACTTTCAAAAATTTCTTCCATTCTCATATAACTCGGAGAATGTTTTTTAAAGCCTAATTCAACTTGCTCTATTTTCATATCAGACTGTATTGCATTTATTAGTAAATATATGTCTATTCCATATTTTTTGATATTGCTAGAAATTCTTTTATCTAAAATCATATTTATAAATTCCTGATTAAATGCATAATCTCCTCCAATTGGTTGCCTTATACTCTTCCCAAATAGACTATAGATAAACGGTACAACAAAGTGATTTGTTGTATTTCCTTCAAATCTACTTCTTTTATATAAGGGGCAAACAAAGGCATAGCCTCTTTCTAAACTAGTTACCATTTTTGTTAACCAAACTGATGAAAAACTCTTCAAATCACTATCAATAGTAATACCATAAAATATCTCATTGGATTTACAATATTTTAAAAAATTCAAAATATTCTCGCCTTTGCCAATTTTATTTGTTACTAAAGATATTTTCTGATGTGTTGTCGATATATTTCTGAATATATTATTAGTTCCATCTGAACTGTTATTATCTGCGTTCACTATCATGCATTCATATTTATTATCAAACTGACACAGTGCTCGATCAACTAAATTTGTTATATTATGTATGTTATTGGCTTCGTTGAAACTAGGCAAACAAATTGCTATTTTTTTCATATGAAATTTCCCTTCTAATTTAGATTATATACTATTAATATGTATTAGTCAATATCATTAGGATAATATTTTAATATATTTTATATTATGAATATAGAATTTTGCAATATCTTCAACTAATTTAACACAAAAAAAGAAAATAAAAGTTTCTAATTATTTTCTAAATATTCTACTGCCTCTGAAAGCGTTTTAACAGGTACTATTTTAATTTTGTAATTTTTCTCTTTTTTTAGTTTTTTAACTTTATCATAATTTTCTCCATAAGGAACTAAAAATATATCTGCTTTTTCTTTAACTGCTCCCATTAATTTATATTTAACACCTCCAATACTACCAACATTTCCTAATTCATCAATTGTGCCTGTTCCTACGATTTTTCTTCCTTTAGTTATATCTTTATCAACTAAATGATTATAAACTGCTAAACTCATCATTAAACCTCCAGATGAACCTGATTCACTATCTTTAAATTTAAATCCGATTTTAGGATTTGTTTTTAAGGTTTCAATATCAACAATCATAATTCCAACATATATTTCATTATCCTTTTTAAAAGTTGTTGCTACCCTATTATATTTTTTATTATTATTAATTACTTCAAAATTTATTGTTTTATTTTCGCCTTTATTTTTAATAAATTCTAGTAACTGTTCTTTGTTTTTTATTTTAGTATTATCAGCTTTTATTATTTGATCACCTATTTTTAAATCAGTATTAGCTAACTTATCAATATAAGTAATAAATAATTTATTTTCTATTATTTCAACTTCTTTTGAAGCTTTTGTAAATGCTTGTTTTATTGCTAAATTATTCGCACTTTTTAACATTAAACTATCTCTTAAATATACATCATCAATTTCTTCTTCATCCATAGTTAATTCACTTGTTTTGTAAACCTCCCAATTGTTATTGAATTTAGAAATTATCATTAATGGAATGGTTGCTTGTAATTCATTGACATAAGCTAAATTAAAAGAACCTTTTATATCTTTATTATCTTTTATTTCAATTCTATTTTCAATATCAATCAAACCACCACTAGTAGTAATGTAATATGGTAATCTAATATTAAAAAATAGAAAAATAAATATTAAAAATAAAATATTTTTATAATTTGTTTGGATAAATTCTTTGATTTTTTCATATGTTTTATTAATCACTTAAGCACATCCTTTACAATAAAATAATATAAAAAATAAGAGGGATTTATGAAAAAAATATTTACTAGTGTTGTTATTATGTTTTTATTACTATTTTTGGCTTTTGAAATTTTAACTGAATCACATACTATTTTAAAGTCAGTACTTTTTTCGTTTACCATTTGGCGCGATAATATTTTTCCATCTTTATTTCCTTTTTTTGTTTTATCAGAAATTTTAATTAATTATGGTTTTGTTGAATTAGCAAGTGAGTTATTTAAGCCACTTATGAATAAAGTTTTTAGAGTTAGTGGGAATGGAGCATTTGTTTTTATAATGAGTATTATAAGTGGTTTTCCTAGTAATTCAAAGTATGTTAGAGAACTACATTTAAAGGGTTTGATTGATGAAAACGAAGCTAGTAAGTTATTAACATTTACTCATTTTTCTAATCCTCTTTTTATAATGGGTACTGTTTCTATTTTATTTTTAAATAATAAAGAAGTTGGTTTATTAATTCTTTTATGTCATTATTTAACTAATATTATTATTGGAATAATTTTTAGAAATTATTATCCAAGTAAAATAGATAACAGCAAAGTTTCTTTAAAAAAAGCTATTTATAATATGCATAATAAAAGAATTAATAATGATAAAAATTTTGGACAGATTATTACTAATTCTTTAGTAAATAGCATTAATACTTTATTACTTATTTTAGGTATTGTTACTATGTTTTTATGTGTAACTACTATTATTGATAATAACATCAATTTAAACAATTATAATCAAAGTATTTTAAATGGTTTTTTTGAAATGACTCAAGGATTAAAATATGTTAGTATCCTAGATATACCTTTAAAGTTTAAAAGCACGGTTGCAACGATGATTTTATCCTTTGGAGGATTATCAGTGCATATGCAAGTATTAAGTATTATAAGTGATACTAAGATAAAATATTTACCCTTTTTTACTTCAAGAATATTACATGCAAGTATAGCATCTTTATTATGTTATATCTTATTTGATTTTTGGATTTAATTTAATGTTAAATTACCAATAGTTACATCATTATATTTGTATTGAAAAACACTATATAAACCAAATTCTTCATCTTTAAAGTATTTATGTTTAATTGAAATTTTTAAAGAAAATATACTATCAAATGGATAATCATTTATATTGTTTAAAGGATTGTTATCAATAACCACATCATCAATTTTAGAGTTTTTAACTAAAGATATTTTATCATTGCCAATTTTAATAATATTGTTGGTTCTATCAATACTTAGTTCTAGTGATCTTTTAGTTGAATTAAATTTAATACAATTACTTTCATTTTCACAGTTAGTAATCCCTATTATTTCTTCGGTTGTTAAAAATTTATTAACTCTTCTAGAAATAGTAGCTTGTTTTGTTAATAGTTCTGTTTTAGTATCTGCATATTCTTGCATTTCTTTTAAACTTATAATAAGTTGAAATAAAATTATAACAATAATAGATGTAAGCGTGAATGAAACTATTAATTCTACCATTGTAAAACCTTTATTATTCATATCAATTCCCCTTTAAATAACTATAACTACCATCATTAAATTCAAAATAGAAATTTTTAGTTTGATCAGTAGGTAAATTATTTTTAATAAATTGTTTAAATTCATCAGTTATATTACTTGGATAATCTTCATCAGTTATAGTTTTATCCGC
The DNA here is from genome assembly GCA_019421005.1 of bacterium. Classification (GTDB taxonomy): domain Bacteria; phylum Bacillota_I; class Bacilli_A; order RF39; family UBA660; genus CALVXC01. The sequence continues at coordinate 37,397 of JAHZGA010000005.1, read as the reverse complement.
GCGAATGACTTGTTTTAAATTTAGAGTTTTAAATAAAGTTTTTCCATAATTAAGAAGATTTGAATATTCTGAAGAATCGTTTTCCAGTAAATTAGTTATATCTATTAAATTACTATTTGAATTTAATTTTTCAATTATATCACTTTTAACGATATATTTTTTTGCTTCATTTGCAAGATATAAATCATTAACAGTATTGTATTTAAAACTTTTTTCGTATTCATTGTTAATATTTTGAAACTGAATATAAATTACTATTAGAATGGTACTTACAAAAGTCGCACATATTAAAGTTTCAACTAACATAAAACCTTGATTATTTTTTTTCATAACTATCTTCCTTTTTTATCTTGTAATTATCCTAAAACTATTATATAATATATTTATGATAAAATCTAGTCTTAAGGGGTTGAAAAAATGTTAAAAAAATTTGATTTTGAAAAAATGCCTGTTGTTGAGGTAGTTAATGAGATAATGGTTGATGCTAGTAAGAGAGGCGCATCAGATATTCATTTTGATCCATTAGAAGAATTTATGAAGATTAGAATTAGAATTGATGGTTCATTAATTGATTATGCTGAAGTTCCTAATGGAATTAAAAAGAATTTGATTACTAGAATTAAAATCATTTCTGGAATGAATATAACAGAGTCAAGATTACCACAAGATGGCGCGATTAAAACAACTTTACAAGGTATTGATATGGATATGCGTGTATCTGCTTTACCAACTAATGAAGGAGAAAAAATCGTTATTCGTATTTTAGATTATTCTATGAGTTTAAGTGGTTTGGAAAATCTAGGTTTTAGTGATTCTAACTATAAAAAAGTTTTAGAGATGATTAATGTACCTCATGGAATTATTTTAGTTACAGGTGCGACTGGTACTGGTAAGTCAACAACTGTTTACTCTATTTTACAAAAATTAAATAAAGAAGATACTAATATTATTACAGTTGAAGATCCAATTGAAATGGATATTGAAGGCGTTAATCAAGTTCAAACTAACAGTGAAATTGGTTTAACTTTTGCAACTGCTTTAAGGTCTATTTTAAGACAAGACCCAAATGTTATTATGATTGGAGAAATTCGTGATACTGAAACTGCTAAAATTGCTGTTCGTGCTTCAATTACTGGTCACATAGTTTTATCTACTATTCACACCAATAATTCATTAAATACTATTGAACGTTTACTTGATATGGAAGTTGAAAGATATTTATTATCTAGTGCTTTAACAGGGATTATTTCACAGAAATTAGCGCGTAGACTTTGCCCTCATTGTAAAACAAAAAGGCCTACTAATGAGTATGAAAGGTCATTATTTAAAAGAGTTTTAGGTAAAGATGTTTTAGAGGTTTATGCTGTTAATGGTTGTGATATTTGTAATACTGGATATCAAGGAAGAATTGCAATTCATGAAGTTTTATTAATTAATCAAACTATTCGTGATGCCATTAGTGAAAATATCAGAAAAGAAACTTTAAGAGAACTTGTTTATCAGACAGATGTTATTACTCTTTTACAAGATGGTTTAGAAAAAGTTATCAAAGGTGAAACAACTTTTGAAGAGGTTTTAAAACTTATTGAACTTGACAATGATATAAAAGGTGAAAAATTTGATTTAAAAACAGCTTTAAAATATACCAATATTGCTAATCAGGAAGTTAATGATACTAATTTAAATAATAATCAAAAAGTTAGTTCAAATAATATTAATCAAGAGTTTAATTCAAGTAATATAGCTAATCCAAATAATTTAGTTAATCAAGAAGTTAATTTAAATAATATGCCTAATCAAGATATTAATAAATTTAATCAAAACATAATTAATCCGGAACCTGCTTCAAATTTTAATCAAGGATTTGAGAGTGTTAGACCACAATAAAACTATAAAGAAATTTCTTTATAGTTTTTATTTTCCTAGCATATTAAGTAAATTAATTTTAAATATATCTTTATCAGCATGAGTTTTAGAAACCATTACCCCTTTATAAGTTTCTAATTCTGTTTGATGTCCTTCGCTTAAAATTTCTTCTGGAGAAATAGTGTTAAGCATAACAATTTCTTCTTTTTCATAAACAGTATAATGTAATACAACATCTCCGTGTACTTTAGAAAACATAACATCAGTAGGTAATTTTAATTCATAATTTTTTGTATTGTTTTTTCCGTTTACAGAAACTAATTTTCCTAAAAACTCCCCTTCTTTTAATTTAGGATAATATTCAAAAAATAATTTTTTATAAGCAAGCATATTATATTTTTTTAAAGCACGTTCTAGCTTTTTAAACTCGTTTTCATTAACGTAATCAAAAACATATCCTTTCATAATATTCCCCCTTAAAAGTTTAATAATGGTTTAATTCTATCATAAATAAGTGGTTTTGTCAAATTTTTAGCAAAAAGAAAACTTTATTCTCACGAATAAAGTCCTCTAATAGCATGCGCCAAAGAGTTATTATGTAAATAACAATAAAGGTCGCTTTGCTAGTGCAATTTAAGTATACTATAATTATAATATTTTGTCAACATTTTTTTCGACATTTTTTTGAATTTTTTGTATTTTTTTTAATTTCGTTTATAAAATAAACGATTTTAACTATTCACTAATTTTTAATTTTACTATCATACAACCAGTATTGTCATATTTTAAAGCGTATTCAGAAACAAATTTATTCTTTTTTACTGTTTCCAAAACTACAGAACTTAAAATTCCATTACCTTTTCCATGAATAATAACAATAAATTCATTTTTAAGCTTTATATTATCTTTTATAAAGTCATTAACCATTACTCGTGCAATATCGCTTGTCATACCATGTAAATCTATTTTAGGGTAATGATTTATAAATAAAGTTTCACCTAAATTCATTATATACTTCTCGCATTTCGGCTGCTGTTGGAATTGAATTTCTACCACCAATTCTAGTAACTGAAATAGCTCCTGCTATATTGGCTATTTTTAAAGCTTTTTCATAATTAAATGATTTAGCAATTCCATATGTAAATGCACCATGGAATATATCTCCTGCAGCAGTTGAGTCTATTGCTTTAACTTTAATTGCTGGCATGATTTTAACTTCATTATTGTATCTATATAAACATCCTTTATCTTCTAAAGTTACAACTACATTATTTTTAAATATAGTTTCTAATTTTTCTAAAACTTTAACTGCACTGTTGAAATCATTATAATCGATTTTTAATTGGCTTATTTGTTCAGCGAAACCTTTAGAACATACTAAATAGTTAACCATTTTAGATAATTCAACTATTTCTTTTCTATCCCTACTAGCATCAATAATACTTATAGCATTAGGGAATTTATTTAAAACTTCTTTTGATTTCTCGTATTCTTGGCCATCAATTAAAATTACATCTGGTTCAAAATCTATATTTAAATTTTTTAATTTTAAATCATCAGGCCGATATGTTAAGACAGTTCTACTACCATTTTCTCTATTAGCTATTATAAACGCTGAAGAGGTTTTTTTATTTTGAGCAAGTTCTAGAAATTGAGTGTTGACTTTAATTTTTTCAAATTCTTTTTTTATTCTTTTCCCATATAAATCATTACCAACTACACCAGCAAAAGTAACATCTAATCCCCATTTTCCTAATAAGTATGCAGCATTACTAGCAGGCCCTCCACCGCATTCTACTCTACTGTGAACCCTTATTTTATTGTTTTCAATAGGGTAACTTTCAACAGGAGTAGTTATATCATATGACGCATGTCCAATTACTAATATTTTCATTTGTTTTCCTCCAATATTCTTATATACTTTATTATTATACAATAAAACACAATTAAAATCTATAATAAATTAAAATTGTATTTTTATTTTTAGATAATATTAATTACTTAAGTTGATTTTAATTTCTTCTATTATATGACCTATATTACCTTCTCCAGCGTATTTTTCCATATTAAAGAAATCATCATTTATATTAACCCATTCAAGTTCGTTAACTTCTTCTATTAGTTGAACATCATTATTTAAAATTCCGTAATAAACTTCAATTGATTTATTAAATAAAATATAATCAATATTCATAAAATGGATTAAAGAAATATCTTTATCACTTATATTAGTTTCTTCTTTTAATTCCCTATATGCTTCATTTAAGCCATCGTTTTCTTTTTCAATTTTTCCGCCTACAAAATTATACATTCCTTTATAGGGTTTTTTAGTTCTTTTACACATTAAAACGTTTTCGATATTTTTATCAAAAATTGCTATTACATTATATTTCATCCTTTTATCCTCACATTAACGCCATCTATGTTTTTATAAACACGCTTTTCATTTTTAGAAACTTTGTTTAATATTTGTTCTTCTAAATCAAATCCTAACATTTCAGATAATCCCATTAAATAAATAGCAATATCTGCAAGTTCTTCTCCTAAATCATCTTTTTTCTTTTTCCAAGCATCATATGCTTCGGCTACTTCACCATAAAGTAAGCAAAATTCTTTGTTTACGTCAGTTGTATTAAATCCTTTATTTACTTTGTTTTGCCATATTTTCTTTTGAATTTCTTTCATATATTAACCTCCTTAAAAAATTTTACCATATATCAAAAGAAAATTCTATCAATTAAGATAAAATTTTCATAAATTTTCTTTATAATTCTCCTTTGTAAAAATATATATTCATTGCATCATCTGAATATCTAGGTTTAGATACATCAATATCTAAAATTTTACCAATATAATAAATTATAAATTGTGATGCAACAAGTAAATCAAATTCTGCTAATATTCCATCATATTTACTTTCAACCAACATACAATTATCATTTAAATATTTTAATAATGTTGCTTCGTATTTAGTTGTTGATTTTTGTTTGAAATATATTGAAAAATTGTTATTTAAATTTTCAAAATTAATAAATCTACCATGTGAAAAATTCTTTTTTTCATGGATTATACAATTAAATACTCCAGATTCAATAATTTTGCTTTCTAAATCATAACTTGCTGTATCAGTATAATCTCCTCTGAAAATATTTATCAAATTATTGCTTTTTATTTTTTTAATCATGCTGTTAGTGATTAATTTTTCGATTTTTTCATCCCAATACATGATTGAGTTTTTTATAAAATCATCTATATCAATATCATGGTTCGTTTTATCTAAATAATATTTCAAAAATATTGAAGCTGGTGCGACAACTCCTTCAAATGATAAAAAACCCCGTTCTTTTCCTTTGTTTGATGAAGTTCTATAACTTAATATATTGTTTTTCAATATATTGGTTTTTGATACAATATCATGTACCTTTCCTTTTGTAATAATATAAACATTTTTATTATCAAAGTTTTTAACGCTGTTTATGATATCGTTGGTTGTACCAGAATAGGAAAATAAAACAACCTTATCAACAGCATTGTTATTTCTATATAATACATCTCTAGGATATAATGCATAGGTATTACACCCATATAGATTATTTATTACTTTCGATGAAAAGTATGCTCCTGCATATGAACCACCTGTGCCAACAAATAAAAAGTTTTTATTATCATTGAAACCTATTTCATCTAATTTCATACTTGCTGATGAATTTACTGCATTAACAATTCTTTTTTCCAAATTATTGATATTAATGTTACATCTTTTTATTCTTTTTCTTTCAGTGTAATAAAACTCATCACATGTACAAATATTTTCGATTTTTTTAATTTTAAATAATGAATTAATGTGTCCTCTTGCCCCCATTTTAGAAACAACTTTTGAAGTTAATTTATTAGAATTTTTGTACCATTTTTTTAGGTTGTTTATATCATATTTAAAGTTACTTTTAATAGAGTCTTTAATAACACTTGAAATAAATGCGTCGCCTGCTCCTGTTGAATCAACTACATTGCCTTTATTAATTAATTCAAAATCAACTACATTGTTATTAGTTATAAATGTGGCGCCTTTTTCTCCTCTAGTAATAGTCATTAATTTAGGTTTTATGATGTTATATAATTCGTTATCGTTTTTTAAATTCAATCTATTCAAAAGATATTTAGTTACTCTTTCGTTAAAATTAATTATTTCAAATTTATTTGACAACTTTTTAATTGTTTCTTCATCAGACATTTTTTCAAATTCGAAGTATTGCCCTAAATCAATTATTTTCTTGTTTTTAGTATTATCAATAATTGTTTGGTTTTTTTCATTTAAATTATCAAAGACTAAAATATCATCAACTTTAATATTGGAAAGAACAAATTTGGTATCTATAAGACTCTCATTATACCATTTTTTATTATTGCAAAATGGACATCTTTTTTTTGAGGTAAAGGATAATTTCCCATTGTTTTCGTAATAAGAAACATGGAAACATCTAGTTTGGATACCATTAATAATTTTAATGTTTTCTACATCAACCTTAATTTTTTTTAAACTATCAATAGCTATTTTACCTTGAAAATCGTCCCCACAACAAGCGAATACTGAAGTTTTTATTCTCATTTTTGCTAAATTGGCAATTATATTATGCGAAGTCATACCACCATTTATACCTATTAATTTATCATCTTTATAGTAATAATCTGTTACAAGATCACCTATACTTACAACTCTCATATTTTATTCTCCTCTTATATTTTATAAATACGTTTTTAATTTTCATAATTTTCTATTAAAACAGCTTATGGTTAATTTTTCGTTAGTAATCTAATATCATCGCTAACTTTCCAAATTTTTCCGTCATTTTCATAATAAAACTCTATAATACCATTAATAGATTTTATAATACTTACATCGGTAAATCCATCTTCTCTTAAATTATCTTGTAATAAATAAAATTCACCATATTTTCGTGCAACTTCTATTAAATCTTTCTTTGGGTATTTTTCTTTCCCTGCAATAAGTTCATCAGGATATTCCTCGCTTGAAATATTATTATGAGGATAAATTGATAAATTATCTAAATTTAATCCCTCTTCAATATGAAAATCGGGATATTCCTCGCTACATGGAGTTATTATTATATATTTAGACATTAACATTGCTCCTGCACTAAATCCTAACATTATACCACTAAATTGTTTTAAATCAGATAATATATCTAATTGTTCACATAAATTTCTTTGTTTAAATGGATCTCCACCCATTAATATTATAAAACTTGCTCCATTAATCATTTTCTTTACATCTTCTTTTGATAATTCAGAAGTTATTAAATTAACCTGTTCAAACTCTATTCCGACATTTTTAAAATATTGATTAAACGCTGGAATATATTTAGTTTTGACTTTTTCTAATTTTTCTAAACTTCCTGGAATATATACAATACTTTTAGTATTATTCAGTTCAAATTTAAACATTTTACCCAATCCATGTCCAAAAGCATTATTAATATCAAATCCACTACAATAATATCTAATTATAATAATCACTCCCATTAATATTATAAAAATTTGTTAATTTATTTCATTTAACATTATATATAATATATCACAAAACAAAATAAAACTCCATCTTTCGATGAAGTTATATTGCATTTTCAACCAGGATCATTTATTAGTCGCACCACCTGGAAGCGAAAAACATTGTCGCCTGGAATTATTTATTATTCGCACCATCCAGAAGCGAAAAACATTTTCACACTTTTCAGTGCAATATAAATATACTATATTTTTCTGAAAATATCAACTAGCATATCCATTATTAGTATATTCATAACTTTTAAAGATATACTTTTATTATTAACCTAATATAATAAAGTTTAAGAGGTAACTTTATAAATTATATATTTTTAAAATAAAACCTTACAAAAAGAAAATTCTATCAATTAAGATAAAATTTTCATAAATTTTCTTTTTCTCTAATAATTGTTTGAGCACTTGCTAATTTTGCAATAGGAATTCTATATGGTGAACATGAAACATAATCAAGTCCTATTTTAGTAAAAAATTCAACACTTTTTTCTTCTCCACCATGTTCACCGCAAACACCTAATTCAATATTAGGATTAGTCATTTTAGCTAATTTAACAGCTGTTTTAATTAATTTACCAACTCCCTCTTGATCAATACTTACAAAAGGATCAGTATCTAATATTTTTTTATCATAATAATCACTTAAAAACTTACTAGCATCATCTCTTGAAAAGCCATATACCATTTGAGTTAAATCATTTGTACCAAAACTAAAGAAATTAGCACCACTAGCAATTTCATTAGCTAATACACATGCTCTTGGAACTTCAATCATTGTTCCTATTTGATAGTTGATATCAATTTGGTATTTACTCATAGCGTTTTTTAAATGACTTTCTAAAATATTTTTAACATAATTATATTCTTTAACATCACCAACAAGTGGTACCATTATTTCAGGCTTTACTTTAAATCCTAATTTATCAAGATTAACAATAGCATCAATAATAGCATTAATTTGCATAATTGCTATTTCTGGATATGTTATAGCTAATCTACAACCACGATGACCCATCATAGGATTAAACTCTTTTAATTCACTTATTTTTTGTTTAATAAGTTCAGCTGGTTTGTTAATCACTTTTGATAAAGCTTTTATTTCTACCTCGTTTTTAGGTAAAAACTCATGTAATGGTGGATCTATCAATCTTATAGTAACTGGTTTATTATCCATAACTTTAAATATTTTTTCAAAATCAGTTGCTTGCATTTTGCGCATTTGTTCTAAATAAATTGATCTTTCCTCTAAATTATCTGATAAAATCATTGCTTGAACACTTAAAATACGGTCATCATTAAAAAACATGTGTTCTGTTCTTACTAAACCTATACCTGATGCTTTAAACTTTAAAGCTGTTAAGGCATCTTTTTCAGTATCAGCATTAGCTCTTACCTCTAAAGCATCAATATCTTCAACTAATTTCATAAATTCTTCAAAATCACCAGTTATATTGGCATCAACGGTTTTAATAGCATTCGCATATACATTTCCAGTATCTCCACTTATAGAAATATAGTCTCCTTCTTTGTAAATTTTTCCATTAGGTGCAGTGATTGTTTTATTAACCTCATCAATAACTAAATCTTCACATCCACTAACACAACTAGCACCCATGCCACGCGCAACTACAGCTGCATGAGAAGTCATACCTCCACGGACAGTTAAAATTCCATTAGAACTATACATTCCTTTGATATCTTCAGCCGAAGTTTCAAGTCTAACTAAAATAGTATCTTCATCTTTATGTTTTAAAATATCTTCACTTGAAAAATATATTTTTCCTGTTCCAGCACCTGGAGAAGCTGCAATTCCTTTAGTAATAATTTCAGCATCTTTTAATTCATTTTCATCAAAAGTTTTATGTAATAATTGTCCCAACATAGATGGTTCTATTCTTAAGATAGCTTCATTTTTAGTTATTTTTTCTTCTTTTAATAAGTCTAAAACAACTTTTAAAGCTGCTCTGGCAGTTCTTTTGGCATTCCTTGTTTGTAACATATATAACTTACCATTTTCGATTGTAAATTCCATATCTTGCATATCCACATAATGATCTTCAAGTATTTTAGCATATTTTTTAAATTCTTCATAAATATTAGGCATTACTTCCTTTAAAGTATCAATATCCTTTGGTGTCCTAGCTCCTGATACAATATCCTCTCCTTGAGCATTCATTAAATACTCTCCATATATTTTATTTTCACCAGTTGCAGGATTACGAGTAAACGCTACTCCGGTTCCTGAAAGTTCATTTATATTTCCATAAACCATCTGTTGAACATTAACAGCTGTTCCCCAAGAATCAGGTATATTATTTAGTTTTCGATATGTTATAGCTCTATCATTATTCCATGATCTAAAAACAGCTAAAATAGCATTTATTAATTGTTCTTTAGGATCTTGAGGAAAGTTTTTTCCTGATAACTTTAAATAAAGTAATTTAAATTCATTTACTAAAAAAACTAAATCATTTTCATCAAATTCAAAATCATATGTAATACCTTTTTGATATTTTAATCTTGTAATAATACTTTCAAAAGCACTTCTATCTAAACGATCAACTACATCAGCATACATAGTAATAAACCTACGATAACAATCATTAATAAATTTTTTATTAGGATGATTATTTACTATTTCATCATTTAATCCTAAATTTAAAACAGTATCCATCATTCCTGGCATACTTACCCTTGCACCACTTCTAACAGATAATAACAATGGATTATTTAAATCTCCAAATTTTTTATTAGCTTGATTTTCTAATATATTTAAATGTTCAAATACTTGATTAATAATTTCATTATCAAGAGTCATAGAATCATTATAATATTTTAAACAAGCTTTAGTTGTTACCACAAAACCATTAGGAACAGGTAAACCAATTTTAGTCATTTCTGATAAATTTGCACCCTTGCCTCCTAATAAATCTCTTAAATCTTTGTTTCCTTCATTAAAACTATAAACGTATTTTTCCACTCTATCCCTCTATTCTAATAATTATTATAACAAATTAATGATAAACAGACAAGAAAAAATATTTATTTTTTAGCTCTTGGATGAGTATTTAAATAAATATTTCTTAAATATTCATTAGAAACATGAGTATATATTTGAGTTGTTGATAAATTTTCATGTCCTAATAATTCTTGAACAGTTTTTAAATCAGCGCCTTCATTTAACATATGAGTTGCAAATGTATGTCTTAATGTATGCGGACTGATATGCATTTTTATAGAAGCTTTATTACACATTGTATCTATCATTGTTCTTATAGTTCGATCGGATATTTTTTTTCCTTTTTTATTTAAAAATAAGTATTGATTATTATCTTTATCTAAATAAGTTCTACCATTTCTTAAATAATCATTAATTTTTTTTAAACATAAATTTCCAAATAAAACATATCTTTCTTTATTTCCTTTTCCTAAAATCAAAATTTTCTTTTCCGTAAAATTTATATCATTTATTTTTATATTGGTTAATTCATTAACTCTTATTCCAGTTGAATAAAGTAGTTCTAGTATACAAGCATCTCTTAAACCTATTGGAGTATTGATATCAGGTGTTAATAATAGATTTTCTAATTCTTGATAATTCAACACTTTTGGTAATTTTTTATCTAACTTAGGGTTAGAAATTAAAACAAGAGGATTATCTTTAATAATATTTTCATTATATAGATATTTAAAGAAACTTCTTAAAGTACTTATATTTCGTGCAATTGAAGTTTTACTGTAGTTTTTTTCATATAAATAACTTAAATATTCTCTTATATAATTATAATCTATTTTATTTATATTAGTATCTTTAACAAAAGTTTTAAATATTTCTAAATCTTTTTGATAACTTTTTATTGTATTTTTTGAATAGTTTAATTCATTTTCAAAATAATTGATAAAATAATTAATTAGTTTATCCATATTATCACCATTATAATGGTAACTCATTTAAATTTTTTAGTCAAGTAAAAAACCTTTTTCATCTAGTTATCTAAAAAGATAATATCACTAGATTTGAAAAAGGGAAATAATCAAAAATATATTTAATAATTAATTTAAGCTCTTATTTTTAAAATTTTATCTAAATTTTTAACATAATAATCTCTTATAATATCTTCTTCTTCATGAACTATCTCTTTTTTTAGTTCATTACTATCAATATCAAGAATATCTATAATAAAATCATAGTATTTGCGGTAATCCATTAAATAATTTTTTAATTTCAAAGATTTAAAGCCATGTAAATAATCAATAAGATAACCTCTTATTTTTTCATCATTAACTAAACTTAAAACTTCACTTTTAAAACCATTCATATATAAATGTCTAGCTTTATTTAAAACTTCATCTATTTTTTCGGTATTTTTAATAACAGCTTTATTAGGTGTTAAGACAATACCATTTAAATAAGTATTTTTATATACAACTTTTAAATCTCTAGTTTTCTTATTATTAACATACATTATTTTAACTTTAGATCTTCTATTACATTCAATACCATATTCACTTTTTAAATGGTCTAATAATTCGATTTTATTATTAAATGAAGTAGTTAAATCAGTAATTACTTTTAATGGCACTTTTTTTGTTAATTCTTCAGTTTTTAAAACTGGGTTATAATAAGTTAAATTAACCGGAACTTTTAAACCGTTAGTTTCAACAACTAAACTATATATTTTTCTCATAAAATCACCTATAACTATATTTTATCACATGATTTTTATTTTGTCATAAAATTAGCTCTTTTTATAATCACATTGACTACATTTTATTTGATTTCTTTTAATAACTAGCATTTCATCACATCTAGGACATTTCTCACCAGTTGGTTCATACCAATAAGCTGTATTGCATTTAGGATAATTACTACATCCATAAAACACTTTTCCCTTACGACTTTTCTTTAAAACTATTTTTCCTTTACAATTAGGACAGTCAATAATTTCTTTTTCTTCTTTTGGTTCTGTTTTAACATATCTACATTTTGGGAAATTACTACAAGCTGTGAATTTACCATAACGACCAACTCTTATAACTAATGGACTATTACAATTAGGACAGTTCTCCCCTGTTTCAACTACTTCTTTTTTAGGTAATTTTTCAAACGCTTCTAAAACAGCTGGTTCGAAATCTTTATAAAAATCTTTTAATACGTTATACCAAACAGCATTACCTAAAGCTATTTTATCTAAATCATTTTCCATGTTAGCAGTATAATCAACATTAATGATATGACTAAAACATTCTTGTAATTTATCAGTTATTTCAATTCCAATTTCAGTAGGAACAAATCTTTTTTCAACCATATTAGCATACCCTCTACTTTTAATAGTATCCATAGTAGTTGCATAAGTACTTGGTCTACCAATACCTAATTTTTCCATTTCTTCTATTAAAGTTGCTTCGGTATAACGTGCAGGTGGTTTAGTAAAATGTTGTTCACTTTCTATATCATTAGAAATAATTACATTTGAATTATAATTATTTAAATCTGGTAAAACGATATCTTTAGTATCTTCAAAATCTTTATAAACTTTTAAATATCCATCAAAAATTAAAACTTGACCAGTTGCTTTAAATTGATAATTATTATTATCTAAAATTATTGTAGTGTTATCTGTTTTAGCGCTTGCCATTAAAGATGATAAGGTTCTACAGTAAATTAAACGATATAATTTATATTCATCTAAAGTTAGATATTTTTTAATACTTTCAGGAGTTCTAGTAATACTTGTAGGTCTTATTGCCTCGTGTGCATCTTGAACATTATCTGTTTTTTTCTTTTTCTTAACATCTCCAATATATTCTTTACCATAATTTGCTTCAATATAATTAAATGTATCATTAACAAAATCATCTGATAAACGAATAGAATCTGTACGCATATAACTTATTATACCTACTGTTTCACTACCTAAATTAATTCCTTCATATAATTTTTGTGCGATTGTCATTGTTTTTTTAGAATTAAAACCTAATTTAGTAGATGCATCTTGTTGTAAAGTACTTGTTGTATAAGGATATTTAGAATTTTTACTTTTAGTTTTCTTATTAACACTTTCAATTTTAAAAGTATTACTTAATTTATCTAATATTTCATTTACTTCAACTTGATTTTTAATTTTTATATCTTTATGATTATAATTAAATAAATCAGCACTAAATTCATTGAAATTAGCAGTTATTGTCCAATATTCTTCAGGATTAAATTTTTCTATTTCTCTTTCTTTATCAACTATTAATTTAAGTGCGACACTTTGAACCCTTCCAGCTGATTTACCATTAGTTTTAGATTGAATTAATTTACTTAATCTAAAACCTATAATACGATCTAAAATTCTTCTCGTTTCTTGAGAATTAACTAAATTTTGATCTATTTTTCTAGGATGTTTTAATGATTCTAAAATAGCTTTTTTAGTTATTTCATTAAAAATAATTCTATTATAGTTATCATCATTTAGTCCTAAAGTATCATATAAATGCCATGAAATGGCTTCTCCTTCCCTATCTGGGTCGGTTGCTAAATAAACAAATGAAGCATCTTTTACATCTTTTTTTAAAGCTTCTATATCTTTCTTTTTACCTCTTATATTAATATAATCAGGTTTAAAATTATTTTCCAAATCTACTCCTAGACCATATTTTCCTTTTGTTGATAAATCTCTAATATGACCTTTAGATGGAACTACTTTATAATCACTACCTAAATATTTTTCAATTGTTTTTGATTTACTTGGTGATTCCACTATAACTAATTTTTTACTCATGGTTCTCCTCCTTGCTAATTATAATTTATACACTAATTAAATTAACTTGTCAACTATTAATAAATAAAAAATTAAAATACTTCAAATAAGTATCTTAATAATTATTTCTTTTTAAAAAAATCTTTTAGTTTTTCTAATGAATCTTTAAAATTTTTCCCACAAAAAATCCCTACGAGAGTTAAAATAATAGCTGATGCTATAACAATAATAGTTTCCCAAAAGTACATATAATCACATCCTTATGTTTATTATATCAAATTTTATTTATTTTTTAAACCTCGTTCACATTTGTTTCCCCAAATATCAATGATTTTATCATTTTTAATAATTTTTAATATTTCACAATTATTAGAACAACCTTGACAATCTGAACCAATTGTTTTAAATTTAACATCTTTTATATTTAAATCATATGTTTTATTTATTTGATTTTTTCTAGCTAGAATAGCTATTCCAATCGCTCCCATTAAATGGCTATTTTCATCAACTATAATTTTAGTTTTTAATACTTCTTCAAAATATTTTACAACTCCTTTATTTTTGCTAACACCTCCTTGAAAGACAATAGGACCGTTTACTTTTTTACCTTTAGCAACATTATTTAAATAATTTAAAACAATACTTTTACATAATCCAGCTATAATATCTTCTTTTTGATATCCCACTTGGGCTTTATGAATTAAATCGGATTCAGCAAATACAGTACACCTAGCAGCAATTTTAACTGGATTTTTAGCTTTAATAGCATAATCTCCAAAGTCTTTAATATCAACCCCTAATCTTTTAGCTTGACTTGATAAAAATGAACCTGTGCCAGCCGCGCATAATGTATTCATAGCATAATCAGTTATAATTCCGTTATTTAAAATGATTATTTTAGAATCTTGACCACCTATTTCTAAAATAGTTTTAACATTGGGATATAAACTTAAAGTTCCAATTGCATGAGCCATTATTTCATTTTTAACAACATTGGCATCAACTAGTAGACCAATAAGCTTTCTAGCGCTTCCGGTTGTACCTATTCCTTTTATAGTTACATTTTTAAGGTCTGATTTTAATTCATTTATTAAATTTTTTACAGCTAAAACAGGGTTTCCTTCAGTCCATATATATTTAGAGGTTATAATATTATTATCGTCATCAATAACAACACCTTTAGTTGAAATAGAACCTATATCTATTCCTAAATATCCATCTTTCATTTTTTCTTCCTCATTTCTAACATATCATAAAAAGCTTCTAATCTAGTTTTTATTCCAACAATCGAAGTTGCTGCATCAAAACTAAAATATATTATAGGAACATTTTTTGAAGAACAAATTTTATTAATAATTGGCATTACACTTATTTCTGGAGTACAAAATGATGATTTTATATGAATAATTCCATCATAATTATTGTTACATAAGTATTTACACCTAGCAATATTATCACTTGCATCAGAACCCATTTTATATTTAACATATTCTTTAGCTGATTTTAAGTATTTTTTACTTTTTCTTTTTTTCTCAAATAATAAATAATGAACATTAGTAAATCTTTTAACTTCAATATTCATTTTAGCTAATTCTGTTTCTAAATAATAGTTTGCAAAAGGTTCCATTATTGTATATAATTCTCCAATTATTCCAACTTTTAAAGCATTGGCTTTTTCTTTAATTGGTATTTTCTTAAATAATTTATAATATTTATGATAAGTTATTTTTAATTTAGTTAAACTATTAACTTTTAAGAAGCTTTTAAACATTTGTTTTTGTAAATTAATAAAACTATTTTTTCCTTTTTCAAATCCAATATTTTGTCTAATATAGTCATCTATTTTATCCATATATTTAACCATTTTTATTGTTATTAATAAGTACTTAATAAATTTAAATAAATTAAATCTAGGATCTATTTCTTTAACTAATTTATATAATTTTTTTATATCGTAATTACCACCAGTATTTAAATTAATAAGGGTAAACTCATATCCTAAATCTTTTAAAATCTTTTCTTGTAAAGGAGCATAATAACCATATCTACATCCTCCACCAGCTTGAATTAAAACATTGGCATGATTATCTAATGCTTCTATAAATGTTCCTAATGTATATTTAAATGGCATACAAACAAATTCTGGACTATTTTTAACACCTAGTTCAACTGTTTTATTAGTTATTTTATTAGGAGTTAAAACTTTAACATTTAATACTTTAGTTAATAAATATTTGACAGGTAAATAGTAAGGTCCCATATGAGGAAATGATACAATTTTATTGTTCAAGAATATCAACAAAACTTTCTAAACGTGTTTCTAAACCTGTCAAGGAATCATTATTATCAACAATAATATTAATAGCTGGTTTTTGAATTTTTCTTAAAACTAATTCATTAACTAAAGAATCTAGTCCACATGGAAATGCACTTATAAAAATAATTCCATCTATTTTATCAAAACATGAGTCAATTGAAGAAATATTTTCTTTACTATATTTCCAATATAAACCAGGACAATATTTATCAGCGTTATTTTTTTCATTAAATAAATCACTATAAATAACTGTAACGTTTAATTTTTCTAAATATTCAATAATAGGTTTACCAATATAATAATCATATAAATTATATGGATGAGCGACTAATAAAATTTTAGTTTGATTACTATTTAAATTATTTAAATTGGTTATTATTTTATTTTCTTTTGTCATTTTAGTTTGCTTTAATGCTTTTAAATAGGCATTTAAACTTTCTTTATAGCTTTTATTTAACTTCCGACCTAATTTGATAAAAGCCTTTTTTTCGGTATCTTTATTTAAATAATCAATGTTCATGTCCAATATTTTAATATCAAAAAGATTATTAATTAAATCATATATTCCTAAAAAATTAGTACATGTTTGCTCTTTTTTACCAAAATTATCAATTCTAGGAACTATTAAAAAATCACATTTATCTTTTAAAGAACTTACATGACCTAATAGTATTTTAAGTGATAAACACATCTCATCATTAGAATATTTTATTCCTTCATTAATTATTTCTTGGTTTGTTTCATTGGAAACTATTGTTTTAATATTTAATTCTTTAAAGAAATTCTTAATTAAATCGCCATAATAGTAATAGTATATTCCTCTAGGAATACCAATTTTTAAACTCATCTTATCACCATTATAAATATATTTTTTTATTTTTATTTTATGTCTAAAACTATTTTATAGTTGATAAAAAGCAAAAAAAGAAGTATAATTATATTGTAAAAAAAGATTGGAGATAATTATGAATATATTTTTAAGTTTAATAGATTTTATTGTTCACATAGATACTCATTTAGGAGAGATTATATCGAAATATGGTACTGAAACATATTTGATTTTATTTCTTATTATTTTTTGTGAAACTGGTTTGGTTGTAACACCTTTTTTACCTGGTGATTCTTTAATATTTGCCAGTGCAACTTTTGCAGCTATGGGGCATTTAAATGTTTTTACTTTATTTTTTATTGTCTTATTAGCGGCTGTTTTAGGTGATACAGCTAATTATCATATTGGTAAATACTTTTCAAATAAGCTATATAAATTAGAAAATAATCGTTTTATTAAAAAATCATACATTGATAAAACAGAAGATTTTTTTAAACGTCATGGTGGTAAGTCAATTGTCCTTGCACGTTTTGTTCCTATCGTCAGAACTTTTGCCCCTTTTGTTGCTGGTATCGGGGCAATGTCATATAAAAGATTTTTAAGTTTTAATTTTATTGGAGCTTTATTATGGGTTAGTTTATTTGTAATAGCTGGATATTTTTTCGGTAATATTAATTTTGTTAAAAATAATTTTTCAATTATTATTTTAGCTATTATATTTATTTCAATTTTACCACCAGTTATTATGTATTTAAAATCTAAATTCAAAAAGGAGGATGGTTCATGCAAGTAAGAGAATTATCTAGTTCAGAATTTGAATTTTTTACTAAAAAGTATAATGTTCATTCACTTTATCAAACAGTTGAGTATGCTTCTGTTATGAAAGAACAGAAATTTGGAATTGTTTATTTAGGTTTAGTAGATGACTCTAATAACATATTAGCAGCGTCTTTAATTTTAATTCAAAAATTATTTGGGTTTAAATATGCTTATGCCCCAAGAGGTTTTTTAATTGATTATAGTAATTTTAAATTAGTTGAAACTTTTACTAAAGGTATTAAAAAATATTTAGGTAAAAATGATGTTATTGCTATTAAAATTAATCCATTAATTGTTAAAAGTACCTATGATAATAAGAGTAAAACAGTTAATCAAAATAATAATTATGATAATATTTTTGAAAATTTAAAAAAATTAGGATATTATCATTTGGGTTACAATAATTATTTTGAAGCTTTTAAACCTAGGTTTGAAGCTATTATTGATATAAATGCTCCTTATTATATATTGTTTAATGATTTAAAAAAGGAATTTAAAACTAAAATAAGAAGTACGGATAAAAAAGGAGTTAAAATATATAAAGGCACGATTCAAGAGCTACCCTATTTATCAATGCAGACAGAAAAAAAATATCCTCGTGATTTAAAATATTTTCAAGATATTTATTTAAGTTTTGGTTCTAAAACTAATGTTGAATTCTATTATTCTAAACTAGATCCAGAAGCGTTTTTAAAATCAATTAAAAATACTTTAAATACAAATGAGTATCTTGCTCATAAGATAAATTTAGAAATAAGTAATAAATCAAGTGAAAAACTAATTAATAAAAAAATGGAAATAGATAAGTTAATTGCTATGAATAAAAAACATTTAGTCCTAGCGACTAATTTATTAAAAACTGATCCTAATGGCGTTGTTACTTCAGCAGCTTTAGTAATTAAAGATCGTGATGAAGTTTATTTACTTATGGATGGGTTTGATCCTAATTATAAGTTCATTAGTTCTAAACATTTACTTATTTGGAAGTTGATGGAAAAGTATTCTAAAGAAGGTTTTACTAAATTTAATTTAGGTGGAATGAGTAATTATAATTTAAAAAACAATAAATATGAACAATTAAATGAATTTAAAATGGGCTTTAATGCAAAAGCGGTTGAATATATTGGTGATTTAGAATTAATTACTAATCAAACATTATATTTTATTTACCGTAATTCTGCCCCTATTAGAGGAATATTGAAACGATAATATCGTTTTTTTCTTGACTTTTAACTTTTTTAATGTATAATACCATTTGGTGATTTTATGAAAAATTATGATGAAACAAACGAAAACTTTATATGTAATTATTATTTAGATGATGATGCTATTGTTGTTATTTTAGGTGATAACACTTATTATACAATTCCTTATACAATTGCTAATGAAAGAAAGATATTAAATACAATGAGAAGACAAATAAATGATTTTGAAAATTATAATAATAAGCTTTTTAAGAAAAAGAGAAAGAATTTGGCATTTCTTGTTTTAGATATAATATTATTTATAACAGTTTTATTATATTTTGCAAATAGTCCTTTAGTTATTTCTATTATTTCTAAAATTTGTCTATTTTTATTAGCTTTAACAACTGGTTCTAGAATAGTAGATGATTTTAAAATTAAAAGTACTATTATAGATTTATATAAAAATAAAAATTTTATTGATAATGAAGATAAAATTAATGATATTATTAAAAATAAACCTCTTGCTTTAGAAGGTATATCTTTAAAAGTTGATGAAAAAATAAATGAAGAAGATAAATTAAATATTAATGATGCTCACGTAATTTCTCCTAGTGAAATGTTTGATATTAAAAGAATAGTTGATTTAGAAGAGGAATTTGATTTTGATTATCCTCAAGAAACTAAAAAACTAACATTAAAAAAATAGTTATTTTATTAAAATGTTAGTTATTAAATCAATTATTTCATCAATGCTATCAATTAGAAAATAAAATTTATCTTTAAAAAAATTGCTTTTTACTTTTGAATTTATTTCTAATATAAAATATGATTTGTATTTATTTAATTTAATATTTAGATTATATCTTTCATATTTAGAACACAATGATGAAAGTTTTTCGCTATTTAGTTTACCATATAGGTAAACTTTTTTATTTGTTATATATATACTATCACGAATGAAATATTTTAAATATTTTTCTAATTCATTTATATTAGCAATTAAGTAATCATTTTTATTTTTTTTAAATTTTTTTCTTAATTTTCTTATATTTACAATTTTACTTCTTCCTTTAGAATTGTTTTTTTCTTTACTGTTATCTAGAGAATAAAATTTTATAACGTTTTTATTATCAAATATTAATCCTGATAATTCATCATTTATTCCAATTGCTATAACATTGCCTTTTAAAGTTTTGATAATTTTTTTTAATTCATCAATCATATTTCACCTACAATATCATTTATAACATAACTTGAACATAATAATCCAGCTACACTTGGGGTAAAGGAATTTGAACCTAATTTGTTTTTTATAATTGGTTTTTCTTCACTACAAACAACCATAACTTTTTTATTAGTTTTTAAATCTTTAACATGTTTTCTAATTATTTTAGCAATTGGGTCATAACTTGTTTTTCTTATATCCATTATTTTTAATTTAGTGGGATCTGTTTTATTAGCAGTTCCCATTGCTGAAATAAACTTTATATTTCTTTTTAAACATTCAGTAATTATTTCTTTTTTTGTTTCAATGGTATCTATCGCATCAATTAAATAATCTATTTTATTATTGAATAAAATATCAATATTTTCTTTCGTTATAAATTCTTTTATTTTTATTATATTACAATCAGGATTAATATCTTTAATTCTTTTATAAGCAACATCTACTTTAAATTCATCTATATTACTCCTTAAAGTTAATAATTGTCTATTTAAATTAGTGATATCAATTGTATCATTATCAACAATTATAATATTATTAACTCCACTTCTAGCAATACTTTCTAAAGCATAGCTACCTACTCTACCTAGTCCAATTATTAATACTGTTTTATTTTTAATATCATTAATTTTATTACCGTATAAATATGTAAGACGTTCTAACAAAATATCACCTTCTTATATTAAAAAAACTGTTACCAGTTTTTAAAATCCTCTAAATAATATAAATATAAGAAATAGAGTTAATATTATGGTAACAATCCAACCATTAATCATTTCTATTTTAGAAGATTTGTATTTAATTCCTAATGCAGTTGTTATAAGTAGTCCACCTATTAATCCACCAATATGAGCAGCAACATCAACATTAGATATCATAAATCCTAAAATTAAGTTAATAATAATGATAGGTATTATTTGTGAATGGATAAAATTTCCTAGATAAATACGATAATGATATCCGAAATATAGTAGTGATCCTAGTAGTCCAAAAATTGCTCCACTTGCACCTATTGATAGGCCATTAGTAAATAATAAAGACATTAAACTACCTATTATAATACTATAAAGATAAACAATTGAAAATTTAGCTTTTCCTAAAAAGCCTTCTAATTGTGGCCCTATAATATATAGAGCATACATATTAAAGAATAAATGAAAAATTCCACCATGGAGAAACGCGGCTGTTAAAATTCGATATACTTCTCCATTTAATACACTTGTTTTTAATAAAGCCCCAAAATTATATAAAACATTAGAGTTAATATTTATTATATTACCACTCATAATTGCAGTTATCAAATACATAATAATATTAATAGCTATTATTATATATGTTATGACAGGTTTTTTATATTCAAATACTTCATCAGCACGTTTAGCATCCATAAAATTTTTCTCTCCAATCTCTTGCGTTAAATCATAAAATAGATAAAAACCACTTTGTTTTGGTGGCGTAAGTTTTAAAACGCCAGGGAAATTCTTTTTAAGAATATCATATTTTTTTAAATCTGTTATCTGTTCTAATTCAAAACATTCATATGTATCATATTTAGGTTCTACTGAAACATTATCACCTAAATCAATAAAGAAATTAAGTGATTTAAGTTTAAATGATAATGTTTTAAATTTAACTTTAGACATTATTTTTTTAGCTCTTAATAAATTATAATTTAATTGGTAATCATTATGAATATGGGATGTAACAATTCTAATTATTTTATAATCATTTTCTAAATTTTCTAACCAGTATTCATCACTAATACCATGAATAATTATTGGTTTATAATTTTCTTTTGTTACAAAATAATGCACTAGTAATATGGCCATATCCATTTTTTCTGATTCTATTTCTTGCATAATTCACCTCAATTGTAATATTATTGTAATATAAATCATTATAAAAGTAAAGGAGATTTCAAATGAAAATAATCAAATTTTTAATTTTTTTATTACCTTGGTTCATTGGTAGTTTATTAAGTTCAAATACATCTTTTTATAAGGAGTTAAATTTACCCTTTTTTGCACCTCCAGGTATTGTGTTTGGTATCGTCTGGGCAGTTATTTATTTTTTATTAGCTATAAGTATATATAAAATTTATAGTGAAAATAATTTTAAAGATATAAAGGAATATAATAACAGTTTAATATTTAATTACATTGCTAATCAATTATTTCCAATTAGTTTCTTTTTACTTAAAAGTCCTTTTTTAGGTTTTGTTACAACTTTATTAGTTTTAATTACTTCTATATCTTTATATAGTGAAACTAAAAAGTTAAATAACAAAGTTTCTAAATTATTAATTGTTTATCTAATTTGGGATGTTTTTGCAACCATCTTAAGTTTAACAATTTATTTTATGAATTTTTAACTTGTTCTAAAATATTGGTAAAACATTCAGGTAGTTCACTTCTAAATTCTAAATATTTTCCTGTTTTAGGATGATTAAATCCAAGTAAATATGCGTGTAAGCATTGTCCAGTATTATCAATGATTTTTCTTCTTCCATATACTGGGTCATTTACTACTGGATATCCAATATAATTCATATGAACTCTAATTTGATGAGTTCTACCAGTTTCTAATTTTAGCTGAATTAAACTAGCATTTTCAAATCTTTCTAAAACTTTAAAATGAGTAATTGCTTTTTTACCGCTACTTGTAACAGCCATCTTTTTTCGGTCATATTTATCTCTTCCTATAGGAGCATCAATTGTTCCAGTATCATTTAAAATACATCCCCATACTAATGCTTTATATTCTCTGTTAACAGTTTTTTCTTCTAATTGTTTAGCTAAATTTAAATGAGCTTCATCGTTTTTAGCAATCATTAATAACCCCGTTGTATAAGCATCAATTCGGTGAACAATTCCCGGTCTAAATTCCCCGTTAATAGTGCTTAAATTTTTAGAATAATATATTAAACCATTTACCAAAGTATTTTCTTTATTACCAACAGCTGGGTGTACTACTACGCCGTTTTTTTTGTCAACAACAATTACATCATCATCTTCATAAACGATATTTAAATCCATTTTATTAGCAGATATTTTGTTATCTTCTTCTACAATGGAATAAGTTATAATATCGTTTTCTTTAACTAAATAACTATTTTTAGTTGGCTTATCATTTACTAAAACATCATTATTTTTAATTAATTTTTGAATTTTACTTCTACTTAAATTTAGTTCATCTTTTAAGTAATCATCAATTCTTATATTATTTTTGGTTACTTTTAATTTCTCCATTTTTATCACCTCTTAAAACTTCAATTATTACTAAAAATGTTCCTATTACAATCATTATATCTGCTAAATTAAAAACTGGAAAATAGTAATTAAATATTTTAAAGTCTAAATAGTCAATTACATATCCTCTAAAAATTCTATCAAGTAAGTTACCTATAATACCACCATTTAGTATACTATAGTAAATTATTTTTAAATTATTTAATTCTTGTTTATAAATCAGTAAAAAATATAGTATTACTATAGCTATTATTCCTATTGTTATTAATAAAATTCTATTACCACTTAAAATACTCCAGGCAGCACCATCGTTTCTAACATAAGTTATATAAAAAAAGTTAGGTATAATACTTAGTTTATTATGTAGTCCTAGAGTGGTTACAACTAGTTTAATTAATTGGTCAAACAAAACTATTAAAGCACTTATAGAAATAATTTTTTTCACGAAAATCACCTTTATAATTATATCATTTATTTATATTTTTAACAACTTTTCATATAAAAAAGAACCCTTATTTTCCTAAAACAGTTCCTTTAAATCCATCAACTTCAATATATTCCATTTGACTTACCTTTTTTAAATTTTCATAACCAAAACCAGTTATGCAAGGTATACCAAGTTCTCTTGATATAATTGCTGTATGTGATAAAAACCCACCTTCGGCGGTTATAATGGCTTTACTTTTAATCATAATTGGAACCCAATCAGGATCAGTATAATCAGTTAGTAAAATACCATCTTGAGGAAAGTTTTTAGTGTTATTAGGGTCATCTAAATAATATGGAACACCTACTTCTATTCCAGAAGATGCTGGAATTCCAATTAATTCATCATTGTTATCATTTGTTATATTAGTTATTTTAGCAGTAGTTGGTCGATATTGAACAAAAACTAATTTATTAGAAATGTTGCACCATTCAAAATCTGCAATAGCGTTTAGTTTATTTTGAAGTTCTATACATTTTTCACCAATAGTTTCTCCATTTATTTTTAAAGGTTCTTTTACGTTTTCAGTCCAATTTTCATAATTAGGTTTTACATGACCAGAAACTAATTTTTCTCCATCACCATCAACCCATTCTAGATGTCCTTTTTCTAAAGTTTCTCCTAGCCATACTCCAGAATAAATTGGCGAAATAAATTTTTGTAATACTACTGCCATATAAGGTTTTTCAGTTGAGAAATGTTTTACATAATTATCAACTCTTTCTGAAAAAACTGATGATAAAACTTCATTAATGTTTTTATTTAAATCATTTTTAATAACATCTAATTTGGAAACAAATAGTCCTGCAAAAGAATTTTTTTTATTATCTTCGACTGTTGCTGAACTTCTTACAGAATAATTATAACATGGAAGATTATTTAATTCATTTAGATATAAAGCA
Organism: bacterium; assembly: GCA_019421005.1. Taxonomy (GTDB): domain Bacteria; phylum Bacillota_I; class Bacilli_A; order RF39; family UBA660; genus CALVXC01. Next base: position 12,191 of record JAHZGA010000005.1, on the reverse strand, counting down.
TTATATAAAGAGTTAACTGGAATTACGAAAGTTTCTGGAATATCAACATTGTTATATTTTAATTTAGCTAGTCCTAGAGCTTTACCACCAATTACATAAGACAATTCATCATCAATTCCATTTTCTAAAAATTTCAAGATTTGGTCAAGTTTAATTAATGGCATTTCATTTAATAAAACAACACCTAGTAATGATCTGTTGTTTATGTTTTTTAAATATGGATATTTTTCTTTTGCATATTTTTCAAATTCATTTTTTGCTTCATGATGTTCTTTAATAAATGAGTTAAAATAGATATTTTGTTTATCTTGCCAATTTTTCATAAACAAATACATTTTTATATTTTCACTTTCTTCTATAGTTTCATTACTTTTGTTAAAATCGGTTAATTTTGAAGGATTAGATTTATCTATTTTTTCTAAAACTTCCAAATATTTATCATGATATTCCTCTTTTAAATTTGATAATATTTTATCTATTAAAATAGAACCCTCATTTATAACTTCGATAAATCCATAATAAGCATGAGCCATACGATAATAAAACCATTTTTCTAAATAATTAGAATTTTTTGCTTTTTGTAAATAATATTGTGATTTTTGTTTTAAATCATTCATAATTTTATTTAAATTACCAATGCTATCATCTTTTTTAATTGCTTCTATACTAGAAGATATATCTTTTCCTAAATGTGGGTTTAGAAGAATATCATATTTTAAACTCCAAATCCATTCCTTATCAGTAGTAAATTTTTCTAAATTTTTAATACTATCAACATATTCTTTATAAGTAATATCACTAAAATTAATTATTTCATTAAAATTTGACATTTTATATCACCTTTCATAATTCCGTTATTAAAATAAGAATATCACATATAGTATATACTTTCAATATATTTTTAATATTTCAAATAAAAAAATATTACTTTAGTCTAACTAAAATAACATCTTCACCTATTTTTTCTATTTCATTCCAACTTATTTTTATATCATTATTAGAAAAGAAACGAAAAAATTTTCTTTTTTGGACAACTAAACTTTCTAATTTACCATCATTATTAACAATTGCATCTATAATATTTCCTATTCTTTTTCCATCAGTTAAATTAACCATATCCTTATCTTGTAAATCAGACAAATTCATTTTACCACCTATTTAAATATATGCTATTTTATCATTTTTTTAATATTTTCCAAAGCATTTTTTTCTAAACGTGATATTTGAGCTTGACTAATTCCTATTTCTTCAGCTAATTCCATTTGAGTTTTACCAAATAAATAACGTTCACTTATGATGTATTTTTCTTTTTCTTTTAGTTTTTTTAAGGCTTCTTTCAAAAATATTTTAGATTCTAAATCATAATTTTGATTGCTTTTATCTTCTAATTGGTCAGCTAAATAAATAGTATCTCCGCCATCATTATAAATAGGTTCAAACATACTTATAGTATCTTTCATGGATTCCAAAGCATTGGCAACTTCAAATTCAGTTAATTCCATTTTTTTAGCAATTTCTCTAATGGAAGGTTCTCTACCTAATTCATTAATAAGTTGTTCTTTTATTTGTAAAGCTTTATATGCCACATCCTTAATACTTCTAGATATTCTTACGCTGTTGTTATCTCTTAAATATCTTTTTATTTCTCCTAAAATCATTGGAACTGCATATGTACTTAATTTTAAACCATATGAAACATCAAAATTATCAATTGCTTTAATTAATCCAATTACTCCAACTTGAAATAAATCATCCATATTATCTGTTCGATTAACAAATTTCTTTAAAATAGATAACACTAATTTTAAATTGCCATTTATTAATTCCTCTTTGGCAAGTTGATCTCCATCTTTTAATCTATCAAATAAAACGTTCATTTCTTCATTTGTTAAAACTTTAATATTCGCAGTATTCACGCCACAAATTTCTACTTTATGACGTGCCATAAATTCTCCTTTCCTTTTTTATTATGATATATATAAATTATTTTTATACAAGCTTTATATTAAAGTTTTTTAATGTCTATAAGATAATTTTAAACCATTAAAAAAAGCTAGATTTATTTTCTAGCTTTTATCTTTAACATATAAGATACTTTTATTATCTAATGAAATATTATTAATTAAATAATTCAAAGTTTTATAATTCATTTTTTTAATATCATTATAAGCATCATATAAAACCTCATTAGTTGAAGCAATATTATTCATTATTTTAGTATTAACTTGGTAAATATTTTCACTACCAAGAATTTGATAACTCATAAGAACTCTTTTTCTTCTTAAAAGCTCATTTTCAGTAATGGAAGTATTTTTTAATTCTTCTATTACTTTCTCTGCTAAAATTTCAGGTTTTTCAGTATCAGCTTCTATAATATAAAGAATATGGTCTTTTAAAGAAATTGATGAAATATAAAAATTATCAATAATTAATTTATTTGATTTTATATTTTCTAAAAAATCAGAAGTTGAGCCTAATTTACTATCAAAAATAAATGATAAATATGATTTTATTTCATGTGGTTTTAAATTTTTAATTTTGCTTATATCTATTTTATATCCAATAGCCATTTTAGGAGTATTTACTTTTAAATTTAAAGTTTCTATTTCTTTTACAACTTTGTTAGGTTCTTTATAATTATATGTTACTATTTCTTTTGGTTTTAAAAACTCTTTTTTAGCCATATTATTTTTAACAATATCAATTACTTGTTCATAAGAAACATTACCTGTTACAATTAAATACATATTAGATGGTTGATAAAAAGTATTATAACATTTATATAAATCTTCTTTAGTAACTTTATCTACACTTTCACATGACCCTATTACTGGATCTTTTAAAGGATGATTTTTTAATAAATTTTCATATAATTTATAAGCTATTTTAGTATAAGGATCATCTAAATACATTTTTATTTCTTCTTTAATTATTCCTTTTTCTTTATTAACAGATTCATCAGTAAAATATGGTTCAAAAACAAAATCAAGTAACTTATTTAAGTTTTCTTCAAAGAAATCTACTCCTGAAAATAAGTAAGTTGTTTTATCATTTCTTGTATTGGCATTACAAGAAGTACCTCTTTCACTAAAGAAAGAAAATATATCTTGATTATCTTTAGTATTAAATTTTTGATGTTCTAAAAAATGGGCAACTCCTCGAGGCATTTTAACCATTTTTTTCTCACCATATGGAATAAACTCTTCCATATCGCCACCAAAATTAACTGATAATGTTGTATAAATTCCGTTAACGTATTTCATAGGTGCGATGAAAACGCGAAATCCATTTAGATTTTCTTCATAAACATCAATATCTAAACCTTCAATTTTTTTCTTCTTCATCATTATCACCTTCCAGGAAAAATATTGTATCTAAATGAACTTTTTTAGCTACACTTACAATCATATCTTTAGTAACTGTTTTTGTTTTTTTAATTCTATCATCTAATAAATCTCTATTTAAATATTCGTGTAACATATAAATTGACATAATAACTGCTGGATTATCTGTTAATTCTTTATAACTATTTAAAAATATTAGTTTAGCTTTTTCAATATCACTTTCATCAAATAAACCTTTTTCCATGTCTTTGACTTGTTTTCTAATTAAAGTTACTGTCTTTTTATAGTTTTTAGCATCTATTCCAGCTGTAATAAGAATTAAATTAGCAATCATAATATGTCCTGAACTAATATTATAACATAGTGATTTTTTTTCTCTTATATTCTTAAATAATTTAGAATCCGGAGCGCCTCCTAAAATATAATTATAAATTGGAATAACATATTGTTTTTCAAAATCAGTTAATTTATCTAATTTATAAGCAAGCAATAATTGACTTTGGCGAAAATCATCTTTTTCTTTTTCAATTAAAGCTCTTTTTCTAATCTTTTTATGTTCAATATAATGAGTTTCACTAGGTTTTTTTAGAGTATTAATCGGTATTGTTTCTTTTATTAGTTTTTTCAAATATTCTTCATCAACATCGCCAATAATAAAAATATCTATATTATCTGTTTTAATAATTTTTTGATAATATTCAAATAGATTTTTTTCATTTACTTCATTTATAGTTTCTAAATATCCTTCACTTTTTAATTCTAAAGGGGTGTTTTTTCCAGCTAGTTCTAGTATTCTTTTTCTACTATAATAACTAGGAACATCTTTATAGCTTTCTAAATTGTTTATTAAAACATTTTTTACATTGTTAAAACTATTAGTATCAAATGCTTTATTATCAACATTAGGATCTAATGTTAGTTGAAATAGAAAATCAAATATTTCTTTAAATAAACCTTTTTCAGTATATTTTTCATTTAAAAAGACGCTGTCAAAACTCATTACTGAATAATTACCAGAAAGAAAAGATTCACTTCTTACATTTAAAGCATATAATTCTTCACATTTAACTTCTATTTCTTTATGGGTTTTATATTTTTTAGTAGATTCTAATAACATTAAACTTAAAAAATTGCGATAATTAATTTCTTCTTTTTTGGCTTTTCTCTTAAACATTATTCTTGTATTAACAGTTTTAAAATGATCAGTTTTTATAATATGCAGGTTATAAGAACCCATTTCAAATTTAGTATATTTCATTATAGTTTCACCTCTTCATTATTATGTGTAAAAATATTTTTTTTATAAAGATTTTAAAGCAAGTTCGACCATTTGATTAAGAGAATTTTGTCTATCTTCACTTGATATACTTTTACTGCTTTTTTTATTATCAACAACAGTTAAAATTGTACTTGCCTCTTTAGAAAGAATTTTAGCTAAAAAGAATAATGCAAATGCTTCCATTTCACTAGCTAAATATTTATCATGAGGATATTTTTTTTGATATTCATCACTATCAACATAAACATCAAAAACATCACTTGTTATTATTTTACCATAATGATATTTTATGTTTAATTTTTTAGCTGTATCAATTATTTTTTGATTTAATTCTTTAGAAGCGTCCATTTCATTAGCTAATTCTCCATTAAACATATAGGCAAAAGTTGATTTACTATAAGCACTTTTTGCTATTACTATATCTAGTAAGTCAACGTCATCAGCAAAACTTCCACAAGTGCCTATTCTTATTATTTTATCAACATCATAAAATTTAAATAATTCATATGCATATATACCAATACTAGGTATACCCATTCCTGATGAAAATACTGTTACTAATAAATCGTTATAATATCCAGTATATGCAAGCATATTACGAGTAGTATTTACTAGTTTATAATCGTGCAGATACTTTTCTGCTATCATTTTAGCTCTTAATGGATCTCCTGGCATAATAACAATTTTTGCTATATCTTCTTTTTTTGCTTCAATATGTGGCGTCATAACCCCACCTCCGTACTTTAATTATAACATTTAAAAAACGAAAAAGCTATTGATTTTTAGTTTTTTCGTTTACTTTTTGCCCTAATAAAGTATAAAGTACTGTAAAAACAGGTACTCCGATTAACATACCAATTATTCCATATAATGAACCACCTAAAATTACTGCTAGCATTACCCAAATAGCTGGTAGACCTACTTTAGTTCCTACTACTTTAGGATAGATTAAATTTCCTTCTACTTGTTGTAAGGCAATTATAAAAATAATAAATATTAATGCACCTATTGGATCAATTACAAATATTAAAATACTTCCTATAATTGTTCCTATAAATGCTCCAAAAACAGGTATAAGAGCTGTAAAACCTACTAAAACAGATATAGTAGAAGCATAAGGTAGACCTAAAATAAGCATTCCAATAAAGCATAAAATACCAATAATAAATGCTTCTATTATTTGTCCAACAATAAAGTTTTCAAAAATATTTTTAGTTATTTTAGCAATTTCTTTTAATTTTTTATTGTTTGGCATAAAAACTGATAAAAATTTATTACTTTGTTTTAATAATTTTTCTTTATCTATCAACATATAAATAGCAAATACTAGTCCTAAAATAAAATTAGATATTCCTGAAATTATTTTAGTAGTTACTCCTAAAGTTAATTCAAAAAGTTTACCGGAATTATCTTTAAATAGGTTTCCTAAATCATCTAAAGTATTATTAACAACATCTTTTACCATATTCATTGTTTCAGTTGATAAATTTAATTTATTAGCAAAATCAATAATACTTTCTTTATAAATAGGAATGTTATCAATAAATATCGTAATAGCGTTTTTTAATTCTGGTATTATTAGAAATAATAACAATGTTAAAAAGCCAAAAACAATTAAAAATGTTAATATTAAACTAATAGGTCTTTTAAATTTTTTGTTTACTTTTTTTAATAGCTTACTTTCAATAAATTTAACTAGAACATTTAAAACAAATGCAATGCAGATACCAAGCACGAAGGGTGTAAATAAGGCTAAAACAAAACCGATTATATCTAAAACAGATTTAAAGTTTTGTAAAACAACAAATAATGTTACTCCAAATGTTATTAGTAATAAGTATTTTTTATATTCTTTTTTTAACGACATACTTTACCTCCTAAATAAACTTCGTCATAAATTTTAGTTATTTCAAAGATGTTTTCTTCAAAAGCACCATATGGATCTTGATAGTAATAAGATACCATATCAACTTTTTGATAACTTTTTATTGGTTTTGAGTTAAATAAGATGAGAGAATCAACTGGAAAATACTCAAAATTTTTATCAAGATATTTTTTTATATAAATACCATCATAGTAATTAGAAATCATTTCATAATTTAAGGTATTATCATCTAAAAAAAATTCTTTAGGTAAATCTTTTAATAGAGATTCATCGTTTAATATTAATATATTAGGATTTTCTATTAAGTTAACAATACAATTTTTATCAGATAAACAATCATTTTTTCTTCCTGAATATATACCCCATTCACATTCTTTTCCTAGTTTTTTAGATAACCACAGTACTCCTCTTGGACTATTATAAGTAGTATTTCTTACTTCAAATTTATCTTCATCAATATGGTCATTTCCCATATGAACCCATTTTGAGTTTGAAATTTCTTCCATCTAAATCACCTCATATATAACTTTATTATATAATATTTTCTAATTAAGTCAATATATTTTTTGATTAAATGAAAAAAAGTTATTTACGATTACTTTATTTAATTAAAAAAAATCCTTAAAGGATTAATTATTATATTAGATATTTTTTTAAATAAATATTTCTTATTCCTCTTTTAAATTCTTTTGAACCTTTGCATACAAAATCATCTTTTATTAAATTATTTATTGAATAAATATTATCTGGATGAATTGTACCAGCTGCATATTTATAATTCTTATTGATGCAATATTTATCCAATGTTTGTAACATTTGATATTGTAAATGATTTCCAACATATTTAGGGTTGACAAACATAGGACCATAATCTGCTACATCTCTATAATCCAAATCTAGTTCGAATTTTTGTAAAGATTTTTCATCGGCTGGAATTAACATCATAGAACAAACCGGTTCTTTATTTAAATAGTAAACCCATATTTTACTATTATTATTTAATAAATTTATCAATTCTTCTCTTGAAAAATCTCCAAGCCATTCTGGATGTGTCATATGTTTTTTTACATAATCTCTAAAATTAATATATTCATCAAGATTTACATTTTCACTTATACATAATAGTTCTTCTAATTTCAAAATAACCACCTCTAATTTTATATTATATTTTTTAAATAATTTATAATGATTAATTGTAAAAAAAATCCTTAAAGGATTAATTATTTACTTGGTCAACACCATCATAAAAGTTAGCAACTAAATCATTAAATTTAACTAGATTATCTGTTAATTCTTGTTTATCTATTGAAAATTGTTTTTTTTCTTCTTCTAGTTTTTTTATTTGTTCATTAAGTTCATCTTTAGCATTGTTAATTTGTTCATTTCTGTTATCTAGTTCTTGTTTTAAATTATTTAATCTTTCTTCTTCGCCTTTTAGGATTTCTTCTTTTTGTTCTATTTCTTTTTCTTTTAAAGCAATTTTTTCATCAAATTCATTTTGCTTTAAATTTAATTCACTATCTATTTTTTTACGATATTCTTCTAGTTGTTCATAATCTTTACTTTTTTGTTCCTCATGTTCTTTTAAAGCTTTTCGCAAATTACGTTTTTCCTCTTCTAATTCTTTATTTAGCTCGATGTTTCTTTTATTTAATTCGATATTCTTTTTAAATAAATTACTTACATCTTTTATTTTTTCATTGGCTTGTTCAAAAACTTGGCAAACTTCTTTAACGTCATTAATGTCATGTTCATTATTTAAATCGTTTTTTACCATTTCTTCATTATCTATATTTTCTTCGCTAATTAATGTTTCCTCATTATTTAGCGTTTCTTCACTATTTAAATTCTCTTCATTATTTAATATTTCTTTATTTTCTTCCATAAATTTCACCTACTCTTTTGTTTGTAATTGTGAAAAGCCAGAATTAAGTTGAGATATTATTTGTTTGAACCTAGCACATGATTTAGCCAAGTTTTGACTTTCTAAATCTAATTTTCTTTCTTCGAATATTTTATATTGTTCAAATTCTTCTTGTTTGATTTTTATTTCTTTATCAGAATTGGCAATACTTTCTAGTGCAAGTGCTTTTTCTTTTTCAAATTGTTTGCGTTCGTTTTCTAATTTTTTATTATTAGCTTCAATTATTTCATTTTCTGTTTTAGTTCGTTTTTCAAATTGTTCTTTTTCTTTTTCAAATTGTTTTTGTTTCATTTTTAAGTTTTCTTCCATTAAAATTAATTCTGATCTAGTAGTATCAGCTTCAACTTTAAATTGAGCAATTTCACTTTCTAAACGTAACTTTTCAGCTTGAAAGTAATCATCAGCTTGTTTTCTTTTATTTTCTAAAACTTTATTTTGTTCAGCCATATATTCTCTTAAATCTTTTTCTTGTTCTTCCAATTTTCTTTTTAAACTAAATAATTCAAGTTGTTGTTCATCAGTTTTTTGTTTTAATTCAACTATTTCTTTTTCTTTATCAGCAACTTTTTGTTTATCAGTTAACACTTGAGTGATGTATTTATTCGCACCATTTACATTTTTAGATAAATTACTTATAAATTCATCAAAATTATTAATAACATTATTACTTGGTTCTTCTTTTGGAATGATTGTTGTTTCATCAATTATTGGTGAAGCTATTTGTTTGTCAAAATCATTGTTTATTTTTTTAATTTTTTCAGCTAAATTTTCATCACTTTTTGTATCAATCATTCCACCATTTATAGGATTTTCTATTGGTTTTTCTTCAGTAGTTAAAACTGGTGAAGATAAGTTTTTTTCAGTTAAAACATTGTTATTGAAGTCATCAAAAAAAACATCAATAAAATCATCATTATTAAGATTGTTAATTGGAACATTTGGTATTTTTTCATTATTAAAAGTATCTATACTTGTATTCATTTGCTCCCCTTCTTCCTTTTATTGTTAGTAATCACTATCATACTATCTCTAGTATAACACAAAAGTTTTATAAAGAAAATATTTTTGATGAAAAATGTTTAATTTTTTGTAATTTGGATATTAAATTAAAAAGCACATAATTGATTAGAAGTTAATGTTGTAATGTTAATAACTTCTAGTCATTTTTATCATTTAAAAGATTTTTAGTTTTATTTCTAATTCTTTGAATAGCATTATCAATTGATTTAGGAGTTTTATTTAAAATTTCAGCAATTTCTTTATAGTTAAAGCCTTCCATTTTTAATTTAAATACTTCTTGTTCTGTTTTAGTTAAGATTTTATTAATTTTATCTATTAATTCAATTTTATCTTCAACATTCATAACTATGTTTTCAGGATTGTTGTTGTTATCACCTAGTTTTTCAATTCCTATTTGTTCTATTGAAATAGATTCGTTTAAAAGCTTTTGTTTCAATCTTAAAGAAGCATTGATGGCACTTATCATTCTACCTTTTACACATTTCATAGCATAAGTATAAAAAGTTGTATCTTTTTTGCTATCAAAGTTATTTACAGCATAATTTAAGGCTATCATTCCTTCTTGAATTAAATCATTAATATCAATTCCTTGGTTACCATTTGTTTTAATAAAACTTTGAGCATTTTTAATAATAATTGGTTTATATTTTTCATAAATAATTTCTCTAGCGTCATCATTATTTTCACTAACATAATCTATTAATTCATAATCATTATAATCACGATATTTCATGTTTGCCCTACTTTCTTTGATAAGATGCTTCAAATACAATAATACCAGTTGCAACTGAAGCATTTAAACTATTAATTGTTCCTTTCATTGGAATAGTTGCTATTTTATCAGTATTTTCTTTTACTAAACGACTCATTCCTTTTCCTTCATTACCAATAATTAAACACAATTTTTCGTTATAGTTTATTTTTTTATAATCTTCACCTTCCATATCAGTTCCGATTATTTTAAAGTTTTCTTCTTTTAGTTTTCTTATAGTAGTTACTAAATTAGTTACCAAAGCAATTTTCATATTAGCTATTGCTCCAGCGCTTACTTTTATAACCGTGCTGTTAACTTCAACTGATCTATTTTTAGCTATAATAATTCCATCTACTCCTGCAGCTTCACAACTACGAATTATTGCTCCAAAATTATGAGGATCTTCTAAATGATCTAGCATTACTAAAAAAGGAGTTTTATTTTTTAATAATTCATTTAGTTCACAATAATGATAGTCAGTTATTTCTCCAATAATTCCTTGATGGTTTCCTTTTACTAACTTGTCCATCTCTTTTTTAGATAGATATTTTATTGGTTTATTTTTTATTTTTTCTAATAATTCATAATCACTAAAGTTTTCGTTTAAAATTATTCTTTTAATTTGGTTTAAAGGTATTTCTTTAAAAACGTTTTTTCCATAAATTAACATGTTATTCCTACTTTCGTTATATATTCCATAATTTCTTTTATTCTTTTTTCGTTGTTATTTATTTTTAAAAATCCTATTAAAGCTTCTAACCCAGTTGCTAATTTATAGGTTATAATATCGGTGTTTTTAGGATGACTATTTACTTTATGGTTTCTGGCTCTTGTAACAATTACTAACTCTTCATCAGTTAAAATTTTATCGTTGATTAACATTTTTAAATATTTTGCTTGATTTTTAGCGCTTACAAAGTTAATTGCTTCTTTTTGAAGATTATTTACTTTCGTTAAGCCTTTATTAATTAAGAACATTCTTATATATAGTTCATAGGTAGCATCACCTATATATGCAAGTGCTAGACTATTCATATCTATCAAATGTTATATTTTTAATATTACCGTTCTTAACATCGTTTAATATCAAGCTATATACTTTTTCGTAATCAACCATTCCACCTTTAATTAAGCAACCTCTATTTTTTCCTATAGTAGTTAAAGTTTCATCCAAATCTTCTACTTTATCAATTTTATAACGTTCTTTTAAAATATCTGGGTAATACTTTTCAAGTTGTTTTAAAATATAAATTACAACTTCAGTGAGTGGTAAAACTTCTTCTTTTATTGCTGTTAAACTTGCTAGATTAAAAGCTACCTTTTCTTCTGTAAATTTAGGCCATAAAATTCCTGGTGTATCTAATAATTCTATTTTATCATTAATTCTAATCCAGTCCAAGCTTTTTGTAACACCTGGTTTATTTCCTACGTTAACAGCCTTTTTATTTACTAAACAATTTATTAAGGTTGATTTACCAACATTAGGTATTCCTGTTATTAATATTCTAATTTTTCGTGGTTTCATGTTTTTTTCTAATCTTTTTTTGTCTAATTCTTTTTTATATTGTTCAGTTATTTGTAAAACTTCGTTTATGTTTTTTTTGTTTTTTAAATCTACCTTGACAACTTTCATTCCTTTATTTTGATAATATTTAATCCATTTATTTGTTTCTTCAAGATCACAAAGGTCAATTTTTGTCATTATTAAAATTTTTGGTTTACCTTTTAAATAATCATCGATATCAATTATTTTTGAAGAATATGGTATTCTAGCATCAATAACTTCGTAAACTAAATCAATTAAGTTAATATTTTCTTTTATTAATCTTTTTGTTTTTTGCATATGTCCTGGATACCAGTTGATATTGGTAGTTGGTAAATTTTTTTCTTTTTTATCCATTATTTATCACTTCCTTATTCATTACCATTATTTTCATTTAAATATTTATTATAAAATTCATCCATTGAAGAAATATATTTTTGAT
>JAHZGA010000004.1 GCA_019421005.1 bacterium | reverse complement strand
TTATTTATAAGAAAACCTCTAGAAAAAATCTAGGGGTTTGTCTACACTCTGAAAACGTTAGATAACTAACGTTTTATTCAACTGTAACAGATTTAGCTAAATTTTTAGGTTTATCAATATCACAACCTCTTAATAAAGCTACTTCATAAGCAATTAATTGTAAAGGTATTATTGAAATCATTGGTTCAATAAAAGGACTTACACTTGGAATTACAATTTTAAAGTCATAATAATCAGATGAATTATCTAATTCTTCGGTAATGATTAAAATAACTTTAGCGCCTCTAGCTTTAACTTCTTTGATATTACTAATTGTTTTACTAGCAATATTTTTATCAGTAACAATTGCAACTACTGGAGTATCTTTATCAATTAATGAAATAGAGCCATGTTTTAATTCACCAGCTGCATAAGCTTCACAATGAATATAAGATATTTCCTTAAGTTTTAAAGCACCTTCTTTAGCAATTGCTTCATCTACACTTCTTCCAATAAAGAAAATATTTTCATTTTTATAAATTTCTTTAGCAATATTTTTATAATCTCTGTTAATTAAATCTTTAATTAAATTAGGTAATGCTTTCATTTGTTCAAATATTTCACTGATAGCAACATTATCTAATTTTTTCTTATTAATAGCAATATTTAATGCAATTAAAGATAATAAATTCACTTGGGCTAAATAAGCTTTAGTAGTTGCAACAGCTATTTCACAACCTGCTTTAATATATAATGTTTTATCTGCTTCTCTAGCAATTGAACTTCCAACAACATTAATAATGGCAAGAGTATCAATACCTTTTTCTTTAACTTTTCTTAAACATGCTAATGTATCAGCAGTTTCCCCAGATTGAGAAATAAAGATAACTAAAGTTTTACAATTGTAAAAAACTTTTTTATATCTATATTCACTGGCAATACAAACAGAAACTGGAATTTCACCAAATTGTTCAATTAAATATTTACCAACTAATCCAGTATGATAAGCACTTCCACAGGCAACAATATGTATTTGTTCATAGTTACTTAAATCTGGAATTTCTTGCCTTAAGCTTTGTTTACCATCCTTAAGACATGAATTAATAGTTTCTTCAATAACTATTGGTTGTTCATTAATTTCTTTTAACATAAAATGGTCATATCCATTTTTCATTGCATTTTCTAAATTTAAATCAAAAGTTTGTAACTCTTTTTTAACTTCATTTAAATTTTTATCATAAATAGTTAATTGTTCACCAATTTTTCCAATTTCATCATTTTCAATTAAATAATACTTATTTGTATATTTTAAAATTGCTGGAACATCAGAAGCTATAAAAAATCCATCGGAACTTTTAGCAACAATTAAAGGACTATCTTTTTTCATAATGTATAAATTATTTTTATCATCATCATTTATAATTCCAAAAGCATAAGCACCTTCTAAAATACTTTGACATTTATTTAAAACTTTAATCATATCTTTATCAGTACTATATAAATAATCAATTAAAGCACATGCGACTTCAGTATCAGTTTCTGAATAAAATTTATAACCTTTAGAACTTAAATCTTTTTTAATACTTTCGTAATTTTCAATAATTCCATTATGAACAAGAGTTATTTTACCATGATGATGAGGATGAGCATTATTTAAACTTGGAACACCATGAGTTGCCCATCTTGTATGACCAATACCTAAATTGGAATTTTCATAATTAACAATTTTTTCTAAATTTTCTAATTTTCCTTCTTTTTTAACAATATTTATTTTATCTGTCATGTAAGCAATTCCAGCTGAATCATAACCACGATATTCTAGTGATTTTAATCCATTAATTAAAAATTCAATTGTATTTTTATTTTTGCCTACATATCCTACAATACCACACATAATTTCCTCCTAGCTATAAATGATATATTCTTTGTTATAATGTTGATTTTATTTTTTAAAATATATCTAACGAAGTTATATCTCCGTAGTAGCATCCGCTGAAAATTCGACAACTACTATCCTCGTCAGCTAATTAAAGCTCTCGCGCTAAAACGATTTGTTATCCTCCTTTTAAAAATCATTCTATAAATATTATATTATAAATTTTAAAATAGTTCAAATTTAAATATTAAAAAATATTTAAAGACTATTTGTTGATAGTCTTTTAAAGTGATATAATATTAAAGATATATCTAAAATATTTTAATTTATATGGACTTAATTTAACTGATTTGATAAAATATAAATAAATAATACTGAACTTGAATATTATTGATTAAGAGGATGTGAATAGATGAGAGTGATTATAAGTGCGGGTGGTACTGGTGGACATATATATCCTGCTTTGGCAATTATAAATAAAATTAAAGAAATGGAACCAAGTGAAATTTTATATATAGGTACTCATGATAGAATGGAAAAAGATATTGTACCTAAATATGGAATTAATTATAAGGAAATTGAAATATATGGATTTAATAGAAAACATATATTTAAAAACATAAAAACAATAAAATGTTTCTATAAATCATATTTAAAATGTAAAAAAATAATAAAAAATTTTAAACCTGATGTTGTTATTGGAGTTGGTGGTTATGTAACAGGTCCTGTTATTTTAGCTGCCCATAAATTAGAAGTAAAAACATTTATTCATGAACAAAATAGTATTCCTGGAACTGCTAATACGTTTTTAAGTAAATATGCGGATAGTATTGGAATATCATTTAAATCTAGCATGAAATATTTTCCTGAATATAAAACTCATTTTACTGGAAATCCTAGTGGTGATGAAGCTTTAAAACAAATTGCTATTTCTAAAAAAAGTTTAGGATTAGATAATAATAAAAAATTAGTATTAATTGTTATGGGGTCATTAGGTTCAAGTAAAATAAATGATTATTTCATTAAAAACATTGTTAAATTTAAAAACAAAGATTATCAAATTTTATTTATAAGTGGAAAAGATAATTATGATAGTTTTAAAAACTTAAAATTACCAAATAATGTTCATGTTATTCCTTATTTAGAACATCTTTCTAGAATAATGAAGCAAACTGATTTGATTGTCTCAAGAGCAGGTGCTTCAATATTAAGTGAAATAATTAACTTGCAAATACCTTCTATTTTAATTCCAAGTCCTTATGTACCTAATAATCACCAATATAAAAATGCTTTAGATTTAATTGAAAATAATGCGGCTATATTGTTAGAAGAAAAAAATTTAACTGATAATTCTTTAGTTAAAATGATTGATAACACTATTAATGATAATAATAAATTACAAGAATTAAAAAATAATATGAAGCCATTAAAAGTTAATGATAGCAGTAAAAAAATATATGAAATTCTAAAAGAATTAGTAGGGTCGAAATAATATGGAAATAATAAAAGAAATAAAAAAATTAAAATGTGGGAAAGTTGTTTCTCATGCTAAAATGTGTGATTATACTACTTATAAAGTAGGTGGTAAGGTTATTGGTGTAGTCTATCCTATAAGTATTGAAGCATTAATTACTTTAATTAAATTTCTTAAAAGTAAAAATATTAGATATAAAATATTAGGTAATGGGTCCAATGTGATATTTAAAAATACATATTATGATATGATTATAATAAAATTAAACTATTTAAATGATTTAAAAATAAGTGGTAAAAAAATCATAGTTGGTTCAGGTTATAACTTAATTGCACTTTCATTAAAAGCTGCTAAAGAAAATCTAACAGGTTTAGAATTTGCATCAGGTATTCCTGGTACAGTTGGTGGAGCAATATACATGAATGCTGGTGCTTATAAAAGTGATATGGGATATATTGTTAAAGAAGTAAAAGTATTAGATCCTAATTTAAATGTTATTGTATTAAAAAATAATGAACTTGATTTTCATTATAGAACATCATTTTTAAAACAACATGAAAACTATATTTGCTTGGAAGCAACTTTAGAATTAAACTATGGGAAAAAAGAAGCTATAATGGAAGTTATCAGAGATAGAAAAAAAAGAAGATTAGAAAGTCAACCATTAAATTATCCATCAGCAGGTTCAGTATTTAGAAATCCTAATAGTAATTATGCTGGTAAATTAATAGAAGATTTAGGATTTAAAGGTAAGAGTATTGGTGGAGCAATGGTAAGCGTGAAACATGCTAATTTTATAATTAATTATAATAGGGCAACTGGTGAAGAAATAATAGAACTAATTAATACTGTAAAAGAAAAAGTAAAAGAAGAATATGGAATAGAATTAATAGTTGAACAAGAAATAGTAGAATAAGAGGTGGAAATATGGCTAAAAAGAAAAAAGTTAAATTAAAAATAAAATATAAAACAATTTTTATATTTCTTTTGATTAGTTATTTTATTTGCTTTTTAGCCTATGATATTGTTAATTTAAATATTAAAAATATATACATATATGATAATGAATTTTTTACTGATCAAGAAATAATTGAATTAGCCGGAATAGAAAATTATCCTTCTACCTTAAAATATAATAGTTTAAATATAAAAAACACTTTAGAGAAAAACACTTATATAAAAGAAGTAAAAGTAAAAAAGAAGTGGTTAACAGAAGTAAATATTTATGTTACTGAAAATAAGCCTTTATTTTATTATGAATATGATAAAAAAACAATTTTAAGTGATGGAATGAAAGTTGATAAGATTTTTATAACACCAACAGTTATTAATTATATTCCTAATAAAAAATATCAGAAATTTTTAACTAAAATGAATGAAGTGGATACAGATATTTTAAAAAGAATTTCTGAAATAAAATATGATCCTAATGATGTTGATAAAAATAGATTTTTATTAACTATGAATGATGGTAACTATGTTTATGTAACCTTAAATAAATTTTTAAATATTAATAATTATTTAGATATGATTAAAAATTTTGAAAATAAAAAAGGTATTTTATATTTGGATTCTGGTGAGTATTTTAAAATTTTAAAATAAATATGGTTGATTTTTCAAAATTAAAATAAAAAAAATTGACTTTTTTTTTTAATTTTAATAAAATGCTTTTACTTTTTATTTATTTTATAGTATAATTATTGTTAGGATTGTAGGTGGCATATGTGAAACATATTTATACTAGTATTGATATTGGTTCAGATACCATCAAAGTGGTTGTCTGTGAATTATTTAATAATAAACTAAATTTACTAGCAGCAACATCGGTAAAATCTAGAGGTATTAAACAAGGATTAATTACTGATGTAGTTGAAGCAACTTCTAGTTTAAAAGAAGCAATTGATAGCATAAATCAAATGCTTGGAATAGAAATAAAAAAAGTTATTACTTCTATACCTAGCTATTATGCTGAATTTAAAAAAGTAAATGGAAGTATAGATATAATTGATGCAATCACAGATAAAGAGATAACTAAAGTTTTACAACAAGCGGCTAAAAACAATCTAGAATATAATAGTGAAACAGTTACAATTTTACCAATTGATTTTGTAATTGATGATTGTAACATTGTAAAAGATCCAAAAGGGTTGACTGGAAGAAAATTAGAAGTTAGAGGAATAATGGTAACAACGCCTAAAAAAAATATAATATCTGTTGTTTCTTTAATTGAGAGTTTAGGAATTGAGGTTGTTGATATTTCACTTAATTGTATTGGCGATATCAATGCTTTTAAAACTAAAAATATGAATGAACAAACTGGAGCTTTGGTAAATATTGGACATGAAACAACTAATATTTCATTATATAAAAAGGGTATAGTTGTTAAAAATGTTGTTCTTGGATTAGGTGGTAAAAATATAGATAATGATATTATTTATATCTATAAAATAAATCACGATGAAGCTTCAAAAATTAAACAAAAATTTGCTATAGCTGATAGTAAATTTGCAACTGGTTATGAAGTATATGAAACTGTTGATATCAATGGTAATGCTATTAACATCAATCAAAAAGAAGTTTCAGAAATAATTATGTCAAGGTTAGAAGAGTTATTAGCATTAACAAGGGAAGAAATAAAATCTTTAACCAATGGACCAATTGATTATATAATAATAACTGGTGGTACTAGTAATGTAAGACATTTTGAATCAATTGTTGATAAATTTTTCTATAAAAGAGCAACAATTGGTAATATTAAGATAACTGGTTTAAGAAACAATAAATATTCATCAGCTGTTGGTAATATTGTATATTTTATCAATAAATTAAAATTAAAAGGAATTGATTATACAATGGTTGATGAAGATGATGAAGAAGAACTTTCACAGATTAAAAGGGGTTTTGATGTTTCAAATGATTCAATGTTAGGTAAAGTATTTGGATACTTTTTTGGCGAATGAGGGAGGATAATATGTTAGGACTAGAGATGGATCAATTAGCAAAAATAAAGGTAATAGGTGTTGGTGGCGGTGGTAATAACGCTGTTAATCGAATGATAGAATCAGGAGTGCAGGGTGTTGATTTCATTGTTGCTAATACTGATTTACAAGTTTTAAATAATTCAAAAGCGGAATATAAAATTCAAATAGGTGAAAAATTAACTAATGGTTTAGGTGCAGGTGCTTCACCTCAAGTAGGAAAAGAAGCAGCATTAGAATCTAAAGATGAAATTCAAGCAGCATTAGAAGGCGCTGATATGGTTTTTGTAACTTGTGGTATGGGAGGCGGAACTGGAACTGGAGCGGCACCAATAATTGCTGATATCGCCCAACAACTAGGTGCATTAACTGTTGGTATTGTAACAAAACCATTTTCATTTGAAGGTAAAAAAAGAATGGACCAAGCAATTGAAGGATTAGAGGAATTAAAAAAACATGTTGATACATTAATCGTTATTCCAAATGATCGTTTAAGAGAAATTATTGATAAAACAACACCACTATTAGAATCTTTTAAAGAAGTTGACAATGTTTTAAGACGCGGTGTTCAAGCTATTTCTGATTTAATTGCTGTTGCTGGATTAATCAATCTAGATTTTGCAGACGTAAAAACAGTTATGGAAAAACGTGGAAATGCTTTAATTGGTATTGGTATGGGTACAGGAGAAAATCGCGCTACTGAAGCGGCTGAACAAGCTGTTTCAAGTCCACTTTTAGAAGCAAGTATAAGTGGAGCAACAGATGCTATAATTAATGTTACTGGTGGCTCTAATTTAACTTTATTTGAAGTTGAAGAGGCAGCTGAGGTAATTCGTAGATCTGCAAATACTGATATTAATACTATTTTTGGAGCAGTTATCAATGAAAATCTAAATGATGAAATCATTGTAACTGTTATAGCTACAGGATTTGATTCTAACAAAGGAAATGAATATAATAATTCAAGATTAGAAGCTCGCAATCAAATGGATGAGGTTATAGATGACGATGATGATACAGCAATTCCATCATTTTTAAGAAAAAGAGGCTTTTAAAAAAGTATTTTTGTGTAGGAGGATATTAAATGAAAAAAGTTATATTAGGAATATTTATAGGAATTTTAATAAGTGCTTTAATTTTAGGAGGATATTATTATTTTACTAAAGATAAAGAAGAGAAAACTGAAAAACCAAAAGAAACTGTTGAAGTTAAAGAGGAAACTCAAGAAGAAGAAAAAGTTGAAGAGAAAGTCTTAACTGATGAAGAAATAGGATGTCAAGCTGTTAATACATATTTTGAAAGCAAAAAAAGTTCAAGTGCAGGTGATTCAATAACTAGTTATAAAATAAATAGCTGTAAATTAATTTATGGTAAAAATGACCAAGGTTGTGATAAAGAATTAGATTCAATTATTGTTGCAGTTAGTTATGATGTAACTTCACCAACTAAAGAAAGCATGTGGGTAGCTGGAAATGGAGATGTTGACTTTGATAATCTAACTGTTAGAAATAAATCATCTTTTATGACAGTATCACCTAGTAATGGTAATTATGCTGTAAGTCAAACAAATACAGGTTGTTAAATGAAAAAAGCTATAATAATTATTTCTTTATTAATAATTGTAGGAGGAGTATTTTTTCTAGTAAAACATGGAAATGATAGTAAAAATACTTCTAAACCAGTTGAACAACAAAAAAAAGATATAAGTGATTTTAAAGTTACTTCAAAAGATAAATATAAAACTGTTTCTTGTGAACAAGTTGATTTATATTTTAAAGATTTGGTTGATAATGGTAATATTACCGAATATAAAATAAATGATTGTAATATGGTTGAATGTAAAAAATACAATAATTTAATTATTCTTAAGATTGATTATGATGTAACTTTTCCTAATAAAGAATCTATGTTATTAGATAGTGGTAACCCTGATTATGAAACTTTTACAGTTAAAAATAAAATTGAATATTTTTCATTGTATAAAGATAGTGATCCTGATTTAGAATCTTTAGGAAATGAGTTTACATGTTAAAAAAACGACATAATTTATATGTCTTTTTTTTTATAATAAAAATATGAAAATATATATTGATTTAGTTTTATTACTTAACTTTGTTTTTGATTTCTTACTACTTATAAGTGTTTCAATTTTACTTAAACGAAATGTTTTAATTATAAGAATTCTTTTAGGAGCTTTAATAGGTAGCTTAAGTATTTTATTTTTATTTATTAAATTAACTTCATTACAACTTTTTTTATTAAAAATATTAATAAGTATTTTAATGGTTATTATAACTTTTAAATATAATAATTTAAAATATACTTTAAGAAATTTAGGATACTTATATATGATGAGTGTTGTTTTAGGTGGATTTTTATATTTATTAAATTTAGAATTTTCTTATAAACAAATAGGAATGGTTTTCTATCATAATGGTTTAAGTATTAATTTTATTTTTTTAATTATTTTTTCTCCAATAATATTGTATATTTATATTAAACAGGGCATAAAATTAAAACATAATTATAACAATTATTATAAAGTAATTATTTATTTGGAAAAAGAAACAATTAAATGTATAGGATATTTAGATAGTGGGAATAACTTAAAAAGATTTAATCGACCAGTTGTTTTATTAAATAAAAAAGAAATAAAACATAATTATAATTATATTTTCATACCATATCAAAGTAGTAGTCAAATAAGTGTTTTAAAATGTATTAAAGGTATTATTGAAATAAATAATAAAAAACAAAAAATTTTAGTCGGAATTATGGAAAATGAAATAAGTATAGATGGTGTTGGATGTTTACTAAATAATAAATTAAGGGGTGATATAATTGATAACTAAAATTAAGGAATTTATAATAAGGCTTTTAGATAGACAAATATTTTTTGTAGGAAGTGCGGATAAACTTCCTGAACCATTAACTAAAGAAGAAGAAGTTTTTTATGTGAAAAAATCAATGGATGGAGATAACTTTGCTAAAGATAAATTAATTGAACATAACTTAAGATTAGTAGTATATTTATCTAAAAAATATGAGAATACAGGGGTTGATTTAGAAGATTTAGTTAGTATTGGTACAATTGGTTTAATAAAAGGAATTAATACATATAAACTAGATAAAAACATTAAATTAGCAACTTATGCATCACGTTGTATAGATAATGAAATTTTGATGTTTTTAAGAAAAAATAAAAAAAGAAAAGGGGAAGTAAGTTTTGAAGATAGTTTAAGTTATGATCCTGAAGGAAATGAACTTCATTTAGAAGATATACTTGGTACTGAACCAGATATTGTTACCAAAGAATTAGAACAACTTACGGAAAAGAATTTATTATATGAAGAGGTTTCAAAATTAAATAAAAGAGATAAACAAATAATGACTTTAAGATATGGATTATTTAATAATGAGGAAATGACTCAAAAAGATGTTGCTAATTTATTAGGTATTAGTCAATCATATATTTCTCGTATAGAAAAGAAAGTTATTAAAAGGTTTAAAAATATTATAAAATAATGTCAAAATTGCGTAAATAATAAAAAAAGACATTGTTTTTTTTAAGGTATAATGATATATTAGAAATAGAAAAGAGGTATATATGAAAAAGGTTTTATTAGGAGGATTACTTGGACTTATTTTAGGTATAGGTGGATATTATGTTTATAATGAATTTATCAAAGAAGAAGAGGTAAAAGAAATAATTAAAAAAGAACCATGTTTAGAAGAGAAAGATTATAATCAATATATAAAGAGTGGTTTAAATATTTCTAATATTAATTTAGAAACTGGTTTAGTTAAAAAAATTGATTTACCTAAAATAATAATTGATAATGAAAATGCTAAAAAATTAAATGAAAAAATACTTAATGATTATAATGATAGTATTGATAAATTAAAAAATAACGATGCTGATTTAGAATTTAAAATAGATTATGACTATAGTATTTTAGATAATATATTATTTATTAAAATAAATTATGTTGGTAAACTTACAAATGGTGGTATTAACTATGAATTTAAAGGTTACTATTATGATTTAGATAATAATAAAGAATTAACTACAGAAGAAATTGCTAATAAATATGACATAACTATTGATAAAATAAATGAAAGTTTAAAAGACTATAATAAAACAGTTAATGATTTTTCAAATCCATTGTTTCCAAGTGGAAAAAATATAAAAATTATTTTAGTAGGTAATATTGAAACTCCAATTATTGAAGCTTTAATAAAATAAAAAAAAATTATTTACTCAAAATAATTTTTTATTTTACTAGTATTTTTAAAACTTAATTTAGCAATATCATTTAATTTATCAAAACCATACTTCTTAACAATTTTAATACCTGCTTCATCAACTAAATTAGAAGCTCCTTTAGGTAGAAACATATCAACACTTTGACCAATTTTATCAAATTCTTTTAAGAAAATAAATCTTGATATTAAAGAAGCACATGCAACTGAAAGTGATTTAGTT
The DNA here is from genome assembly GCA_019421005.1 of bacterium. Taxonomy (GTDB): domain Bacteria; phylum Bacillota_I; class Bacilli_A; order RF39; family UBA660; genus CALVXC01. The sequence continues at coordinate 44,357 of JAHZGA010000004.1, read as the reverse complement.
TCACCTTTAGTTAAAAAAGTAATATTTTTTAAAACATAATCAGATTCTTTTAAATAATTATAATAAACATATTTTTCAGCAAATTGATCAACAATAATATAATCAATATTATCAATTTCATTTTTTAAACTTATTAAAACTTTGTTATGCAAAATAGCTTTGATTTTATTCATATTGTAATTTTCATTATATTTTTCATTAAATTCTTTATTAGAAAAAATAATACTTTTATAAGGGATTTTTTTAATAAATTTAGGAACAACTTCTAAAATTTTATCATCAGTCATTTTTTTAGAATCTTTAACACCTAATTCTTCTAAAAATGGAATGTTATCTTTACTAACATAAGCAGCGCTGACGACAATTGGACCAAAATAATCACCAGTACCAACTTCATCACTACCAATGCTATTAGAATAATAAATTTTAGGGTCAACTATGATTTTCTCTTTTTCTTTTTTAGTTTTATCATTACTATTAGTCATTTCAACTTTTTTTGTTGGATTTAATTTTTGTTCCCAATGTTTCCAAATACCTGCATCAATATCCGCACTTATTCCTTGAAAAACAGCTTTTCCTGATTCATATAAAGTAACAACAGTATCAGCTTCATCTGCTTGGAAAACAGCATAAGGTGGTGTTTTACTTCTTTTTTTATCTTTAAAATATTCAATCATTTTCAATTTAGTATTTTCACTAACTTTTAATGTTATAGTCATAATTCACGTCCTTTATAAAAATATTTTACCACAAAAACGTCTAAATTGCTTTATTTTTTTAAAAATTTATAATATAATTTATAATAGGGGATGATGTAATGAATTTAGTTGATATAATTATTGTTGTAATACTTATTATAGGTTTTTTTGTAGGGTCTGATAGAGGCTTTACTAAACAATTGGTATCTTGTTTAGGATTTATTGTTATAACTATTTTAGCTTTTTTACTAAAAAATCCTGTTTCAGTTTTTTTATATGAGCATTTACCATTTTTTGATTTTTTTGGAATTATAAAGGGTATAAGTGTATTAAATATTGTTTTCTATGAATTAATAGCCTTTTTATTAATTTTAAGTGTTTTAACTATTATTTGGAAAATCTTATTAAAAGTAACAACTATTTTTGAAAAATTTTTAAGTGCGACTATAATTTTAGGATTTCCTTCAAAATTATTAGGAGGATTACTAGGACTATTAGAAAATTTTGTTATTATTTTTATAGCATTATATATAATATCGTTACCAGTATTTAATAATGATATTTTAGCAAATTCTAAATTAAAAGATCCTATTTTAAAAGAAACACCTATTTTATCAAAATTTACAATTAAAAATATTGAATTATTTAATGAATTTAAAAGTTTAAAAGATAAGTATAAAAATACTACTGATTCAAATAAATTTAATTTAGAAGCTCTAGATTTATTACTAAAATATGATATTGTATCTGTTCAATCTATTAAAGTTTTAATAGAAAATGATAAATTAAATATTAATAATATTGATACAGTTTTAAAAAAATATGAAGGAGAATGATTATGGAATATGGAAATGTAGATAATTTTGAAAATTTAATTAGTAATGATGTTGTATTAGTTGATTTTTTTGCTAATTGGTGTGGACCTTGTAAAATGTTAAGTCCAGTATTAGATGATATTGCTAGTGAAAGAAGTAATGTTAAAATTGTTAAAGTTGATGTTGATAAAAATGAAGAACTTGCTAAAAAATATGGAATTATGAGTATTCCAACTTTACTATTATTTAAAAATGGTCAAGTGATTAATAAACATATAGGCTATATATCAAAAGATATGTTAATTGAAATGATTGGGAAGTGATTTTTTTGAAAACAATAACGGTTGATGGAAATGAAGCTTGTAGCTATACATCTTATTTATTCACTGAATTAGCTGGTATTTACCCTATAACACCATCTAGTCCAATGGCTGAACACATTGATGCTTGGAGTAAATCAAAAACTAATTTTTTTGATAATCCAGTTAAAATAGTTGAAATGCAAAGTGAAGCTGGAGCATCAGGATTTGTTCATGGTTCATTACAAGCAGGATGTTTAACTAGTACGTATACATCAAGTCAGGGTTTACTTTTAATGATACCAAACATGTATAAAATGGCAGGTGAAATGTTGCCAGCAGTTATTCATGTTGCAGCTAGAAGTTTATCAACTCATGCTTTAAGTATAATGGGCGATCATCAAGATATATATGCAACAAGACAAACAGGATTTGCAATTTTAGCATCTTCTTCTGTTCAAGATTGTGCTTTATTATCAGCAGTTGCGCATCTTTCAGCCATAAAGTCTAGTTTACCATTTATTCATTTTTTTGATGGCTTTAGAACTAGTCATGAAATAAATAAAATAAAAGTTTTAGAAAAAAATGATTATAAAAATATTTTTCCTTATAAACAACTGGAAAAATTTCGAGCAAGAGCATTAAATCCTAATAAACCTTATACAATTGGGACAGCCCAAGGGGATGATATTTATTTTCAAGCAACTGAAGTTAGAAATAAATTTTATGATAATTTACCTGATATAGTTAATAGTTATATGAAAAAAATAAATGAAAAAGCTAAAACTAATTATAAACCTTTTAATTATTACGGTCATAAGAATGCGAATAATGTTATAGTTGCTATGGGGTCTGTTTGTTCTACTATAAAAGAAACAATTGATTATTTAATTGGAAAAGGCTATAAAGTTGGATTATTAGAAGTTCATTTATATCGTCCGTTTTCAAGTGAATATTTTAAAGAAGAATTACCTAAATCAGTAAAAAGAATAGCTGTTTTAGATCGCACTAAAGAATTTGGAAGTTCTGGTGAACCATTATATTTAGATGTGTGTAAAGTATTAAAGGATACTAAAATTAAAATAGTCGGTGGAAGATATGGATTATCAAGTAAAGATACTAATCCTAATCACATTATAGCTGTTTATAATATGTTATATAATGATTTAATAGATAATTTTACTATTGGTATTAAAGATGATGTTACTAACTTAAGTTTAGAAGAAATTACTGATATAAATATAAGTGAAAATGAAGAAATGAAAATATATGGTTATGGTTCAGACGGAATGATAAGTGCTTCTAAAGGTTTAATTAAATTAATAGGTGATAATACATCTAAATATGTTCAAGGTTATTTTCAGTATGATTCTAAAAAATCTGGTGGCATGACTATAAGTCATTTAAGATTTAGTAATAAAGAAATTAGATCAACTTATTATGTAAATAATCCTAGTATTGTAGTTGTTAGTATGGATAGTTACTTAAATATTATTAATCCTTTAAAAGATATTAAAGCTAACGGTATTTTTATTTTAAATACTACTAAATCAAGTGAAGAGGTTAATGAATTTTTAACTGCAGAGATGAAAGAAATTATAAAAGCTAGAAAGATAAAATTTTATACCATAAATTCTTATGAAATAGCAAGAAAGAATAATTTAAAAAATAAAATAAGTATGATTATGGAAAGTGTTATTATTAAATTATCTAATCTTATTGATTATGATTTAGCATTTGAAAAAATGCAGGAATATATTAAAGCAAGATACTTTAAAAATGGTAAAGATATAGTTAATAATAATATTAAAGCATTTTCATGTGCTTTAGAATATATAAATGAAATAGAAATAAATGATGTTTGTAAAAGTAAAACTAATAAAAAGGTAACAGATATTTATGAAGCAATCCGTTTAAGAAAAGGATATGAATTAAAAACTTCTGATTTTTTAAATAATTCAAATGGTATATATAAATCTGGAACTAGTTTAAAAGAAAAAAGAAAAATAGCTGATGTTGTTCCTTGGTGGTTAAATAATAATTGTATTATGTGTAATGGATGTTCATTTGTATGCCCACATAGTGTTATAAAACCATTTTTATTAAATGAAGAGGAATATAATAAAGCTCCAGATAGTATTAAAAATAGATGTTTAAAAGATCCTAAAGGGTACTATTATTATTTAGGAATTTCGGTTTCTGATTGTACTGGTTGTGGTTTATGTTTAAAAAAATGTCCAGGTAAAAAGAATGAAAAAGCTTTAATTGGAAAGAATTTAATTGATGTTATTGAAGAACAAAAAAATTATGATTATTTAGTTAAAAATGTTTCAAGTAAAGATGAATATCCAATTAATAGTATAAAAGGTAGTCAATTTAGAGATGCTTTATTTAAATTTCATGGTGCATGTAGTGGGTGTGGAGAAGCTCCATATTTAAAATTATTGACGCAGTTGTTTGGAAAAAATTTAATTATTAGCAATGCGACTGGTTGTTCATCTATTTACGGTGCGAGTATGCCATCTATGCCATATCAAATTCCATGGGCTTCATCACTTTTTGAGGATAATGCTGAATATGGTTATGGAATTTTAAGTGCGAATGAAGTGATTAGAGATAATTTGACTAATTTAATGAAGAAGGAAGATAATCCTTTGTGTAAAAAATGGTTAAAAAACAAGGATGATTATAATATTACAAAAGAAGTTTATGAAAATTTAGATTATAAAAAAATGAATCCCGAAATTGGAAAATTAAAAGAATACTTAATTAAAAGGAATTTTTGGATAGTTGGTGGCGATGGTTGGGCTTATGATATTGGTTTCGGTGGAATAGACCATGTTTTAGCTAGTAATAGTAAAGTTAAGATTTTGGTTCTTGATACAGAAGTATATTCTAATACAGGTGGTCAATCTTCAAAATCTACGCCACTTGGTTCGATTGCTTCATTTAGTTATGATGGTAAAAAAACAAGTAAAAAAAGTTTAGTTAAATATGCTTTAACTTTACCTAATGTTTATGTGGGAACTATTAATATAAATAGTAATCCTACTTTAGCTATTAAGGTTTTACTTGAAGCTAATGAACATGATGGACCAGCAATCATAATAGCTTATAGTTCTTGTATTGCCCATGGAATTGTTGGTGGATTAGAAGAAAGTTTAACAATGGGTAATTTAGCAACAAAATGTGGTTATTTCCCACTAGTACATTATAATCCTACTTCAAAACAATTTTCATTAGATAGTAAAGATTGTAATTTTGATTTATATGAAGAATTTTTAAATAATCAAAGTAGATATAATATGCTTAAAGTTATTAATAAAAACCATGCTTCTGAATTATTAAAGAATAATAAATTAGATGCAATGGAGTTATATGATTATTATGTTTCATTAGATCAAAAAAAATAGAAGCCAATAATGGCTCCCATAAAAGAATAAAAAGGGGTTGGCTAGTGTGATACTAGCTCCAATTCGCCTAAATCGAATTGGTACTGTATATACTAATCGATTTAATCGATTTTGTCAAGAACTTTTTGTTCTTTTTTTTATTTTTTTTATAATTTAATAAAAAAAAGCATTGACAAACGAATTTATGTTCGTTATACTATTGTTGCAAGGTAGGTGAAATATGGATTTAAGCACTATAAAAGGGATTGACGATAAAACGGTAAAGTTACTTAATAAATTATCTATTTATGATACTTTAGATTTAGTTAATTATTTACCATATCGATATGAGATAATAAAAAGAAGTGATTTAAATAATTTAATCGATAATGATAAAATAATAATTGATGGAATTGTAGAAAATATCCCTAATGTTTATCATATTAATAAAAAATTAAATAAGATGTCATTTAGAATTAATAGTGGTACTATGTTGTTTAATGTTACTATTTTTAATCGCAGTTATTTAAAAAGCAGTTTAAAAATTGGAAAAACAGTAACAGTTATGGGAAAATATAGTAAAAAAAATAATAGTATTACTGCTAGTGATGTTAAGTTATTAGAGTTAGGCAATAAAGTATTTATAGAACCTATTTATCATAAGGTTAGTGGTTTAAGTGATAAACAAATTAATAATTATATTAATAAAGTTATTGATAATAAGGTTATTGATTATATACCTGATATATTTAAAACTAAATATAAGTTTATGGATAAATCTATGGCATTAAATTGTTTACATAATCCTACTTCATTAGCTGATTTAAAAAACGCTAGAACTAGGTTTAAATATGAAGAATTATTTGTTTTTATGTTAAAAATGAGCTATTTAAAAAGTAGGAGAGGTCATGATTTAGGAATTAAAAGAAATATAGATATAGATAAGTTAAATGAAACTATTAGTAATCTTCCATTTGAATTAACTGTTGATCAAAAAAAAGTTATTAATATTATTTATAGTGATTTGAATAGTGATATTGCTATGAATAGATTGTTACAAGGAGATGTTGGTAGTGGTAAAACTATAGTTGCTTTTTTAACGATGTATTTAAATAGTTTATCAGGCTATCAAAGTGCTTTGATGGCTCCAACTGAAATATTAGCGGTTCAGCATTATAATAATTTTAAATCTTTATTTAAAGATAGTGGTTTAAGTTGTTGTTTATTGACTGGTAAAACTCCTAATAAGGAAAAGAAAAAAATTTATTCTTTATTAGAGGAAGGTAAAATAGATGTTATAATAGGAACTCATGCTTTAATAAGTGAAAATGTTGTTTATAAAAATTTAGGATTAGTTATTACTGATGAGCAACATCGTTTTGGGGTTAAACAAAGAGAAAATTTATATAATAAGGGTTTTACTCCAGATACATTATATATGAGTGCTACTCCTATTCCAAGAACTTATGCTATAACCCTTTATGGGGATATGGATATTTCATCGATTAAAACGATGCCTAAAGGAAGAAAACCGGTTGTTACTTTGTTAAAAAATAATGAACATATTAAAGATGTTTTAGAACTTATGTATGAACAGTTAAAAAAACATCATCAAGTATATGTAGTATCACCTTTAATAGATGATGATACTGATGAGTTTGATAGTGTTTATAAGTTAGAGGAAAAAATGAATAAGGCTTTTGGAAAGGTTTGTAAAATTGGAGTTTTACATGGTAAACTTAATAATGATTTAAAAGATGAAGTTATGAATAAATTTAAGAATAATGAAATCCAAATTTTGATAAGTACGACTGTTATAGAGGTTGGAGTTGATGTTTCTAATGCAACAATGATTGTTATTTTTGATAGTTATCGTTTTGGTTTATCAACATTACATCAATTAAGAGGAAGAGTTGGACGAAATGATTTGGAGTCTTATTGTATTTTGGTTAGTGATAAGGAAACGAAACGATTGGAAATTTTGACTAAAACTAATGATGGTTTTAAAATAAGTGAAGAAGATTTTAAATTAAGAGGTAGTGGAGATATTTTTGGAATTCGTCAAAGTGGTGATATGAGTTTTAGTGTAGCTGATGTAAAACGTGATTTTAATGTTGTTTTGAGAGCTAAAGAAGATAGTGAATATTTTTTTAAGAGTAAGGAATATTTGAAAGAAAATAATGTAGATATTGTAAATTTGTTAAAAAAAGATAACAAAATTAGTTAATTGTGTAAATTTAGATATCAAATTTTGAAAGTTTTGTTGACTTTTGTATCAATTATATTTATAATTATATTAGCGTGAGTGATTCACGCGAGCATTCTTACGATTATATGTGAGAGTGTTCAACCAAAACCCCCTGAAGGAGCCCTTATGGCTCCGTTTTTTGTTTTTAGTCAGTATTTATAAAGATTTATAATTTTTATAATTGTAATTTTTGGTCCAAGTTTATTTAGCATATTTACGTATTTTGATCTGTATTATAATATTTTTAAGAATGATTTTATAATACAAGGTAAATTATGTTAAAAGTAATGTTTATGTATATTAATTAACATATTCGAATATAATATAAATACAATAGTATTGACAAATAAATAATATTTTGATACTATTGTTATACCGGAGAGAAATCTTGTCAGGTCTACACGCAAGTGTCGAATGAGAGTTTAATCGTATTATAAATACGACGCCTTGTGTGGGAAACTATCCTTTATGGATAGTTTTTTTTGTACAATAAAAAAGCTTTTAAAAAGCTATTATGGTAAAAATAATTTGACATCTAAATATTCTAATTTTTTCAACATTGTCAACTTATCTAAATCAGATATAATGATTCTTCTTGTTTCGCCTGCGATAAAATCAGACGCTTGTATTGATATGTGCTTATGAGAAAGTACATACATAAGATCAATACTTAATTTTGAAAAAAGAATGGGCTTATGTATCATATTATATTCTAAGTTTGTCATGCCTATTGTTAATTCTTTTTCAATATCTTTTATAAATAATCTGTTAGTATTTGTTGCTGTTGCTTGCTGATCTATTCTGATAACTAGTTTAACAGGCAAATTTGGATTTATTTTCTGTTCTTTAATTAGTTTATCGATAATTTTCTTTATAATAATTCTTTGAGTATAATCCCTATATCTTCCACGAAAATCTTTATCATTCATAATTGATGTGTTAACTCTTTTATTATCGATAATTACTGCAAAACAATTTTCTTTTTTTATTAAATTCCAAATCCACCTTTTATGTTGTGACTTTATATTAGTGTCCTTAATTTCTGGACATTTATGCTTACATTTTGAGATATCAGAACGACAATACTTGCATTTTATTTTGCTTAAAATGCTTTTATATTTGCGTCCAAAATTCTCTTGATCCAATTTATTAGTAAATACAATTCCCCCATACACGCAACATCTTTCATTGGAATGTAAAACTCCTGAATCATCCATATTTATATAAATTTCTTGATAATTTATCCTCACTGTTACACCGACCTTCTGTAATTTCAAAAATATTATATCATGTATACTTTAAGATGTAAATTTGTAAATGGTAATATAGAATTGGACAAAAATGTCAATCTAGGAAGTTAATAGTTTTATCCAAAAAATTATTGATATTTACAAACTGATATAAATACATAGGTAAAATAAGGAAAATATATAATATAAAATAATTACTTATAAAATTATCATCTGAAGTGTCAGCGTAAGCTGGCTCTTTTTTTAATTCTATTGAATTAATATTTCCTTGTAATTTAAATTTGAAAATAGATAAATCATGAATACAACATATTATGTATTAAAAAGATAACTATCAACAAAATAGTTATCTTACTTAAATTAATTTTTATAATACATTTGATTTTTACTAGTTGGCTTATCAGGAATAGTTAAATTAACTAATCCTTGTTTAATAGCTGGATCAAGATATTGACCTCTTAAAGTTTCTTTAGATTTAATTCCTAATTTTTCCATTATTTCAGTTGCTATCATTGGTTTGTCTGTTTCCATAACTTCTAATAGTTTATTGATATTAATAGTTTCATTTGTAAGTGGTAGATGAGAAGTAGAAATTGCTTCATCTAAAGTTTCATCTATCATCTTTAACATAAATTCAATAAATACATTTGAATTAGCGTTTTTATGACACTGCGCTATTGAAGTGTAATATTCATTTTGATATTTATGAATTTTAGACTCAATAGGTAAATATTCAAATATGTCTTTCCATTTGTAAAGAATAGAATTTTGCCATAATCTGACCGTTCTTCCATTGCCGTTTGTAAACGGATGAATAAATACAAATTCATAATGGAATATGCTTGATAAAATTAATGGGTGAATTGTATTTTTGTTTTTATTTAACCATTCAAATAAGTTATTCATTAATGAATTAACTCTATTTCCAGGTGGACATACCAATATACAATTTCCATTTTCATCAAATACACCTTCAGAAGTAGTTCTAAATTCTCCAGATACTTCTTCAACTAAAAAAGTCATAACTCCATGAACTTTTTTTAAATCATCAATAGAGTAGGGGTTAATGTCTTTTAACATTTCATATGCATTATATGCATTTTTTACTTCTTGAATATCTTTTTGTTTACCAATAACTATTTTACCATTGATAACATCTTTTACTTGTTCTAAACTAAGGGGATTATTTTCAATAGCAATAGAAGAATGAACTGAATTAATTTTTGTTTGTTTTCTTAAATATGGGGTTTTATCTAAATTTGAAAAAGAATCTAATTTTCCAATCTTTTCCATAATATCAGAAACTTTTTTTAACATTTCATTTGTTATTTCAAACGGTGGATTATATTTTTCCATTTTATCACCTCATTTTGTTACTAATATTGTAACATTTTATTGGAAAATATACAATATATCTTGCTTAAATCTTGCTTAAATCTTACTTAAAATTCCAAATTATTGGATTTGTTTTTAACTTAAATATAAATAATATGATTGCAGTTAACCTTGTATTTACTATTAAAATATTTATATTGAATAAAAAACTCTTTTTACTTTTAAAAAAATGTGATATACTATGTAGACAGTTATTATTGACTAATAAAATATATTTTAAAGGAGAAATTAATGGAACAGATAAAATATAATGATTTACATAATCGTTTAATTGAAATTGAAAATAAAATTTTAAATTATTATCAAAATCTACCTGGTTTATTACCAATTATGGATTACGATGAATTTCAATTGATTTATCTATTAAATTCTAATGAAAAAGTAAATGAAAATATAGAATTAAAAAATCTATTAAAAGAAGAAAAGATGTTATTAGAACAATTAAAAAAATATACAACTTTATATAATTTTTTAATAGAAGATTGTAAATCTATAATTGTAAATTTTGAAAACGGAACAGATAAAGCTTATCATTTAACAAAAGGTGAACAAGGATTTGAAAGCCCATATCAAAATTACTTAATTGCTAAAAGATTTTATAACCATAAATATGAAAATGAATTTAGTTCTATGGCAATGGCTAGATTTATTGGTATCCTTAAAGAATGCAGTTTAAAAGAAAATTCATCTTTAGGTATTGACCAAATAAATTGTTTGTTATATATGAACCCAGCATTAAATTTTTCTAAATTAACAAAAGAAAAAAAATATTTTTTCTATGCTTTAAATGGTAATGATATTAATGGATACTACGATGATGATATGTATCTAAATACAAAACGTTATAGAGAATATGAAAGAGAAGCATTATTTATAACTAAAAATATATTTAATTTTATATTTAATAATTTAAATAATCAACATAATTTTGGAATTTTAAACTCTAAAGAACAACAAGTAATAGAATTATATATAAAAACATTGGAACTATATGCACCTAAATTTTTTCTAGAACCTTATAGTGAAAAAAATATTTTATTTGATGATTTATTAAAGAAAACTCAACATTCGTTTAAAAAAAGAATTAATAAACAATCTTAATTATATTATTATAAAAAGTAGACTACTATGATATCTTCAAAATGAAGTTCATATTAAGTCTACTTTTTAAATATTATTTGTCAGTTAATTGATTATATACTTCTTCAATATTAATTAATAGATCTTTGTTAAAATCATGTCTTAAACAGTCATTAGAATATCTTGGTGTTAAATGTAAGTGATAATGCTTTATATCTTGACCATATCCATTATTTTGAACTAAAGTAAGACCTTCAAAACCTAGTTTTTCTTTTAACATTGGATATAAATTTTTAACAACTATATTAATATGATTTAAAGTATCTAAATCAATGTCAATAATGCTTTCAAAATGTTTTTTAGGTACAACTAATAAATCACCATTAGTAGAAGGTTCAATATCTAAAAAAACTTTAACAACATCATCTTCAAAGATCGTTAGTGAAGGTAATTCACCCTTAATAATTTTACAAAATACACAATCCATAATATCACTCTCCTAAATAATTATATCATTTAAAATAGCTAAATAGTAATTATTTTTTCTCAATTGTTACTTTAATATCATGTTCTTTGCAAAATTGCATAAAAGTTTCAAATGTAAATTTTCTTTTACCAGTTTCATATTTTTGAATACCCTCGCGACTTCTATTAACTGATTTAGCAAAATCTTTTTGAGTTAATTCTGTCCATTCACGAATAATCCTCATAACATCCTTTGGTAAATAATTATTGGCAATTATCTTCATCATTCACCTCCACATCGTTTCCATTATTGACAAGTATACAATATGTATGTATAATAAATTACAGAATGTGTCCGCTATGTGCACATCACAAAAAGGTGATAGAAATGAATTTAAAAAAAATTAAATATTTGATATTAACAATGTTATTCTTAATTATTAATTATTTGTTGGCTTATTTTTTAGCTAGTATTTTTAATATTGAAAAAACAGTTTTTAAATCTTTAACAGGGATGTTACCTAATATTAGAGGAGATATAATGATTTATATTGTTTTAATCTTTATTGAAGTATCTATTTTTTCTAAAATTCAAGATAAAAAAAACAACAATTAGTTGTTTTAATCGTGAACACTTGCGAATATTCTATTTATATAATGGAATATTTTTTACTTTTTATACAATATTTGCATAAATATCTTATTTAAAATAAAAATATAGCTTAATTTAATATTAAATTAACTTTAAAAGGTAGAGAAAAAAGGAAAAATTTGATAAAATATTATATGGAGATGAGGAGAATGAAATTAGAAATTAAAAACTTATATGCTAGTATTAATGATAAGATAATTTTAAAAGATTTTAATTTAACTATAAATAGTGGCGAAATTCATGTAATAATGGGACCAAATGGTACTGGTAAGTCAACTTTATCAAATGTTATAATGGGTAATTCTAATTATAAAATAGAAGAAGGACAAATTCTTTATAATGGTATTGATATAACTCATAAAACAGTTGATGAAAGAGCTAGAATGGGAATATTTTTAGGAATGCAAAACCCACTTGAAATAGAAGGTGTTACTAATGCTGATTTTATGCGCAACGCCATATCAAATAAATTAGGAAAAGATTTTAAATTACTTGATTTTATTAAGAAAATAGAAAACAGTGCTTTAAATCTTAAAATGGATAAAAACATGATTCATCGAGATGTTAATTTAGGTTTTTCTGGTGGCGAAAAGAAAAAAAATGAAATTTTACAAATGTATATGTTAAATCCTAGTTTAGTTATTTTGGATGAAATAGATTCTGGATTAGATGTTGATTCCTTAAGAATTGTTGGTGAAAATGTTACCAAATATTTTAAGGAAGAAAATCCTGGTATTTTATTAATTACTCATTATAAACGGTTATTAGATTATATTAAACCTAATTTTGTTCATATTTTATTAGATGGTAAAATTGTTAAAAGTGGTGATTTTACTTTGGTAAAACAAATTGAAGAAAATGGCTATGATGAATTTAAAAAAAATAATAAATCTGGGTCTAATGTAGTAGAGGAAAATGAAGCTAATGAATAAAATAAAATTAGTAAATAATGAAATTTTAGTTAATGAATTAGATGAAAATATTGTATTTACTAATGGTAAACTTAATAATTTATTAGACGTTGATAATTTTGTATTTGAAATTATTAATGATACTAAATTAATGATTGAATATGAAAATAAAGCCGAAGTAAAATTAGATATTATTTTTAAAATAAATCCTAATGTTAAATTAGAATTGATTGAATTAAAAAAAGGTTTTAAATGTAAGACACAATATAAATTTTATTTACAAGAAAATAGTTACATGAGAATTAATAAATTTTATGATTTGATGGGATGTAAAGAATTAGATTTAATTTATTTAGATGGAGAAAATTCTAAAGTTGATTATTATTTTAAAACAATTAGTAAGGAAAAAGAACAATATGATTTAATGATTTATCATAATAAATCTAATACTTCAAGTAATATAAATAATAGTGGAGTTAACATTAAGAATGGTAAATTAATTTTTAATGTTTCATCGTTTGTACCAAAAAATAGTATTAATTGTATTGTTGATCAAAAAGGTAGGATAGTTAATTTAGTTGATGAACTTTGTCAAATAAATCCTAATTTATTAATTGATGAAAATGATGTAGAAGCAAACCACAGTGCTATAATAAGTAAATTTAGTGATGAAGTTATGTTTTATTTACAAAGTAGAGGAATAGATAAATTACAAGCACTTAATTTATTAATAAAGGGATTTTTGTTAGAAAATATAGATGATAAAGAAAAAATTGAAAAGATAATAGATAAATATTGGGGGTGATATAATGTATAGAGATGATTTTGAAATGTTAAAATCAGGTATCATTTATTTTGATAATGGCGCGACTACCTTAAAACCCAAGGTATTAGCATTAGCAACAAGTGATTATTATAACCACTATAGTGCCAATGCACATAGGGGAGATTATGATATTAGTTTGAAAGTTGATACTTTATTTGAACAAACAAGAAATTTGGTTCGTAAACTAATTAATGCCGATGATTTAAGTGAAATAATATTTACTAGCGGAGCAACGGATAGTTTAAATAAAATTGTTTTTGGGTATTTTAGAGATTATTTAAATGAATTTGATGAGATTATTTTATCACGTAGTGAACATGCATCTAATATTTTACCTTGGTTTGAATTAGCTGATATGAAAAATTTAAAAATTAAATATGTTGATTTAGATGATAATTTAAAAGTAACTATTGATAATTTGAAAAAAGTAGTTACATCAAAAACAAAAGTTATTTCTTTAGCTCAAATAACAAATGTAATTGGGGATGTTAGAGATATTAAAGAAATAATTGATTATGCTCATAAAAATGGTATTTTAACTGTTGTAGATGCTTCACAAAGTATTCCACATCAAAAAGTTGATGTTAAGGATTTAGATATTGATTTTTTAGCATTTTCAGCTCATAAAATGTGTGGTCCAACAGGAGTTGGAGTATTATATGGTAAAAGAAAACTTTTAAATAATATAAAACCAATTATTTTTGGTGGAGGAATGAATGCAACTTTTACTGATGATGGTGTTCGTGTTTATAATGAACTTCCTTATTTGTTAGAAGGTGGAACACCTAATATAGCTGGTGTATTAGGTTTTAAAGCTGTTATTGAATATTTAAATAAAATAGGGTTTGATAATATTTATAAACATGAATTAAAATTAAAAAAATATGCTTTAGAAAAGTTAAAAGATGTTAAAGATATTGTAATATATAATGAAAAAAGTGAAAGTGGAATAATTACTTTTAATATTAAAGATGTTTTCGCACAAGATTTAGCTATTTACTTAAATAAGTATAATATCTGTGTAAGAGCTGGAAGCCACTGTGCGAAAATGTTAAAAGGTGATTTAGGTATTAAAAATACTTGTCGTATTAGTTTTTACTTCTATAATACGGAAGAAGAGATTGATAAATTAGTAGAAGTTTTAAAAAATGAAAATTTAAAAAATGAAATTATATAAAAAATTGTAAACATTGTGTATGATTACAATTTTTTGATATTTACTAATAAGATTATATTTGTTAAAATATAAGTAGTGGTGATTTAAGTGCAACGATATTTCGCATATGATAAAATAGATAATAATTTTTTACTAAATGATGATGACTGGTATCATATAAGAACTGTTATGAGAATGAATGATTATGATTTAGTTGAAATTGTTTATCAAAAAGAATTATACATTGGAAAAATAAATAATAAAATAGTCGAGTGTATTAAAAAAGTTGAACAGAAAATATCTAAAAAAATAGATGTAACTTTAATTATACCTTTATTAAAAGAATTTAAAATGGATTTAATATTACAAAAAAGTACTGAACTTGGTGTAGAAAGAATTATACCTTTTGTAGCTGAAAGATCAATTATTAAATTAGATCCAAATAAAGAAATAAAAAAAATAAATCGTTGGCAAAAAATCATAAAAGAAGCCAGTGAACAATCTAAAAGACTTGATATACCAGTTTTAACAGGAATAAAAACTTTAAAAGAACTAATTGATATAGATGGAATTAAATTAGTTTGCAGCACAACTGTAAAAGAAAATACTATTAAAAATGTTTTGAAAAATAATGATAAATGTGATAAAATAGCTATATTAATTGGTCCAGAAGGTGGTCTTACAACAGCTGAAGAGGAGTTTTTAACTAATAATGATTTTATTGGGGTAACATTAGGTGATTTAATTATGCGAGTTGAAACTGTACCTATATATTTATTAAGTATTTTGAATTATGAAAAAATGGAGTGATGAACATGGAAATTTTACTTATAAGTCCTAGAGATTTAATGTATTATACAATAATAATTTTTTGTTTATTTTTAATTGCATTTATTTTGTTAAAATATTGGAATATAAAAAAAGAAGAGAAAGAAGAAATTGTTGTAAAAAAAATATCCGAACCAAAGAAAGAAGAAGTTAAAGAAGAGGCAATTTCTAGTGATTTAGAGGATGTTTTAGCTAAAATGCAAAATGATTTAGATAATGGTAGAGATGTAACTCAAATGTTCGAAGAAGAACAAGAAGAAAAAGCTATTATAAGTTATCAGGAATTAGTGCGCGCTAATCTAAAAAATGAATTACCTAAAGAACAATCTAGAGAGGAAATTCCTATTGATAATGAAATACCTATTATTAATGAAGAAAGTTCTATTGAAAATACTGAAAAAGAAACCAAAAAATTTAAACAAACTGATTTTATTTCTCCAATATATGGAACAATGGATGTTAAAAGTATTCCTAAAAAAAATCCTATTGATGATATAAAAGATATTGATATTGAAAAGACTTTAAATTTGACTGGTTTAAGTGCTGAAAAGAAAAAGAATGATGAATTTTTAAAATCATTAAAAGAATTTAGAAATAGCCTATAAAGGCTTTTTTTAGGAGGTAAAAATGAAATTTTATATATATACTTTAGGGTGTAAAGTAAACGCTTATGAAAGCAATGTTATGAGAGATTTATTAATAAATGCAGGTTTTATTGAAACAGATGATATAGCAGATATTTATATTATAAACACTTGTAGTGTTACTAATACAGCTGATAATAAATCTTTAAAAGTAATTAGACAAGCTATTAGAAAAAACAATAATGCTATCATTGTTGTAACTGGTTGTTTAAGTCAAGCAAATATTGATAAAGTTAAAACTATTGATGGTGTAGATATTGTTATAGGTAATAAAAATAAAACTAAAATAGTTGATTATATTAATGAATATATAGAAAATAAAAAAAATATTATTGACTTATATGATTTAAGTAATATAGATTTTGAATGTATGAAATTAAATAATTTTAATCATACAAGAGCATTTGTTAAAATAGAAGATGGTTGTGAAAATTTTTGTAGCTATTGTATTATACCTTATACAAGAGGTAAAGTAAGAAGTAAAAAAATAGAAGATGTTTTAGAAGAGGTAAATAATTTAATTAAAAACGATCATCATGAAATTGTTTTAACAGGAATTCATACTGGAAACTATGGGGCTGATTTAGAATATGATTTCGCATATCTTTTAAATGAATTAATTAAAATAAAAGGATTAGATCGTTTAAGAATTTCATCAATTGAAATAACAGAATTAAATGAATTAGTTTTAGATGTTTTAAAAAAATCTAATATTTTAGTTGATCACTTACATATTCCATTACAAAGTGGAAGTGATGAAATTTTAAAGCTTATGAATAGAAAATATGATAAAAAATATTTTATTGATAAAATAGAAACTATTAGAAAAATAAGACCTGATATTTCTATTACAACTGATGTTATAGTTGGATTTCCTAATGAAACAGATGAATTATTTAATGAAACAATAGAAACTATTAAAAAAATAAACTTTTCTAAAATACATGTTTTTCCTTATTCAAGAAGAGCAGGAACTAAAGCAGATTTGATGGATAATCAAATATCTGAAACTGTAAAAAAACAACGAGTTAGAACTTTGTTAGAATTAAGTAAAGAATTAGAAATTAATTATATGAATAAATTTTTAAATAAAGAGTTAAACTTTATTGGCGAAGTTAAAAAGAATGGTTTTTTAATTGGTCATACTGGTAATTATTTGTTAGTTAAAATAAAAGATGAAGATTATAATTTACATAAATGTATAAATATAAAAGTAGTTGATGTTGAATATCCATATGTAATTGGTCAAATACTTGACAAATAAAGTTGCTTTTAATTATTTAAAATGATATTATTATAATAGAGGTGGAAATATGGAAATAATACTTGGTTCTAGAAAAGGTGATGATGCATCTTTAAGAACGCGGTCTTTTGGTAAAGTAAGATCAAGACGTATTACTGAAAATACTGTTTGGAAAATTATTAATAAAGAAGTAAAAAATGAAAATATAAAAAATGGTATTAGAACAGTTAATCCAAATACTTCAACTGTTATTTATAACTTTAAAGGTAAAAAAGAAAATTTTGTATTTAGAGCTAAAACATTAAGAACTTCATCAGGTGGTGATGATTTAATTAACATGTTAGATAGTTATTGTAAAACTAAAGCTCAAATTCAATGTAAGAAGAATAAAAAAATGGCTTCAGTTTTAGCAACTGTTACATTATGTGCTGGAATAGTAGGTATAGTTCATGGGTATAATGAAAGATTAGACCATATGGAACAAAGGTATGAAGATTTAGGTATAATTGAAAGTCACGATGATAAAAAATTAGTTCAAGTAAACGAAGTAGAAATAAATGGTCAAACTTATAATTTTGATGATGAAGAATATGAAAAAGGAAGAACTAGATAAAAAAGTATTTACATTTTTAAATAAAAAATATATAATTGAATTAAGATATGAGGAGGTAACTAATATGATTAAATTAAGTAGTAAAAATAATTATAAAACAAAGTTAACTAATAGTTACCTAGGGAGGGGGGATAAAGTATAGTAATATACTTTATTCTGAAATAAATTTGTCTAATAAGAAAATCTAATAAAGTCATAGTAGATTAATTTTTACTATGGCTTTTATGTGGTTAAAAAAAGAAAGGATGATTATATATGAATAAGAAAGTAATTATAATAATATTAAGTGTAATGATATTAGGGTTATCAATAGGATATGCAGCCTTAAGTAGTAGTTTAAATATTACAGGTTCAGCTAAATTAGGAGCAACAGCAGATAGTTGGAATATTAATTTTAAAAATGCCAAGTGTACAGGATATAACTATGCAGAAGCAGGAGATATTGAAATTAAAAATAAAACAACATTAGAATTAAGTAATAGTAAATTAAAAGCTCCAAAAGATTATATAATATGTAACTTTGATATAGTAAATGATGGAACAATAGATGCCAAAGTAACAAGTATAACAAATCCAGATAAAAATAAGTTTACATATACAGGAAGTGGAACAAATAAAACAACTGATGAGGAATTAGTAAAGAGTAATTTAATAACTGAAATGAAATATCAAGATAATACAAGTATAAAATTAGGAGATGAATTAAAAGCCAAAGAAACTAAAAAAGCATATATAAAAATAAGTTTATCAGAAAACATGAGTAAATTACCAACAAATGATGTATCAATAAGTGATATATTTGGTCAAATAATATATGGACAATATAAGGTTGGAGATACAGATATAACAGATGAGATAATAAAAACATATGATGTAAGTAATGCAGTATATTATAATCCAGTAAGTAATGAATTAAATTGTAAAGATTACGTAGAAACTAATAGCCAAAATGAAAATAAAACTGGTTGTATGAAATGGTATGTAATAGAAAGTAATGATGAAACAATGAATTTATTATTAGACCATAATACAACATATAAAGTTGCATGGAACTCAAGTGGAAGTAATAGTGGAGGAACAGTAAATGAAAAGCTAGCAAGTGATGTATCAAGTTGGTCAAACGAAGCAAAAAATACAGCTAGATTAATAACAGCCGATGAAGTATGGAGTATAACATCATCAACAAATGGTCAATCTAATTGGAGTTCAGCATCATCAACTAGTAGTTTCTATTTTGAAGGAAGTGAATTATCAGGAACTGGAACAAGTAAATATGCATGGTTATTTGATTATACATATAATTGTACAAGTTATGGATGCAATAAAGCCGCTAGTGGAACAGGAGGATATTGGACATCTTCGCCTTATGCCAGTAATTCTTACTCTGGGGCTTGGAACGTGTACTTTGGCGGCGGTTTGGACCACGACCATGTTAGCGATGCCATCACCTTCGGTCTGCGTCCAGTTATAACAATCACTAAATAACAATTAAATTAACTATTGACAATTTATAAGTGTTATAATATAATACCCTTATAAATTGGTAGGTGGAAATATGTTAAAAACAAAAAATGATTGTTTATGTGAATATATGAGTGCTTTTTTTGATAAACTATATGAGTTTAGCGATCCAAATAAATTTGATTTATCATTTAGTAAAGATAGTTTTAGATATGAAATAGAAGAAGGAAGAAAAGATATATCATATGCTAATTCAAGATGTTTTATCTATAAAGATTTCATGATAATGATGAACCATTATAAATATAAAGAACCATTATTCGGAAATGATGATAGAATAAATAATTACTATAATGATGCTAGTATTAACTTTTTAATAGGTAATATTAATGACCAAAATTTATATGATATTAGATATAATTTTCATACACATGATAATAATGTTGAAAATATTGAAAAAAACGAACAAATATTATTAAATTTATATGAAAGTACTATTAAAAAAACTAGTAATATGCCAATTCATGAAGTCTTAAATGAATTATATTTATTATTATCAAGCACAGAATTTAAAAATTCCTTAAAACAAGCAAATAATCAAATTATAATAAGTGAATATAAAGTTGATAAAAGAAAAAGAAATGCAACTAAAGATTTAGTTAAAACCTTAAAATTACAATAAACAGTTGTAATTTTTTTTTACCTAAAGTATAATGTTTATGGTGATGTAATATGAATTTTATAAGAGGGAATTACCGCAAAAGTATATATTCTAATGATCAAGGATATACAATAGGTCTTTTTAAAGTAAGAGATACTAATGATGATGAAATGAAAGACTTTATAAATAAAACAATAACTTTTACTGGATATTTCTGTGATTTAAATGAAGATGATACCTATTTTTTCTATGGTGAATTAGTTGAACATCCTAAATATGGAATTCAATATCAAGTTAATAGTTATGAAAAAATAAAACCAGATAATGTTGAGGGAATAATTGAATTTTTATCAAGTAGTTTATTTCCTGGAATAGGACAAAAACAAGCTGAAAAAATAGTCCAAACATTAGGAAAAGAAACTTTAGATAAAATAATAGATAACCGCGCTAATTTAGATTTAGTACCGGGATTATCAACTAAAAAAGCTGATTTAATTTATAATATTTTATCTAAAAACGAAGAAGGACACAAAACAACTGTTTATCTAACTGAAATAGGTTTTAATATGCAAGATGCTTTTAGTATATATAATACTTATAAAAGTGATACAACAAGAATAATTGAACATAATATATATGACTTAATTGAACAAGTAGAAACTATTAACTTTTCAAAAGTAGATGAAATAGCTAAAAAAATTAATCTTGAATTTAACAATGAAAATAGAATTAAAGCTTGTATTGTTTACTTAATGGAACAATTAACATTTAAAAGTGGAGATATTTATTTAGAAAAAGAAACCATTATAAAAAATGTTAACAATTACTTAAAATTAGATATAGAAAATTATGATGAATACTTTGAAAATTTAGTTTATGATGGAAAAATAATAGTAGAAGATGATAAATATTATTTAACTGGTTTATATGAAGATGAAGATTATATTGTAAATAAAATAAAATATTTAAATAATCAAAAGAAAACAAAATATAAAAAATTAAATGAAGAATTAGAAAAAATTGAAAAAAAATCAAATGTTAATTATAATGAAAAACAAAAAGAAGCTATTATAAAAGCTTTAGAAAATAATATTTTAATTATTACTGGTGGACCTGGAACAGGTAAAACTACTATTATAAAAGCTATTACTAATTTATATGGACAAATAAATAAACTAGATTATGAACAAATGGAAGAAAAAATTGCTTTACTCGCACCTACTGGAAGAGCAAGTAAAAGAATGAGCGAAGCTACTTTATTACCAGCTAAAACAATTCATAGATTTTTAAAATGGGATAAAGAAAATAATACTTTTTCAATTAATGAATATAATAAAGATTATAGTAATTTAGTTATAATTGATGAAGTTAGTATGATAGATACACCTTTATTAGCAAATTTATTCAAAGGATTAACTAATAATATAAAAGTTGTTTTAGTAGGGGATTATAACCAATTACCTTCTGTTGGACCTGGACAAGTTTTAAAAGATTTAATTGAAAGTAATGTTGTTGACACTGTTCAATTAGATTTACTATATAGACAAAAAGAAGATTCATATATATCTTCTTTAGCAACGGAAATTAAAGATAATGATTTAAGTGAAAACTTTTTAGAACCTAGAAGTGATTATAAATTTTTAACTTGTAAATCTGATAATATAAGAAATAACTTAAAAATTATTTGTAAACAAATAAAAGAAAGGGGATTTGATTATAAAAAACTTCAAGTAATGGCTCCAATGTATGCTGGTATAAATGGAATTGATAATTTAAATAAAGAATTACAAACTATATTTAATCCTAGTTCAGCTGAAAAATTAGAAATCCATTATGGAGATATTATTTTTAGAGAAAATGATAAAATTTTACAATTAGTTAATATGCCCGATGAAAATATTTATAATGGAGATATAGGAATAATAAAAACAATAATACCTGCTAGTTTATCTCAAAGTTCTAAAAATGAAATAGAAGTTGATTTTGATGGTCATATAGTTAAATATAAACCTAAAGATTTTAACAAAATAAAACATGGATATATTATCTCTATTCATAAATCACAAGGAAGTGAATTTGATACAGTTATTATTCCAATTTGTCATACCTATCAAAGAATGTTATATCGAAAATTAATTTATACTGGTATTACTCGTGCGAAAAAAAGATTAATATTATTAGGTGAACCTGATGCTTTTGTTAAAGCTATTCAAAATAATAATGAATTTAAAAGAAAAACAAGTTTAAACGAAAGATTAAATAAATTTGAATAATTTTAAAAAAATTATTAATAATATTAATGTATGGCATACAACTCATATTTTCTAGGAAGGTGATAAAATGAAAATGGCAAAAGGAGTCGCATTGATGGCTATGGGTGCCGGAGCAGTTTTATTATATCAAAAATATAATGAACCAGTAAAAGAAAAAATCGATGAAAAGATCGAACAAGCAGGAAAAAAAATAGAAGATATGATGAAATAGATTTTTAAAATCTATTTCTTTTTAATACTTGTTTATTTAAATAGATATTGATATAATAAATTAAAGAAGGTATGATTTAATGAAGATATTAGTGAGTGATTTTGATAGAACTTTTTATGATGAAAATTATCAAGAAAATATTGAAATGGTAAAAAAATTTAGAGAAAAAAATAACATTTTTATAATTGCTACGGGAAGAAATTTAGATAGTTTATTTAAAGTTTTAAAAAATAACTATTTTGATTATTTAATTTGTAATGACGGTGCTATTATATTTGATAAAAACTTAAATATAATTTATCAAAAAAATATTGATAAGTTAGTAGGAAAAGAAGTTTATGAAAAATATAAAGATTTAGAAATTTATTTAAATGATGGAAGAAACGTTACTAATGATTATAATAATATTAATAAAATAGATATTAGATATTATGATTTTAAAAAAGCAAATAAAGTATTAAATGAAATTACTAAAAAAAGTTGTTTAAAAGGTTACTTAAGTAATTTATGGATAAATATTAATGATGTTAATACCTCTAAAGGAGAAGCTATTAAATTTTTAGCTGATAAAAATAATTGGCTAAAAAAATCAATATATACAATAGGAGATAATGTTAATGATATATCAATGAATGAAATGTTTAATGGTTACTGTGTTGAAAATTCTAGTGAATTATTAGAAAATATTAGTTTAGGAAAAGTTAGTTCGCTAGCTGAATTAATAAAAAAGATAATATAAAAAACGAGTATTAACTCGTTTTAAAATTCTTAATGGCGGAGTAGGAGAGATTTGAACTCTCGCGCCAGTTGCCCGACCTACACCCTTAGCAGGGGCGCCTCTTCAGCCACTTGAGTACTACTCCATCGCCTATATATAATTTTATCCTATATTTGTAATTATGTCAATTATTTTAAAAAAAATTATAAAAAAATTTTCATTTTAGCATATATTTAAGTAATAAAAATTACTGAATGTTTAGTTGACAATCTGTAATTAATTAGATATACTTAAATTGGGAGGTAAGTTATGGAATTAAAAGGTAGTAAAACAGAAGAAAATTTATTAAAAGCTTTTGCAGGAGAAAGTCAAGCAAGAAATAAATATACTTATTATGCTTCAAAAGCTAAAAAAGAAGGATTTGAACAAATAGCATCTATTTTTGAAGAAACTGCTAATAATGAAAAAGAACATGCTAAAATGTGGTTTAAATATCTAAATGGTGGTGAAGTACCATCAACAGAAGAAAATTTACTAGATGCTGCAAATGGTGAAAACTTTGAATGGACAGATATGTATAAAGAATTTGCAAAAATTGCTAAAGAAGAAGGATTTGAAGAAATTGCTCAAAAATTTGAAGCAGTAGGAAAAATTGAAAAAAATCATGAAGATAGATATCGTGCTTTATTAGTAAATGTAAAAAACGAACAAGTATTTAATAAACCGAATGAAGAAATGTGGATTTGTCGCAATTGTGGTCATGTTCACTTTGGAACATCTGCACCTTTAGTTTGTCCAGTTTGTAATCATCCAAAATCATTTTTTGAATTAAAAGCTCAAAATTATTAAAATTTTTGAGTTTTTTTAATTTCCATAAATTAAAAATTTTCAATTGGTATAAATTATAGAAAAAAATGTCATAATATTTATGAATACAAATAGAAAGGATGATAAAATGAAAAAGATTATTTCAATTGCAACAATTGCTTTAATGTTAGGTTTTTTTGCTGGTTGTAATGCAACTAATAATACAGTAACCAGTGATGCTGATAAAGCTAAAGATAGAGCAGAGGATACTATTGATCGAACTGGTGATGAAATAGAAGATACACTTGATAATGATCAAAATGATACTACTATTGACCGTGATACAACAGATAACAATAGAGATAACAATGATACTGATACTAACAATAATACTGTTAATGAATAAAAAAACAAGATTTTATAATGATCTTGTTTTTTAATTATATAATTCTTGTTTTAAAATATCAATATTTTTATTCATTAAAGTGAAGTAATCTTCTTTATTATCACGGTCGCTTTCACTAATATTAGTTAATGGATGAAGCTCTAAAATTTCAATGTTGTAATTATTTTTAAAATATTGTACAGTTTCATTTAATTCAGAACCTTTTTTAACAAATATATAGTTTATTTGACTATTAACAATTAAATCGTGTACTTCATTAATTGTTTTATCACTAATGTTATCTTTTTCATCTAAAGAAATAACATTAAATCCATATTTTTCTAAAAATTTAAACACTTTATTACCAACAACAATTGTTTTATTATCTGAACTATCAGCAATTAATCTTAATTTTACATCTAATTTAGAAAGATCAACTTTTAACTGTTCATAGTTATTACTAATTTCATCTTTAAGATAATAGTTTTCAACATATTCATTAAATCCGCTATCAATGTTTTTGGCCATCATTAATAAGTTAGATGGACTTAACCATAATTCTTCCATACCGTAAGTATATTCCATACTTAAGGTTGTATCAATGATTTTAATATTATCATTATAGTTTACTAAAGGTACAACATAATCTTTTTCTTTACTAAGACCATTAAAAATATATAAATTGGCATTGCTATAATCTTCGATTTGTTTATTTGTTAATGAAAATTTATTAACATCTATTCCATCTGGATAAATACTTTTAATAGTACTATGTTCACCATATAAACGATTAGTAATATACTCAATTGGATATGTTGTTGTATATATAGTCACATCTTCAAAACTATCTTGTTTAAAACATCCACTTAAACTAAATAAAATTGTAATTAATAATAACAAACTAAATATTTTTTTCAAAATTATTCCTCCTTTGTGGTACTGGATCATAACCAACTTTACAAAATGGGTTACATCTTAAAATCCTTTTAATCGTTAAAAAACTTCCTTTTAAAGCACCATATTTCATAATAGCTTCAATTCCATAATTAGAACAAGTTGGGATAAAACGACAACTGTTGTGAAATGGTCCGGGAATTTTTTGATAGATTTTTATAAGTTTAACTAAAAAATATTTCATATATCATCTTTATAATTATACGATAAATTACAAAAAAAGTAAAATATATATTAATAAACATTAAAAATTTTGATATAATGTTTACAGGGTGGTGGAAAATATATGGAAATTCTTGAGAAATTTAATATAAAACCAAAAAGAATAAAATTATATGAACAAGCATTTACTCATACATCATATGCGAATGAAAACAATGTTAAAAGTTATGAGAGATTAGAATATTTAGGAGATGCCGTTTTAGAATTATTAATGAGTGAGTATTTATATAAAAAAAGAATTTATGATGAAGGAAATATGACTAAACTACGTTCTTATTATGTATGTGAAAATACTTTAAATGAATTATCTTTAAAATTAGGTTTAAATGAATATATTAAACTTGGACATGGCGAATATGAAAACGGTGGTAAATACCGAAAAGCAATTGTTGCTGATGTATTTGAAGCATTTATGGGAGCAATTTATTTAGATTTAGGATTTTTTCCAGTTAAAAATTTTTTCTATAAATATGTAATTCCTATTATTGAGAGCCATCAAATTGAAGTTAATACCGATTATAAATCTAAATTACAAGAGTTTGTTCAAACAGATAGACGAGGATTAGAATATGTGGTAGTTGATGAAGAAGGACCAGCTCATAATAAAACCTTTACAATTGAGGTAAAAATTGATAATATAGTTTATGGATGTGGAAAAGCCCACAGTAAAAAAGAAGCTGAACAATTAGCAGCAAAAGATGCTTTAACAAAAGCGCAGAGAAAGTAGGGAGAAAAAATGGGAAGAGCTTATGAAGTAAGAAAAGCAAGTATTCAAAAAACAGGAGCAGCGAAAGCTAAATTATATTCGATGTATGCAAGAGAAATATATCAAGCCGCTAAAACTGGTGGAGTTGATATAGAGAGTAATGCTCAATTAAAAAGATTAACAGAAAGAGCTAAAAAAGAACAAGTACCATCAGATATAATTAAAAGAGCAATTGATAAAGTAAACAGTGGAATTGATGAAAATTATGATGCTGTTAGATATGAAATATTTGGTCCAGGTGGTTCAACTTTAATAGTTGATTGTTTAACTGATAACGTTAATAGAACATTAAGTTACATCAGACCAGCTTTAAATAAAAACGGTGGTAAAATGGGAGTAACAGGAAGTGTTGCTTATATGTATGACCATTTATGTGTAGTTGCCTTTAAAGGACTATCTGAAGATGAAACTTTAGAACTTATGATTGAAAATGATATTGATATTGATGATATAGAAGTAAATGATCATATTGTTATTTACGGACAACCAACCGATTTATTTAAAATAAAAGAAGCAATTATCAGTAAATTAAAAGATGTTAATTTTGAACTTGATGAAATTGTAATGATTCCAAAAGATAAAATAACTTTAGAAAATGAAGATTTAGAAAACTTTAAAAAAATGTATAATATGTTAGAAGATATTGAAGATGTTCAACATATTTATCATAATGTTATATTATAAAAACGCTTATGCGTTTTTTTTGACAAAATTTTAATGAAAATGTTGACTAAATTTAAAATTTAGCATATACTGTACAAAGTTGCACACGCAACGAAAGAGGTTAAAGAATGAAAGAAAATGAATTATTGTATAGTATTGATTTATTACCGATTTATTTAGATAAAATCAAAAAACAAATAAAAAAAGCTGTTGATAATGATTTAAAAAAATACAATTTAAATCATATTCAAGTTATGCATATGTTGATACTTTATAAAAATAATGATGGTTTAACTCTAGGACAATTAGCTAATAAAATTGGAATAGATAAAGCTAATACTACAAGAGCAATTTTAAATTTAATTAATTTAAACTATGTTACAAAAGAAGAAAAAAATAAGGGTTATAAAATAACTTTAACAAAAAAAGGATTAGAAATTGCTAAATATTTTAGTTATTGTCATGAACAAAAGATAATAAAAATATTAAATGACCTTGATAAAAGTGAGCAACAAAAAATAATGGACATTTTAGAAAAAATTTTAAAAAGATTAAAGGAGGATTAAATGAAAATATTACAAGTTTTAAAAAAATATAGTTTAGCTATAGTAGCAGTTATAATTTTATTATTTATTCAAGCTATGTGTGATTTATCACTTCCAGATTATACTGCTTCTATTGTTAATGTAGGTATACAACAAAATGGTATTGAAGATACTGTTCCTAAAGTAATAACTGAAAAAGACTTAAATACAGTATTATTTTTTACAGATAAACCTAATAATATTTTAGATAACTATAAATTAATTACTAAAGGTAATGAAAAATATTTAAAAGAATATCCATGTTTAAAAAATGAAAATATTTATATTTTAAAAGATGATGTAAATATTAATAAATTAGAAAAAAACATTCAAATACCTTATTTAATTACAAAAAGTTTAAATAGTGATGAGGTAAGAAATGAAATGTTTAAAGGTGTTGATAAAAATATTGACACAGTTGATTTACTAAAATCATTAGATAGTAATACTTTAAATAAAATTAAGGAAGAATATTCTAAAAAATTAGAAAAATTTGATAGTAGTTTATTAAGCCAAATGTTAGTTTCCTCATTAAAATCAGATTATAAAAATATTGGAATAGATGTTAATAAAATTCAAACTAATTATATAATAATAACTGGTATTAAAATGTTATCATTAGCGTTATTAGCAATGATTTTAGCTGTTTTAGTAACTTATATAGCATCTTATATTGCTTCTAGTTTTTCACGTGATTTAAGGAAAATGGTTGTTAATAAAGTTATGGATTTTTCTCAAACTGAATTTAAAGAATTTGGTATATCATCATTAATAACAAGAAGTACAAATGATATTCAACAAATTCAAATGTTTATAGTAATGTTACTTAGAATAGTTATTTATGCTCCAATTATTGGATTAGGTGCCTTAAGAAAAGTAAGTGGGAATGAAATGTCATGGATAATTGGATTGGCTGTTTTAGTTATTTTAAGTTTAGTAATTATTCTATTTGCAATAGCGTTACCTAAATTTAAAATATTCCAAAAATTAATTGATAAATTAAATTTAGTAACTAGAGAAACTTTAACAGGTCTACCAGTTATAAGAGCTTTTGCTAATGAAAAACATGAAGAAAAACGATTCGCGCGTGCAAATAAAGATTTAACTAAAACTAGCTTATTTGTTAATAGAATGATGACAATAATGATGCCAACAATGATGTTTGTAATGAATGGTGTAAGTGTTTTGATTATTTGGGTAGGATCTTCTAAAGTAGATAGTGGTAGTATCCAAGTAGGAACTCTAATCGCATTTATTACTTATACAATGCAAATAATTATGTCATTCTTAATGATTTCTATGGTTAGTATTATGATCCCAAGAGCTGGAGTTTCCTTAAAAAGAATAAATGAAATATTAAAAAAAGATATTGTTGTTAAAGATAAAGACAATTTAAAAGAATTAACTGATATAAAAGGTAAAATAGAATTTCAAGATGTTTACTTTAGATATCCTGATGCTTTAGAAGATGTTTTACAAGATATTAATTTAAAAATAGAACCAGGAACTACAACTGCATTTATTGGTTCAACTGGTAGTGGTAAATCAACATTAATAAATTTAATTCCAAGATTTTTTGATGTAACAGGTGGAAAAATATTAATTGATGGTGTAGATATAAAAGATATATCTTTAAAACAACTACGTTCATGTATTGGATATGTACCTCAAAAAGGAGTATTATTTTCTGGAACAATAAAATCTAATATTGCTTTTGGAAAAAAACTATCTAAAGAAGAATTAGAAGAAGCTGCTGAAATAAGTCAATCAATGGAATTTATTTTAGAAAAACAAAATAAATTTGATACAGCTATATCTCAAGGTGGTAATAACGTATCTGGAGGTCAAAAACAAAGATTATCAATAGCACGTGCTATTGCAATTAAACCTAAAATTTTAGTTTTTGATGATAGTTTTTCTGCCCTTGACTATAAAACCGATGTAAAATTAAGAAATGCTATAAAAGATAAAGTTAAAAACAGCACTGTTTTAATTGTTGCTCAAAGGGTCGGTACTGTTATGCATGCTGATCAAATTGTTGTTTTAGATAAAGGTCATGTTGTTAAGGTTGGCAAGCATAAAGAACTTATGAAAAATTGTGAAATTTATAAACAAATTGCTTTATCACAACTTTCAAAGGAGGAATTATTAAATGAAGAATAGTCCTAAAACAGAAAAAGCTAAAGATTTTAAAGGAACAATTAAAAAACTATTTGGTTATTTAAAAGTTTATAAAATTTCTTTGATAATTGTTTTGATATTTGCTATTTCAAGTACTGTATTTGCGATAATAGGACCAAAAATATTAGGAAATGCAACTACTGAATTATTTAATGGTATTGTTGATAAAATTAAAGGAGTAGGTGGAATAGATTTTGATAAAATAGCAACTATTTTATTAACTCTATTAGGTCTATATATAATAAGTGCGATATTTTCTTATATTCAAGGATTTATAATGACTGGTATTACTCAAAAATTAACTTATAAGTTAAGAGAGGAATTATCTTTAAAAATTAATAAATTACCAATCAATTATTATGATAAAAAAACTAATGGAGAAATTTTATCTATTATCACTAATGATGTTGATACCTTATCAATGAGTTTAAATCAAAGTGCAATTCAACTAGTTACTTCAGTTGTTACTTTAGTTGGAATATTTGTTATGATGTTATCAATAAGTATTCCAATGACTTTACTGGCAGTTTTAATCTTACCTTTATCAGGATTTTTGGTAATGAAAATAGTTAAAAAAAGTCAAAAATATTTTAAACTTCAACAAGATTATTTAGGTCATGTAAATGGTAAAGTTGAAGAAATGTATACAGGCCATTTAGTTATTAAAGCTTTTAATGCCGAAGATAAAATGTTAACTGGTTTTAACAAAGATAATGATGTTTTAAGTAAATCAGCTTTAAAAAGTCAATTTTTATCAGGATTAATGTATCCAGTTATGAGTTTTATAGGAAATTTAGGCTATGTTTTAGTCGCATTATTAGGTGGATATCTAGCAATTCATAGTAAATTAACTGTTGGTAATATTCAATCATTTATTCAATATATGAGGCAATTTACCCAACCAATTGCTCAAATTGCTCAAGTGTCTAATATGTTGCAATCAATGGTTGCTGCCGCTGAAAGAATTTTTGAACTTTTAGATGAAAAAGAGGAAGAAGAAATTGAAAATGGTTTAGAAGTCTCTAAAATTAATGGAAATATTACTTTTGACCATGTTAAATTTGGATATAATAAAAATCAAATAATTATTAATGATTTTAATTTTAAAGTTAAAAAAGGTCAAAAAATAGCAATTGTTGGTCATACAGGAGCAGGAAAAACAACTATTGTAAAATTATTGATGCGTTTTTATGATGTTAATAATGGAAAAATATTACTTGATAATCACAACATTAATGAGTTTAAACGTCAAGATTTAAGAAAAATGTTTGGAATGGTTTTACAAGATACATGGTTATTTAATGGTACAATTATGGATAATATTCGTTATGGCAATTTATCCGCAAGTGATGAAGAAGTAATTGAAGCTGCTAAAAAGGCTGATGTTCATCATTTTATTCAAACTCTACCAGGTGGTTACAACATGGTTTTAAATGAAGAAGCTAATAATATTTCTCAAGGTCAAAAACAATTATTAACTATCGCCAGGGCTATTTTAGCTAATCCAAAAATACTAATATTAGATGAAGCTACTTCTTCAGTTGATACAAGAACAGAAATTTTAATTCAAAATGCAATGGATGAATTAATGAAAAATAGAACTACTTTTGTAATCGCGCATAGGTTATCAACTATTAAAGATGCCGATGTTATTTTAGTAATGGATAAAGGTGATGTTGTTGAAATAGGTAATCATGAAACTTTACTTGCTAAAAATGGTAGTTATGCAAGTTTATATAATTCACAATTTGAATATGCTAATTAAAAGAATGTAAATTTTACATTTTTTTAATTTAAACTTGATTTATATTGTCTACTTTGGTATATTAAGTTTGAGGTGTAGTATGAGTCAAGAATTATTTAAAGAAAAAAAGGTGTTTGAAAGAAAATTTTTAATAGATTGTATTCCTGAATTAATTGAACTTTGTAGTAGTATGGAAATAACTGATTTATATTTAACTAGAAATTCTAAAGCTGAAATTAGATATAGAAAATTAAATGATACTTATATGGTTAAAACTAAAATTTATGATGGTGATAATTGTTATAAAACAGAAACATATTTAGAACATGGTAAAACTGTCTTCGATTCATTATTAAATAAAGAACCAATTGTTAAAAAACGTTATATAATAATTGTTGATAACCGTTTAGTCCAAATAGATAAATATATAAACCCTAGTAATTTAAATATTGCCAAAGTAGAGTTTAATAATAGTTTAGACGCTGATGAATTTATAAAACCATCATGGTTTAATGAAGAAATTACTAATGAAGAAAGTTATAAAGGAGTAAATTTATTTGAAGAAATAAATAATGGAAAAATTTATAGGAGGAAAAATTATGTTACCGAATTTAAAAGAAGCAAAAGTGAGGACTAAAAATAAAGTTGATATAAAAAATTATGAAATTAATCCTAAATATAAAAAATTAGGCTTAAATAAAAAATATTATATAAAAACTTATGGTTGTCAAATGAATGAACATGATACTGAAAACATTAAAGCTATATTAGAACAAATGGAATTTATTGAAACTGAAGAAATGGAAGATGCTGATTTAATTTTATTAAATACATGCGCGATTAGAGAAAATGCTCATAATAAGGTATTTGGAATGATTGGAAGAATTAAACATTTAAAAGAAACAAAACCTCATATTATGGTTGGAATTTGTGGTTGTATGGCTCAAGAAGAAGTTGTTATTGATGAAATTATGAATCGTTATAAATGGCTTGATATTGTTTTTGGTACTCATAATATAGCTAATCTACCACAAATTATAGATGAATCGCTTTCTAAAAAAACTCTAGCAATTGAAGTTATGAGTGTCGAGGGAGATATTGTTGAGAATATTCCTGTTAAAAGAGATAGCAAATATAAAGCTTGGGTTAATATTATGTATGGTTGTGATAAATTTTGTACATATTGTATTGTTCCATATACAAGAGGTAAACAAAGAAGTAGGTTACCTATTGATATAATTAAAGAAGTAGAACAATTAGTTGAAGATGGATATCAAGAAGTAACTTTATTAGGACAAAACGTTAATGCGTATGGTAAAGATTTAGAAATTGATTATAATATGGCTGATTTATTAAATGATGTTGCTAAAACTAAAATTAAAAGAATTTTCTTTGTAACTAGTCATCCATGGGATTTTACTCCTGATATGATTGAAGCTATTAAAAACAATTCTAATGTTAAACCATATATTCATTTGCCACTACAATCAGGTTCTAATGAAATATTAAAAAAAATGGGAAGACGTTATACTAAAGAAAGTTATTTAGAACTTTTTAAATCATTAAAAGATAATATTCCTAATGTTGCTATAACAACTGATATTATAGTAGGATTTCCTAATGAAAGTGATGAAGATTTTTTAGATACTTTAGAAGTTGTTAACCAATGTAAATTTGATTCAGCTTTTACGTTTATATTCTCTAAAAGAGCTGGAACACCAGCAGCCTTAATGGAAGATAATGTAAGTTTAGAAGTTAAAAATAAAAGATTACAAACATTAAATAAATTAATAAATAAATACTCTAATGAAGCTAATATGAAATATTTAGATAAAAAAGTAGAAGTTTTAATAGAAGGTGTCAGTGAAAAAAATGAAAATATATTAATGGGATATACTGATACTATGAAATTAGTTAATGTAGAGGGCGCAAAAGAAAATATCGGAAAAATTAAAAAAGTTAAAATAACTGATGTAAAAACTTGGAGTATGGATGGAAAAATAGTAAAGTAGGTCTTTACTTTTTTTAAAATTATTGGTATTCTATATATAGTAGGAGTTGGTGATATGCCTAAAGAGAAAAAAAATAAGAAAAATGAATTATCTTCTGTTTTTGTACTTGTTCTAATAATAATTGTTATATGGGAAATTATATACTTTTTGTTTTTAAATAATCCTGATTTTAAAACAAAACAACCTAAAGAAAATATTAAAACTACTGAAAAAGAACCTAGCGATGAATATATAAAAGATGAAAAAAATAAAGAGATAGCTGAAGAGAATGCTTTAATATTTGTTGATAGTGCCAAAGAATGGCATAGTGATGCTTTAAAACGTTATGGTAGTTTAGTAGATGTTAGAGTACTTTTTGATGGAAGAGTTGTAAAACTAAACAAGGAAGATAACTTTAATTTAGATAATGAGAAAATTAATGTAGAAACTCTACCTGATAGTATTAACTCAATGATTATTTCAAAAGAAGGAATAATTGTTATTTCTCAAATTGATTTTAATAATTATTGTTTTGATTATGATGGAGATAACTTAACTAATGTTGAGTGTAAGTAAAGGTGATAAAAATTACAATTTAGTTAATGATAAACTAGTTAGTGATAATCAAAATAAATATGTATGGTTTTAATTACACAGCTTGTCAAGGATTTTTTAAATCAGGTTGCAATATAAGTGATAGGTATTCGTCCAGTTATAACTTTAAGTAAAAACAATAGCCAATTTAAAAAATCATAAATAAATGATTTTTTTTTTATAATCATGAAAAAAATATGATATAATTATTAAAATAGGAGTGTGATTTTTATGAAGAAGATATTATTAATTTTATTTATGTTGTTATTAACAGGATGCAATAAGGAAAGTGATGAATTAGTAATGGTAACAGAAGCTGGTTTTGCCCCATATGAATATTATGAAAACAATAAAATAGTTGGAGTAGATGTTGATATCGCTAATGAAATAGCTAAAGAATTAGGAAAAAAACTAGTAATTAAAGATGTAGCATTCGATTCCATTATTAATGAAGTAAAAACAAAAAAGGCTGACTTTGGTGCGGCTGGAATTAGTTATAGTGAAGAAAGAGCTTTACAAGTTGATTTTTCTATTAATTATTCTGTTTCTAAACAAGTTGTTATTGTTAAAAACGATAGTATAATTAATTCACCAAATGAAATTAGTGGTAAAAAAATTGCTGTTCAATTAGGAAGTATTGGTGATACTTATGTAACAGAAAATTTTAAAAATAGTGAAATTATAAGACAAAAGAAATATCTATCAGCTGTTCAAGATTTAAAAGCTTCTAAAGTTGACGCTATTGTAATGGATGAGTTACCAGCACTAGAAATAATAAAAACTAATAATGATTTAAAAATTTTACCTAAAGAACTTACAAGTGATAGTTATGGTATGATTGTAAGAAAAGGTAATAAAGAATTATTAGATAAAATCAATAGTGTTTTAGCAAGATTAAAAGATGAAGGTAAAATTGATGAATTTATTATAAATCATACAAAGTAGGAGGAATTTATGCAAAATATTGTTGAAGTGTTTTATAGAACAATAATTTATGATGATAGATATCTATATATATTAAAAGGACTTTTAAATACAATTATAATTGCTTTTTTTGCTGTTTTAATAGGTGTTTTAATTGGAACAATCATTTCAATTATTAGAAATAATTATGAAGTAAATCACAAATTAAAAATTTTAAATGATATTTCTAAAATATATGTTAATATTATAAGGGGTACACCAGTTATATTACAGTTAATGATAATTTATTATGTTATTTTTAAATCAACTGATATTAATATAATTTTTGTAGGTATTCTAGCATTCGGAATAAATTCTGGAGCTTATGTATCAGAAATAATAAGAGCAGGTATCAATTCAATAGATAAAGGTCAAATGGAAGCTGGCCTTTCTTTAGGGCTAAAATATAATCAAACCATGAAACTTATCATTTTACCACAAGCTATTAGAAATATTTTACCAGCTTTAGGAAATGAATTTATAACTTTATTAAAAGAAACTTCAGTAGGAGCTTATATTGGAATTATGGAATTAACTAAAGCTTCTGATATAATAGCATCAAGAACATATGATTATTTTTTTCCATTAATTATAATTGCAATTATATATTTATTAATGACTATGGGACTTTCCAAACTAGTAAATAAAATGGAAAGGAGTTTAAATAATGCTAGAAATTAAATCATTAAAAAAGAAATTTGGTAAATTAACAGTTTTAAATGGAATTGATCTAACTGTTAATGAAGGAGAAGTTGTTTCTATCATTGGTCCAAGTGGATGTGGTAAAAGTACATTTTTAAGATGCATAAATATGTTAGAACCACCAACAAGTGGAAAAATTATTTTTGAAAATGAGGATATTACAAAAAGTGATGTTAATTTATCAAAAGTAAGACAAAAAATGGGAATGGTTTTTCAACAATTTAATTTATTTTCTCATTTAACAGTATTAGAAAATATTACTCTTGCTCCTATAAATTTAGGATTAATGAGTAAAGATAAAGCTAAAAAAGAAGCTATAAGACTTTTAAAAAGCATAAATTTATATGATAAAAGAGATTGTTATCCTAGTAGTTTATCAGGGGGAGAAAAACAAAGAGTGGCAATTATAAGAACTTTAATAATGAATCCTAAAATAATTTTGTTTGATGAACCAACTTCAGCTTTAGATCCTGAAATGGTTAAAGAAGTAATTGATTTAATTAAAGCTTTAGTTGATAAAAAGATTACAATGATAATTGTTTCTCATGAAATGAATTTTATTAAAAATTGTGCTTCTAAAATATTATTTTTAGAAAATGGCAAAGTAGAATTTAGTGGAACACCATTAGAAATGACTCAAAGTAAAAATAAAAGATTAATAGAATTTTTAGATAAAGCTAATTTAAAATAGTTGCTAAAAAACTTATTTATTGGTATACTTATTATATAATGGAAAAGAGGTTAAGAATGAGTGTAATTAATGTAAAAAGTGAAATTGCTCCTTTAAAAAGGGTTTTACTTCATCGCCCTGGTAATGAACTTTTGAATTTAACTCCGGATTCATTAGGAAGATTACTATTTGATGATATTCCTTTTTTACCAGAAGCTCAAAAAGAACATGATGAATTTGCACATATTTTAAAAGAAAATGGTATTGAGGTTTTATATTTAGAAG
This sequence comes from bacterium, assembly GCA_019421005.1. Taxonomy (GTDB): domain Bacteria; phylum Bacillota_I; class Bacilli_A; order RF39; family UBA660; genus CALVXC01. The sequence goes on along the minus strand of JAHZGA010000004.1, from coordinate 7,007 downwards.
ATTTAATGGCTGAAGTACTAGAAATGAGTGATGAAATTGAAAATAAATTCATTAGACAATTCATTTATGAAGCTGGTATTAGAACACCAAAATATAAGAATTTAGTTTTTGAATATTTAAAAAGTTATATTGATAAAAAAGAACTAGTATTAAAAACTATGTCTGGGATTAAAATTGGTGAAATAAGTCGTGCTAAAAGAGAAATTGAAAAATCATTAGTTGACTTTGTTAGTGAAGAATCTAAATTTTTAGCTGATCCAATTCCTAACTTATATTTTACAAGAGATCCATTTGCAAGTTGTGGGAATGGTATTATTTTAAATAAAATGTATTCTGTTACTAGAAATAGAGAAACAATTTATGCTGAATATATATTTAATTATCATCCTGATTTTGCTAATAAGGTAAATAAGTATTATGATAGATATCAATCATATCATATTGAAGGTGGAGATGTTTTAAATTTAAATGAACACGTAATTGCTGTTGGTATTTCTCAAAGAACAGAAGCAGATGCAATTGATGAACTAGCTAAAAATTTATTTAAAGATCCTGATTGTCAAATAGATACTGTTTTAGCGTTTAATATTCCTGTTTCAAGAGCATTTATGCATTTGGATACCGTATTTACTCAAATTGATTATGATAAATTTACTTATCATCCTGGTATTTTAGATACATTAGAAGTTTTTGAAATAACTGAAGGCGATATTGAAGATAGTGATGAAGATTTAAATGTTATAAAGGTAAAAGGAAGTTTAGAAGAAATACTAGAACATTATTTAGACCGTAAAATAGAATTAATCCCATGTGCTGGTGGAGAAAAAATTTCTGCTGAAAGAGAACAATGGAATGATGGAACTAATACTCTTTGTATTGCTCCTGGTGTTGTTGTTGTTTATAATAGAAATAATATAACTAACAATATTTTAAGAGAACATGGAATAAAAGTAATTGAAATGAACAGTGCGGAATTATCTCGTGGACGTGGTGGACCAAGATGTATGAGTATGCCACTAGAAAGAGAGGATTTATTTTGAAATTAACTAATAGAAATTTTTTAACATTGTTAGATTATAGTGAAGAAGAAATAAATTATTTACTTGATTTAGCTAGAGATTTTAAAAATAAAAAACACAATAATATTGAACATAAATATTTATCTAATAAAAATGTTGTCTTATTGTTTGAAAAAACTTCAACTAGGACAAGATGTGCTTTTGAAGTAGCTGGACTTGATTTAGGAATGGGTGTTACTTATTTAGATCCAGGTAGTTCTCAAATGGGAAAAAAAGAAAGTATTAAAGATACTGCTAAAGTATTAGGAAGAATGTATGATGGAATTGAATATCGTGGTTATGATCAATCAATTGTTGAGGAATTAGCTAATAATGCTGGTGTTCCAGTTTGGAATGGATTAACTACTCAATTTCATCCAACTCAAATGTTAGCAGATGCTTTAACAATTTTAGAAAATCATGATAAATTAAGAGGTATAAAATTAGTTTTCATGGGAGATGCTAGAAACAATGTTGCTAATTCTTTAATGGTATTAAGCGCTAAAATGGGGATGCATTTTGTAGCATGCGCGCCTAAAGAATTATGGCCTGATGAAAATTTAATTGCTAGATGTAAAAAGGTAGCTGAAGAAAGCGGTGCTAAACTTGAATTTAGTGATAATGTATTAGAAGCTACTAAAAATGCTGATGTTATTTATACTGATGTATGGGTTTCAATGGGTGAAGAAGAAAGTGTTTGGGAAAGTAGAATTAAATTACTTAAACCTTATCAAGTAACAAAAGAAGTTATGGATAATACTAATAATGCTACTTTCTTACATTGTTTGCCTTCATTTCATGATTTAAATACAACTATTGGAAAACAAATATATGATAGTTATGGTTTAAAAGAAATGGAAGTAACTGATGAAGTGTTTAATTCAGATAATTCTAAAGTATTTGATCAAGCTGAAAATAGATTACACACTATTAAAGCAGTTATCTATGCTACTCTTGGTGATTCATGAAAAAAATCGTTATAGCATTAGGTGGAAATGCTTTAGGTAGTGATCCTAAAAATCAATTGGAACTATTAAAAGAAGTTTCTAAGATTATTGTAAAATTAGTAGGGAATGATAATAAGGTTATTCTTACCCATGGAAATGGGCCACAAGTAGGTCAAATAGCTTTGGCAATGGAATATGCATCTAATAATATTTCAACGCCTAATATGCCTTTTGCTGAATGTGGAAGTATGAGTCAAGGTTATATTGGATACCAATTACAACAATCTATTCAAAATGAATTAAAAAGAAGAAGAATTGTTAAGAATTGTGTATCCTTGATAACACAAGTTTTGGTCGATGAAAATGATGAGGCTTTTATAAATCCAACGAAGCCAATTGGAATGTTTTATAGTTTGGAAGAAGCTAATAAAATTAAAAAAGAAAAGCATTATCAATTTTCTGAAGATTCAGGACGTGGTTATAGGCGAGTTGTGCCATCTCCTAAACCGAAAAAAATTGTTGAAGAAGATTTAATAAAAGAGTTAATTCAATATGATAATATTATTATAGCTGCTGGTGGTGGTGGAATTCCAGTTATTAAAAAAGAGGGATTTTATCACGGTGTTGATGCAGTTATTGATAAAGATAGAGTAGCTGCTTTAATAGCTAAAGAACTTGATGCTGATATATTATTGATTTTAACAACTGTTGATCATGTTTGTTTAAATTATAATAAGGAAAATCAAGAAGAAATTAATATTTTAACTAAAAAAGAAGCTTTAAAATATATTGAAGAAGGACAATTTTCAAAAGGAAGTATGCTTCCTAAAATTGAAGCTTGTTTAGATTTTATTAATGAATCTGATGATAAAAGAGCTATTATAGCATCTTTAAATAAGGCCAATGATGCTATTAATGGTAAAACTGGTACAGTTATAAAGAGGAGGTAAATTATGGCTAAGAAAAAAAACAGAGTGATGCTATCAGCATATTCGATAATAATGATTTTAATTGTTATTTTAGCAATATTATCGCATATATTACCTGAAGCAACCTTTGTTGGAGAAAATATTGTTAATGGTAGTGGTACAGTAGGTGCGAGTTTATCACAAGTGTTAATGTCCCCAATTTTAGGGTTTGAAAATGCAATTGATGTTGCAATATTCATAATGATACTTGGTGGATTTTTAAAGGTTGTTGATAAAACAAAAGCACTTGAAACCGGAATTAAGGTATTAGTTCAAAAATTAAAGGGTAAAGAATTATGGTTAATTCCTATTTTGATGTTTATTTTCTCAATTTGTGGTACAACTTATGGAATGTTAGAAGAAACAGTTGGTTTTTATGTTCTTTTAGCAGCAACTATGTTTGCAGCTGGTATGGATCCTTTAGTAGGGTCAGCAGTGATTTTATTAGGAGCTGGATCTGGTGTTTTAGGTTCAACTATTAACCCTTTTGCAACTGGTGTTGCAATAAGTAGCTTACCTGATAATTTAGATGTTAATCATGGTTTAGTTATTTTAATAGCAACTGTTTTATGGTTAACAACATATGCAATTTCAACTTTATTTGTTTTAGCTTATGCTAAAAAAGTAAAAAAAGATAAGGGTTCAACTATTTTATCTTTAAGAGAACAAAAGAATGCTGAAAAAAGATTTGGTAAATATGCTGAAAGCGCTAAAGAAAAAGTAACTTTAAGTGGTAGACAAAAAGTTACTTTGTGGTTATTTGGTTTAACATTCTTAATTATGATTATTGGATTTATTCCATGGGGTGAATTTAATATAACATTCTTTGATGGATTTACAGGTTGGCTTACTGGTTCATCATTAGGAAATTGGTGGTTCTATGAAGCAGCACTTTGGTTCTTAATTATGTCAATTGTTATAACAATTGTTAATGGTTACAATGAAAAAACATTTGTTGATACATTTGTTGATGGTGCAGATGATATGATTGGTGTAATTTTAGTTATTGCTGTTGCTAGAGGAGCAAGCGTATTAATGGGACAAACTTATTTAGATAATTATATTATTTACAACGCAAGTGAATTATTATCAAAATTACCAGAATATGCTTTTGTACCGCTTAATTATTTCCTTCATGTTGTACTTTCTGTTTTAGTTCCATCATCATCTGGATTAGCAACTTTATCAACACCTATTATTGCACCTGTTTCAGCACATTTAGGTTATAATACAGAAGTAACTATTATGACTTTAGTTTCTGCAAATGGATTAGTTAATTTAATTACTCCAACTTGTGGAGCTATAATGGGTGGACTTGCTTTAGCAAAAGTAGATTATTCAACTTGGTTTAAATGGGCACTTAAAGTAGTTGCAACTATTGCTTTAGCAAATGTAGTAGTCTTGCTATTATTTTCATTACTTTAATAAGAACTTCCTTGGGGAAGTTTTTTATTAAAATTATGTTAGGAAAATTTTAAATGGATAAAAATGTAAGAATATATAAGCAAAGAGGTAATACATGCTCTATTGCGTGTATGATGATGGTATTAGAATATTATAAAGTTATTTTTAGGGCAAATTGGTATGATGAAAGAAGATTATATAAAATATTTCATTCAAAACATATGGATGGGACACCATTTTCTGCTTTAGCATTCTTTATGGCGAAAAATGGTTTGAATGTTACTATATATCATGAAAATCAAGATTTGTTTAAAGATAAACGGGGTGTAATTGATAAAAATGTTTTTGCTTTAGCAATTGTTGAATATCAAGATTATCTATCTTTAGGTCAAAAAAGAGGCGTGAAAGTTATAAATGGAATTGATATAAATATATCTTTATTAAAACAAAAGTTAGATGATGATAATTTAATTATATTGGCAGGAGAAATAAGTGGTAATTATCATGCTGTTTTACTTACTGGTTATGAAAAAGATAATTTTAAAGTGTGTGATCCACTATATAAAGTAAAACAAAATAAAACAATAGAAGAATTAGAAACTTTTATGGATACTAGTATAGGTAAGTGGTTTATTGCCGTTAATAATAAAAATATTTAAATTTAAGGATGATAGAAATGAATTTATTAAATCAAGTAATTAATTGTAGTGATGAAGAATTACAAAGTGTTGTTACAAACGCTTTAGCAAAGATGAATAATGAAAGTAATAAGACTGAATATTTAGGATTTGTTAATGGTTATAATGATCTAGTAACTACTTTTAATGGTTTTATACCATTGGATACAAGAATTAAATATGCAAGTTTTTCTATGGGAGATTATAGTATGAAAACAACTGATTTTTATTATGATTTTGCTAGATTAATTAGAGAAAATAAACTTCAAACAAAAGGACAATTAGTTTCATTTATTGAAACGTTTATAAATAGTTATTTTGGAATAAATTATTCAGGTGAAGATAGAAGAGAACAAGTTTTGAATGATATTGCTTTTCAAACTTCGACAAGTGATGATGAGTATTTTGAAAAACTGGAAAATAATGAGATAGGTAGTTTAAAAGGAATGAATATTGCTATGTGTACAGAACGTTCAGCAATGGCTCAAAATTTGTTATCTTTGTATGGATTTGATAGTTTTTATTGTATGGGGTGTATTGATAATAATGATCATTTAGATGCTCACTGTTTTAATATTGTTAAAGCTAAAAATAATTATATACTCCTAGATTATAGTGTTCCAGTTCCTTATATTGATAAGGATAAAGTTGGATATTTACCATTTCAAGGAGTAATTTCTAATGAAGAATTTGAACAAATTATTAGTAATCAACAGATGAAAAGTTTTCCTAATTATGAATATGTAAAAACAGATAAAGGTTATCAAAAAAAATCTACCGCTACAAATAGAACATATAGAGTTGGTACTTTTGAATTAGAACTAAACCAGCGCATAAATATTAGGTGTTGAAAATTAATTATAAATGAAAGTATAAATTTAATAAAAATAAGTAAAATATATAAGAAATGATGGTAACTGGTTAAATATAATTCTACAAATAACCGAAAGAAAAAGCTACAAATAACCGAAAAAAATAACTACAAATGACCGAATTTAAATTTTAGCTTGTTATTAATTAGTCCAACGACAAGGTTAATCAATGAATGACGATAGCTTCTAGACTTGAGATATTGTAAAATTTGAAGTTAATCATTGTGGGGAATATGTACGATTTATTTTAACTGGCTTAGCTGTTTTAGTTAATTGGGATAATGCTATACATTGAAGCAAGTAAATATGCTTATCAAAGAGAAGATGGGGTATGTGTTGTTCCGGTTGGATGTTTAAAAGGATAAGAATACAGTAGTTAGTTTAGCAACAGGATTTATTCCATCATTAATAATCTTGACATTATTACTATTTGTTCCAACAATAAGACAGATATATGCAATGGGATATGGTGTTTTTCCAATTGCTTCAGTAATTTTAGCATTTGCAATAGGAAACGTCATTAGTGTTTCTATACTTGATAAGTGGTATAAAAGTATTAATCCTGAAAAGAAATACGCAGGTTATGATTCAACTAATTACAAGAGCATTTATAAAGATGATATAGATAGTTATGTTAATTCTAGTGAAATATTAATTGGAAAAAACTCTAATAACTTAAATTGTAGAAAAAATATAATTTCATGTTATGAAAAATATAAAAAATTTATTCCTTTTGAAATTGTAGCAATGATTTTATTATCTATAATAGTAATATTTTTAGGAGAAATTTAAAATAAAAGCAATTTTCTTCCTTTACTTAACTTTAATTCATTTTAATATAAATAAAAAGTTAACAAAAGTTTATTTTTTTGTTAACTTTTGTATTTTGTTGCATAAATTAAAATGAGGAGGGATAAAGTGGCACTTTATAAAGAAATTGTTACTAAAGCTATTGTTGGTAAAGGAAAAAAATATTTTAAAAACAGTTATACCCTAGAAACAGAACAACAACCAACGACAGTATTGGGTTGTTGGGTAATAAATCATCTCTTGGTTGTTGGTGATAACCATTGTAAAATAT
>JAHZGA010000038.1 GCA_019421005.1 bacterium | reverse complement strand
TTAACTATTAGGAAATACATATCGTAGATGCTTTAAAGCTCTAGTAAGTAATACTAAAAAAAGTTTTAAAGCTGTTTACTACGATGAAGAGGGTGTATAATATGGTGTGTAAATTTTCATTCCATATTTTTTAATGGAATAAAGAAAATTAAATGCAAAATTTAAAACTAGTGGATTATACTAAAAAAAGTTTTAAAACTGTTTACTTTAATTAAAAATCAAAGAACAATTAACTTGAAATAATTAATAATTTTTATTATAATTAAATAAGACATAACATGTTAAAAGGTAACTTTTAACATTGAAAGCGAGGTTAATTATGGATAAAATAATATTAGTCGATGGAAATAATTTATTATTTAGAAGTTACTATGCAACTGCATATACAGGAAAAATAATGAAAAACAGTAAAGGTTTAGCTACCAATGCATTATTTGGATTTACAAACATGATAAATAAAATAATTGAAGAAGAAAAACCTCTTTATATTTTAGTCGCGTTTGATAAAGGAAAAACATTTAGACATGAAAAATATAAAGATTATAAAGCAGGAAGAATTGCTATGCCAGAAGAATTAAAAGTACAATTTCCAATTGCTAAAGAAATGTTAACTTATATGGGAATAAAATATTATGAAATAGATAACTATGAAGCTGATGATATTATAGGAACATTTGCTAAAATATGTAATCAAAAAAACTACAAAGGAACAATCATCAGCAGTGATAAAGATTTATTACAATTAATAAGTAAAAATGTTGATATAAAATTATTAAAACCAAAAGATTATATAAGATACAACGAAGAAAGTTTTAAACAAGAATATGGAATTGAACCTATAAATATTATTGACTTAAAAGCTTTAATGGGAGATCCATCTGATAATATAAAAGGTGTAAAAGGAATAGGAGAAAAAACTGCTTTAAAATTATTACAAGAATATAAAACTCTAAACAATATATATGATAATATAGAAAAAATTACTGGTAAGACTAAAGAAAAATTATTAAATGATAAACAAAGTGCTTATGAAAGTTATGAACTAGCAACAATTTATAAAGATGTACCACTAGAAATAACTATTAAAGATACTGAATATAAACCTGAAGATAATGAAAAATTAAATGAATTATATGAAGAACTAGAATTCTATTCATTCTTAAAAAAAAGTAAAATAAAAAAAGATAATTCATTAAGTTATAAAATAGTAAATGACATTAAAGAAGTAAATATAACTAAAGAAGTTGCTATTAATTTAGATATAGTAGGTTCTAATTACCACGATGCCAAAATACTTGGAATAGGTGTATATAATTTAGAAGGTAGTTATTATATACCTTTTGAACTAATACCTAAAGAATTTTTAAAAGATATTCCTAAATATACTTATGACATAAAAAAAACAATAGTAGCTTTAAAATGGAAAGATATTTCTATAGATAATTTTATATTTGATACTATGGTAGCAGGTTATCTATTAGAATACAATGTAAAAGATGATTTAGCTGTTTTAGCAAACTCATTAAATTATGATATTGATTTTAATGAAAGTATTTATGGAAAAAAAGGAAAAGAAAAAATACCTGAAATAGATTGTATTGCTAAAAACAGTATAAAAAGAGCTAAATTTATATATGAAACTAAAAATGAATTAGAAAAAAAACTAAAAGATAATGAACTTATGAAACTATATCAAGAAATAGAAATTCCTTTAACTAAAACCTTAAGTAAAATGGAATATAATGGAGTATATATAAATAAACAAGTTTTAAAAGACATGGAAGAAGAAATAATGATTAAATTAGACTTAATCAGTAAAGAAATATTTAATATGACTGGAACTACTTTTAATTTAGCGTCACCTAGTCAACTAGGAGAAGTATTATTTGAACATCTTGGTTTACCACACGGCAAAAAAGGAAAAACGGGATATTCAACTGCTGTTGATGTTTTAAAAAAATTAAGAAACTATCATCCTGTTATTGATAAAATAATGGAATATAGAATGTTATCTAAACTATATACAACCTATATAATAGGTTTAATGAATACAATTATGAAAGATGGAAAAATCCATACAATTTATAATCAAACATTAACAAGAACAGGAAGATTATCATCAATTGAACCTAATTTACAAAATATTCCTACTAGAACACAATATGGAAAATTAATCAGAAAAGCTTTTATTCCAAGTGAAAATTCTATTATCATAAGCGCGGATTACTCACAAATAGAATTAAGAATTTTTGCCCATATTGCTGATATAAAAAGTTTAATTGAAGCATTCAACAATGATTTAGATATTCATACTAAAACAGCAAGTGATATTTTTAAGGTTGATGTAAGAGCTGTAACAAAAGAAATGAGAAGAATTGCTAAAGCTGTTAATTTTGGAATTATCTATGGAATAAGTAGTTATGGTTTAGCAGAAAATTTAGAAATATCTCCTAGAGAAGCTAAAGAAATAATTGAAGCTTATTTTGAAACTTATCCAGGAATTAAAGAATATATGGACAAAACTATAAAAGAAGCTCTTGAAAAAGGTTATGTAAAAACCTTATTTGGAAGAATTAGATATATCGATGAATTAAAAAACCCTAATTATATAATAAGAAATAGTGGAGAAAGAATGGCACTTAATACTCCAATTCAGGGTACAAGTGCTGATATAATAAAAAAAGCTATGAATGAAATAGATCAAATATTTGAAGAAAAACACATTAAAAGTAAAATGATTTTACAAGTTCATGATGAACTAATATTTGATGTTTTAAATGAAGAAGTTTCAATTGTAACTGATATAGTAAAAGAAGTAATGGAAAATACTTTTAAACTAAATGTTCCTCTAAAAGTAGATATTGAAAAAGGTAGTGATTGGTATCAAGCTAAATAAATTTATCTCATTAATAATATTTATATTATTAATAGGTTATTATTGTTATCAACAACTTATACCTAATGAAACTTATACTTTAAAAGATATACCTAAATATAGTAATAAAGATTATGTTGTAATAAATGATAACAATCCTAACTTTACAGAAATTAACACAACATCATTTCAAAAGTATAGTGAACTAGATAGTTTAGGTAGAGCTCATGAAGCAGTTGCTAATTTAGGAATAGACTTAATGCCTACTAAAAAAAGAGGATATATTGGAATGATTAAACCTAGTGGATTTAAAACAGTTAAATATGATAATATAGAAGGAAAATATTTATATAATAGATGTCATTTAATAGGATATCAATTAACTGGTCAAAATGCTTTAGAAACTAATTTAATAACATGTACAAGACAAACTAATACTGGTACTATGTTAGAATTTGAAAACAAAGTTGCTGATTATATAAAAGAAACTTCCAATCATGTTTTATACCGAGTAACACCAATTTATGAAGGAAATAATTTAATTGCCAGCGGAATTCAAATGGAAGCTTATTCAGTTGAAGATGAAGGTAAGGGAATAAAATTTAATATATATATTTACAATGTCCAAGATGGAATAGAAATTAATTATGAAAATGGAGATAGTTATCAAAAGTAGCTATCTTTTTTTGATAATGAATAAATACAAGGCAATCATACCATAACTGATTATTGTAAGAATTTAAAAAATACCTGAAATGCCAATATTAAAAAAAGAAAAAACTGTATTAGGAAAAATTGTCAGAAATACAATTTCAATGATTATTAACATGACTAAAGTCAATGTTGTTAGGATAGTCAATGTGTTGCTATTTAAAGTAAAGGAAATAACACAGTTATTTTTGAATAGTTATTTAAACTAAATTCAAATTGAGTTTTTGAATTTTATTGAGAAAACATGTAGACAAACATTCACTATTATGGTATAATTGTTTTAAGTGGTGATTAATGATGAAAAAAATATATTTAGCTGCACCATTGTTTAATGAAATGGAATTGCAACGAAATAAGGATTTATTGAATTATGATTTGTATTTAGATACTACAAAATTGAATATAGGTGTTGTTAAAAATTCAAGATTAAAAAAATTATGAATATATAATGTATGGCGGTGAGAAAAAGTATGAAAAAATATTCATTAATTACAAATGCAAAGATTGAATTAATAAGAAACGGAATTGATTTCAATCCTTTAGACATGTTTAGTAACTATGATGATATTAGTAAATATAAAACAAAAAAAATAAGATTTAAACCAACAATAGTTGGTAGCGAGGTTTATGATTTGGAAAACAATTCAAATATTTTACCATCTGAAGTAGTTTTATCGTATGGTGATAGAAAGAGCATATGTAAATTACGTTATAATTCTTCATCGACAATGAAAGTCGTGTTAAAAGATAAAAAGTTATTATTATATAATAATAATGACTTCAGAGTGTTGACAAAGTTCAATACTCTTTTCTTTTTATTAAAATTGTTGTATA
>JAHZGA010000037.1 GCA_019421005.1 bacterium | reverse complement strand
AAATGCAAATGAATTTATTTAAAAAGTGTGCTAAACCCGTTTAGCAACTGCTCCATTGGGAAATCTGTTCGAACTATTCGGACATTGATATATAGAAAATCAATCGAAAGATTGATTTTTTTGTTGTTATACTCCCACGTTCAGCTTGGAAGTCATACAAAGAAATCATCCTAAAAGAAAGGATAGTGAAAATTATGATAAAGATTATTGAGCAAGAAATAAGTTTTGATGATTCTCTAAAAAAGAAATTAGAATTTATATGTGATTTCTGTAATACTACTCCTAAATTTATTAATGGTAGTATTCGTAAAATTGATAAGACTAATTTATCTTATATAGAACCACATAGAATAATCATCAATGACATAACATTTCTTGCTTTTAATTATTCTACTGAGATTTATATTAAAAATTTAAGTAAGAAGGTACAAATAACAGAGTTAGAATCATATTTAAAGTCGCTAAACTAGTAATTTTGTCGAATTTCGTTTATAATTAAATTAAGAAAACTTTATATTTAATTTATTTATGGGCAAAGTAGTATAAAAACCATAGTTAAGACTACTTTGCCCTTTTTTAGTAAAAGGAGTTGATTTTAATGGATGAGAATAAAAGGATATGTGGATTATATATGAGAGTTTCAACCGAAGATCAAGCAAGAGAAGGATTTAGTTTGCCCGAACAAGAAAAACGATTAAAAGCAATGTGTGAGTATAAAGGTTATGAGATATATAAACTATATAAAGATGCTGGTATAAGTGCTAAAACAGGCAATGAAAGACCTGCATTTGAAGAACTATTACAAGATATTAGGGATAAGAAATGTAATACTATTGTTGTATTAAAATTGGATAGATTAACTAGAAGTGTTTACGATATGGAAGATATTATGAAATTCTTAGATGAAAACAATGCTTATTTAGATTGTGCTAATGAAGAAATTAATACTACTAATTCAAGTGGTAAAATGGTAGCTAGGCTTTTAACTACTGTTTCACAAAATGAAATAGAAAGAACAAGTGAAAGAACTAAAGTAGGACTTGTTGGAGCAATTAAGGAAGGACACATTCCTGAATGAGCACCTCTAGGTTATAAACATTTAGATAAAAAATTAGTACCTGATTTATTGACTAAAGATGTTGTTATAAGAATATATAATTTATATTTTGAAGGAAAATCATATTATAATATTGCGACTATTTTTAATGAATAAAAAGCCTTAGGTAAAACAAATTGGTGTGATACTGGAATACTTAGAATTATCTCTAATGAAGTATATAAAGGTGATTATGTTCATGGTAAAAGAACGAATCATCAAACTTATTATAAAGATGTTGTAGAGCCCATTGTAAGTAAAGAATTATGGGAAAATTGCCAAGTACAGGCAAAGAAAAATCAAAAGAATTATATGAGAACACAAACTTATATCTTCTTACAAAAGTTAAGATGTCTTAAATGTGGTAGAATTCTTGCAGGTGGTGCTTCACATAAAATCAAATCAGATAAATGGTACTTCTACTATAGATGTGAGAATTACAAAAATAATATTCATGAAAATAAAATTGAAGAACATATTAAAAATTTACTTGCTGATTTATTAGAGTACGATAATGTTGTTAATGAATTCTTTTTACCAGTTTTAAAAGCAAAAATAGATAACCCTAAAATTGAACTAGAACAAAAATTGAAAAAGTTAAATAATAAAAAAGATAGAATTAAAAAAGCATATATTAATGAATTGTTTACTGAAGAAGAATTTAAACAAGAATCTAAAGTAATAGAAAGACAAATTGAAATAATTAATTCTAAAATGTTAGAAAATTCACAGTCAGAACAACTTAATTTTACAGTAGAAGATATCCTACTCAAACGAGATATGGATTTTATTAATAAAATTAAACTTCCTATTACCTATTATGCTTTTAATGATAATTGGGAGCTGTTAGATAGACAAGCTAAAGCTGATATAGTTATGCTATATATTGATGATATTGAATTAGAATTTAAAAACAATATGTATCTAATTAAACAAGTTAATTTTAGAAGTACATTTTATAGTGATTTTGAAGAATTATATAATAAAGGTTACAGTGATAAGAAAAAAGAACTCATTTATAGTTTCAATGGTATATCTACAAATACAAATGTTAGATATAGTGAATATTTGCCTATTAAAGAAGTTATGCAACATTTTTATAGATTAAATGAGTATTATGAAGTTAATTTTTATAAAGGTACTTTTTATAAAGAAACAGAAAAATTAGATATAGGTTCACTTCGCAAGAATGAAGTTCCTATTAGAACATTCCCATTGCAGAAAAATAATAATGGAGATAATAATTGGGTAGCAATGGGAATGTTTGCTACAAAAAATAGTCCTAATGATATAAAGGTAAATATAAAAGATGCATTTGAAACAATACCAGATAATGTAACTGAAGAAAATTTTTAATATGCGTGACACGTTTTGTTTACGAAAGTAAATGAAAGTGGCGATAGCAGATTAAAAATTGTAAAACGGATTCTAAGGTGTTAAACCTTAGCCCACTGGATATTTTGCATGGTACGCACAAAATTCCTAGGGGTTAGAAATTTTGGATAAACAAAATGGCTACTCCAGTGGTCACCTCTAGAAAGGAGGAAAAAATGTCAGATCTTGCTTATTCATTACATTTAGGTAGTGATAAAAATAGAAAAAACATATCTAAACAAAATGGTAAAAATAATTTAAGTGGAACAACATCGTTACCTAATAATGCTATTCAAAATGTAAGACAATTATCAAAAGTAGATAATACTAGTAAAGAATATGATAAAATACAAACACTGTCTAATACACTAGTTAATGCTCATGAACAATTAAAAGATAAGAATAATAAGATTAAAACTTTAAGTGAAAATAATAAAGCACTTAATTTAAGAGTTAAGACTTTAAATAATACGATTAAAGAAAAAGATAATGAAATATCATTTTTAAAATATAAAATATATGATATACAAAATACCCTTAATTATTGGAAAGATAAGTTTGAAAAACTAATATTATTTCTACATAGCAAACTTCATAGTTGGTATAATAAAGATGATAAATATATTGATGTTGTTAATGATATGTATGAAGATAATGTTTTAGATGAAGATGACATCGAAATTTTAGATTTAAGTAAAGAAAAAGATGATTTCGAACGATAATCATCTTTTATTATATTTTTCTTAACTTTCTCTCTAATTTTTTTTCATATGATGTAACATGATATCCATCTACTTTGGCACCTGTGGGTATTGTCACTTCTTTACCATTTTTATGTTTAACAAAGTTTTCAATATCTTCATCTACTAAATGTATTAATTCAAATGGTAAACCAACTTGTCTAGAAATAATCTCTCTTGTTTTATCACTCAAACTATAACCATCTACATTTTCTCTTTTTTTGCCTAGTACTATTAATGTATCAATTTCAGCATCATCAAAATATGTACCACTTTGAAATTTTTCTATTTCCTCTTCTTTATTAATGAAAGCCCATTGTAAAGTTAATAGTCCTTCATCGTCATCTTTAGTAGTATAAAAAACCGTTGGTTCACCATATTCTTCACTTAATATTGAATAGAAATCACTTAAAGCAGCCATTTTTTCACCAAGCGAACTACCACAATGATTAGAACCCACACTAATTCTTAAAAACTCGTTTTCAGAAAATTTAAAATAAAATGGTAACCATTGTCCATTAAACATGTATTCTCCGTTATTCTTTCTATATGAGGATAAATACTTACCGCTTGGAATTTCTATATATGTTGAACCATAAAAATCAATTTTATCTCCTAATTTTTTCTTTAATCTACTTGCTAATAAACTGCAATCTTCCGCCTTTGAAAATAACTCACTCATCTATAAAACCTCCCTAAATAACTATAAATAGTATAGCATAATTATTTTTTTATGTTAATATATTCATTATATATTTCGTTAATATAATATTTTAAATAATTTCTATAAGATATATTTAAAATTATATAAATTAGAATTAAAGCTATAAAACAATAAATGTATATTTTTATTTCTATATGTTCTAATAAAAAGAAAACAAAAAGAATTATTATATTTGTGAATACTAAATGAACAGCAATATCCCTAATTAATATTTCATCATCTCTTATGCCTTGTATTTTATTAATATTTTTAACCTTGCAATAAATATCAGAATAAAAATCATTTTTCTTATGATTTTTATTAATAACACTTTTTTTGCTAATGTATGTTTGCCATTTTTTAAAAGGTTCGTTAAATATTAATAAAAATTTGTATTTTCTATTTCTTTCATAAAAGAACAAAATATCAAAAAGATAAATTATTAATAATATACTGCCTATAAAAAGGAATACATATTTCCAATTATCTATTATTATATAAAATAAATTCATATATTTAAAAACTTTTCCTATCACATAAAAAATTAATAAATCAATTAGCCCAATAACCAAAGATACTTTAAAGTATTTATTAATTCTAAATCCAAAATTATCCATCATATTCTAAACTTCCTATATAAGTATATCCATCTAAATTTTTCCCATAAATCATTTTTAAATTTGATGGTGCTGTCTTATAATTAGTATTACTTACAAAAAAGTCTGCGGTATTATCTTCACAAACAATCACAATGTCCTTAGCAGTATTTTGTGTTATAGTTTCATATCCAGTATAATAATCTAAATTTTCACTAGGTGCTTCTCCAATTATAATTATTTTGGGTTTTATTTTTTCTAATATTTCATTGGGTATTCTTCCGCTACTTCTACCATGATGAGAGGCAAATACTATATCTGCTTTAATCCAATCAACTTTATCTTTTATATTGTTCATAAAATCAGTTTTCAAATCACCAAACCAATATGCCGTAATATTATTATTTAAAGAATATGTTATTATTGGACATATATTATTCGGACTATCACCATTTTTTGCGTCCTGTAGAGCATTAAGAAAATCAGCATTTGATCTATCAGGCCATTTAATGTTTATTCCAGACGATCCTCTTGTATCATCAGTTTGATTCATCCATTTTCTAGAACATCCTTTATAAATATAAAATGCTTTGTCTGAATCTCTTAATTCACAATATTTTTTAAAATCATCAGTTTTATCTTCCTTTGTCGCTTCATTTTTAACACAATAAAAGTTAGGAATAGAAAAGTTATCGCTTAAAAATTTTAAACCTCTAATATGATCATCATCTGGGTGGGTAGAAATTAGTCTAGTTATACTTTTATATTTACTTTCGTTTATAAGTTCATTAAGTATAGAATTCTTATTTTCTTCATCAATACAACAATCAATAATTGTAAAATTGTCACTACTATGTTTAATATAAAACATATTACCATTATTAGTAGAAAAAGATTTAATTTTAACCATATATAACCTCCTTTATGGCATAAGTGTTTTGCCATATATTGTACCATAAAATGAAGATTTTTTGTTGAATTATGCTAAATTTATGTTAAAATGTAATTAGTGATTAGTTGTTTATCAACAACTTAAGGAGTTTCAAATATCTTTATTTACCGCTCCATTTAAAATCAACTTACGGACTGAAAAGTTCGTGAGTTTTTATTTTATATAAATACTATAAAAAAAGAGAAAAAAATATCAAAATAATTTCATCCTCTTTTTATATAGTTTTAAATTTGGAATTAAAATTTGTGTCTAGCCAGCACTGAATTTGTACTTCCACACAAATTCTACTATAGAAAATTTCATCCTCATATTATTAAAAATTAAAATTTAAATATACATAATTATCCATATTGTAAG
>JAHZGA010000036.1 GCA_019421005.1 bacterium | reverse complement strand
ATGGAACTTTACCATTTAAAAATATATATAGATGATTTATTACATCGGGCAGTAGATCCAGCTACCAGAGATTATATTTTAGATACAATTTTATCTAATTTTAAAGATGGTGCAAGTGTAATAATATCAACTCATTTAATAGCTGATATTGAAAGAATTTTAGATGAAGTTATATTTATAGATAAAGGAAAAATAGTTTTAACTGCTAAAACTGATGAATTAAGAAAAAATGAAAACGCTAGTGTTGATGAAGTGTTTAGGAGGATGTTTAAATGTTAGGTAAATTATTAAAATATGATTTAAAGTGGATTTATAAAGTTATTGTTGTTTTTTATGTTTTATCTTTAATATTTTCTCTTTTAACTAGATTATTCTTAATTAATGATTCATTTGTATTTAATATTTTAAATAAAATATCAGCTGGAATTGCAATTTCAATGATAGTAAGTTGTTTGATAAATTGTTTAATGAGATCATGGGTTAGATTTATAAGAAATATTTATAAAGATGAATCCTATTTAACACATACCTTACCAGTAGCAAAAAAAGATATTTATTTATCAAAAGTTTTATCCGCACTTATAACATCATTTACAACTATTTTAGTTGCTGTTGTTTGTTTATTTATATGTTATTATTCTAAAGAAAATTTAGAGTTTTTAAAAACATCTTTAGAATTTACTGCTAATACATTAGATACAACTATTATTAAATTAATTCTAGTAATTTCATTAGTTTTCTTTTTAGAAATTGTTTTAGCTTTGTTAATTGGATATGTTGGAATTATTATAGGTCATAAATCTAATAAAAATAGAATGGCTAAAACCATTATAATAAGTGTAATAAGTTATTTATTAACGCAAGGTATAATTTTAATTTTAATATATTTATTTGGTTATATTGATATAGATGTACTAGAAGTATTTAAATCATCAGTTATAAGTGTTACAGCAATTAAAAAGGTAATGATTTTAGGAATAGTTATATATCTAGTATTTAATATTATTTATTATTTTATTGGTAAAAAACAACTAGAACAAGGTGTAAATGTTTTTTAGAATTATTAATTTATAACTATTAACAACGTAAATTTTGTTAATAGTCTTTTTAATTTATAATTTATTAAAAAATGTGATATACTATTAATAGAATAGGAGATTAAAAATGAATAATGAAAATTTATGGTTAAAATATGATGAACAAAAACAAAAAGATATTTTTCTTTTAGCACGTGAATCTCAAGAATTTATTTCAAATTGTAAAATAGAAAGAGAATGTATTAAAGAATTTATTAAACAAGCTAGAAATCATGGATTTTGTAGTATAGATGAATTAAATTCTTTAAAACCTGGTGATAAAGTTTATAAGGTAAATATGAATAAATCAATTGCTTTATTTGTAATAGGAAAAAATTTAGAAGAGGGAATGAATGTGTTAGGTGCACATATAGATTCACCAAGATTAGATTTGAAACCTAATCCAGTTTATGAAAACGAACAATTTTGCTATTTAGATACCCATTATTATGGAGGAATAAAAAAATATCAATGGCTTACAATTCCATTATCTATTCATGGTGTTGTAGTTAAAAAAGATGGAACAAAAATTGAATTAAGAATAGGAGAAAATGAAACTGATCCAGTAGTAGGAATTACTGATTTACTTCCTCATTTAGCTAGTGAACAATTAAAAAAACTTGCTAATGAATTTATTGATGGTGAAGCTATGGATGTTTTAATTGGTAGTATACCTAACAAAATAGGAAAAGAAGATAGCAAAGTTAAAACTTATATAATAAATATTTTAAAAGAACAATATGATTTTGAAGAAAAAGATTTTTTATCAGCTGAAATAGAAATTGTTCCTGCTTTTAAAGCTAGAGATTTTGGGTTAGATAGAAGTATGATAATAGGTTATGGACAAGATGATAGAATATGTGCTTATGCTTCTTTTAAAGCTATTTTAAATATAGAAAATCCTGAAAGAACATCCGCTTGTTTATTAGTAGATAAAGAAGAAATAGGAAGTTATGGCGCAACAGGAATGCAATCAACATTTTTTCATGATACCGTTGCCTATTTACTAGAACTTCAAAATAAATGTACAATTATCAATATTAAAAGATGTTTAAATAATTCTAAAGTATTATCAAGTGATGTAAATGCAGGATATGATCCTTTATATGAAAACACTATGGAAAAGAAAAATGCTTCTTATTTAAATAAGGGTGTAGTTTTCAATAAATATACAGGAGTGCGGGGAAAAAGTGGTTCAAGTGATGCCAATGCTGAATATATTGCTAAATTAAGAAAAATTTTGGATGAAGATAATATTACTTATCAAATGGCTGAATTAGGTAAGGTTGATTTAGGTGGAGGAGGAACAATTGCTTATATGTTATCAAATTATAACATGGAAGTTGTTGATTGTGGCGTTTCTATCTTAAGTATGCATGCTCCTTATGAGGTTTCAAGTAAGGCTGATTTATATGAGGCATACCAAGCTTATCAAATATTTTTAAATAAAATGAAATAAAATTTTACAAAAAAAAATAGAAAATAGTTAAAAAATTATTTTCTTTTTATTTAATCTATGATAAAATGAATAGTAGTGAAGATAGTACTAGAGGAGGAATAAAATGGCGGTAAATATAAAAAAGTGGTTTTCATCCGAAGAAGATGATATTTTTACTAATAATGGTGTTGGAAACGAATATTATAATATAAAGCCTGAAGAAGCTATTAATGAAGATGGAACAAGTAAGATGATTTTACTTGAACCACGTGCCTATTCAGAATCACAGCAAATAGCAGATCATTTGAGAAAAAGAAATACAGTAGTTGTTAACTTGAAAAGAGTTACATCCGATCAAGCTAAAAGAATTGTTGACTTTTTAAGTGGAACAATTTATGCTATGGGAGGAGATATTCAAAAAATAGGTGGAGGAATATTCTTATGTACTCCTAACAATGTAAATGTTCAAGGAAAAATAACTGATGAAACTGAAGGCAAAGATATTCATGATAATGATGATATAAATATTGAATGGTAAGCATTAACGTTCAGGTAGGTGAGAAAGATGGAAAAATTTAATCGAACTCTTCGAGGTTATGACCCCGATGAAGTTAATAAATTTTTAGATAAAATAATTAATCAAGTTGAAGAAATGGTCAATGAAAATAATAAGTATGTAGAAAAAATTGAAAAATTAGAACAAGAAAATACTGCTTTAAAAGATAAAATTGATCATTATGAAAATATCGAAGGTACTTTAAATCGAGCTATAATGATGGCTCAAAAAACTACCGATCAAATGAAAGTTAATGCTCATCGTGAATCAGAAATGATTATAGATGAAGCTAAAAAAAATGCCAATAGAATTGTTAATGAGGCTTTGATAAGAGCAGAAAAAACAGAAAATGAAGCTAATAATTTATCAAAAAATATTTATGTATTTAAGAAAAGATTAAAAAATATCATAGAAGCCCAATTAGAAATGGTTGGAGATATTGATAAAATAGAATTATAAAACAGTTGAAGAAAACGGTATATTTAAAATGTTTAATAGAGAGTTAGTGGTAGGTGGAAACTAATAAACAATAAATATACGGATCATTTTGGATGTTTTAGGTAACGCGTTATAGTTTAAAAGTGTATAAAGTATTTATGAAATAAGGTGGTACCGCGGGTAAATAACTCGTCCTTAAAAGTGATACTTTTTTTCGTTATTTACTTTACTATTTTAAAAACCTATGATATTATATAAAGATAAAAAAAGGAGTGTAATTATGGATTATAAAGAAACATTATTAATGCCAGAAACTGATTTTAAAATGAGAGGTAATTTACCTGAAAATGAAATTTTACAAAGAAAAGCATGGGAGAAAATGGATTTATATAATCAAATTTTAGAAAAAAATAAAGATGGAAAACCATTTGTTATTCATGATGGCCCACCATACGCTAATGGAAATATCCATATTGGTCATGCTTTGAATAAAGTTTTAAAAGATTTTATCAATAGATATAAAATGTTAGAAGGGTATAAAGTAACATATATTCCTGGTTGGGATACTCATGGTTTACCAATTGAAACAGCTGTAACTAATAGTGGGGTAAATCGTAAAGAAATGTCTAAAGCTGATTTTCGTAAATTATGTTATGATTATGCTACTAAACAAGTTAATAAACAAAGGGAAGATTTTAAATCATTGAATGTCATAGCTGATTGGAAAAATCCTTATATAACTTATCAAAAGGAATATGAAGCTAAACAAATAGAAGTATTTGCTAAAATGGCTCAAAAAGGACTTGTTTTTAAAGGCTTAAAACCAGTTTATTGGTCGCCATCTTCTGAATCAGCATTAGCTGAAGCTGAAATTGAATATAAAGATCGCAAAGACCCATCAATTTTTGTTGCATTTGAAGTTGTTGAAGGTAATGATTATATTGAGAAAAATGATAATTTAGTAATTTGGACAACAACACCATGGACTTTACCAGGTAATACAGCTATAGCAGTGGGTGAGAATTTTACTTATGCTAGAGTTTTAGTTAATGATAAAAAATACATTGTTTCCAAAGATTTATTACCATCACTCGCGCTAGATTTTGAATGGGATAATTATCAAATTTTAAGTGAAATTAATGGTAAAAATATAGAAGGTATTAAATATAAACATGTTTTTATGGATAGAATTAGCCCAGTTGTATTAGGATTTCATGTATCTTTAGATAGTGGTACTGGATTAGTTCATATCGCACCAAGTTATGGTACTGAAGATTTTATCATCGGTAAAGACTATGATTTAGAAATGGTAGATGGTGTTGACAATCAAGGAATTTTAAATGAACAATCAGGTGAATTTAAAGGATTATATTTTGAAGATGCTAATAAAGAGGTAACTAAAAAATTAGATGAATTAGGTGTATTATTAAAACTTAAATTTATTAATCACCAATATCCTCATGACTGGCGTACTAAAAAACCAGTTATTTATAAAGCAACTTCTCAATGGTTTTGTTCTATTGATAAAGTTAGGGATGATATTTTAAAAGAAATAGAATCTAATGTTAAATGGCATCCAAGTTGGGGAAAAACAAGATTATATAATATGATTAAAGATCGTGGTGATTGGTGTATTTCTCGTCAAAGAGTTTGGGGAGTACCTATTCCAATTTTCTATAATGAGGATAACAGTCCAATAGTTGATTATGATGTAATGATGCATGTTGCTAATCTTTTTAGAGAACATGGTTCTAATATTTGGTTTTTAAAATCTGCTAAAGAATTATTACCAGAGGGATATACTAATGAAAAAAGTCCAAATGGAAATTTTACTAAAGAAGAAGATATTATGGATGTTTGGTTTGATTCAGGTTCTAGTCATACAGCGGTTTTATTGCAAAGAGGATTAGATTATCCATGTGATATGTATTTAGAAGGATCTGATCAATATCGTGGATGGTTTAATTCATCATTAATTACTGGTGTTGCTGTTCACGGAACTGCTCCTTATAAACAAGTATTATCTCATGGTTTCTCATTAGATGGTAACGGTAATAAAATGAGTAAAAGTTTAGGAAATACATTAGATCCTTTAAAAATAGTTAGAAGTCAAGGTGCAGATGTACTTAGATTATTAATTTCAAGTGTTGATTATACTGAAGATATACGTTTTAGTGATGAATTAATAAAACAAGTAGGCGAAAGTTATCGTAAAATAAGAAATACTTATCGTTTTATGTTAGGTAACTTATTTGATTTTGAACCATCAAATAAAATAGATTATAAAGATATGCCTGAATATGATAAATATATGATAGTTAAATTAAATGAAACTGTTAAAGCAATTAAAGATGCTTATGAAAATTATAATTTCCAAGAAGTTTATAAAACAGTTAATAACTATATTAATTTTACTTTATCTAACTTTTATTTAGATTTTACTAAAGATATCTTGTATATTGAAAAAAATGATAGTTTAAAACGAAGAAGCGTTCAAACAGTTCTTTATGAAAATGTTAAAACTTTATCTATCTTATTAGCGCCTATTTTACCTTATACTAGTGAAGAGGTTTATAAAAGGTTGAAAGAAAATAAAGATAGTGTTCATTTAGAGGATAATCCTAAAGTAAAAGAAATAAAAGACAGTGAAGAAATTTTAAATAAATGGAATAAATTTTTTGAAATAAAAGATGATGTTTATAAAGCTTTAGAAAATGCTCGTAATGAAAAGGAAATAGGGAAAGGTTTAGAAGCTAGAGTTTATTTAAAAGTAACAGATGAGTATAAAACTGCTATTTCTGATTTGAACTTAAAACAACTTTTAATTGTTTCTGATGTTATTCTTACAGAAGAAACGTTAACTAAATATAATGTATGTGAAGTTAAAGTTGAAAAGTTTGAAGGTTCTAAATGTGAGAGATGTTGGAACTATTATAATGAAGAAGAAATGGTTGGAAATATTTGTAAACGTTGTGATGACGTTGTAAAAGAGTGATTTTAAAAAGAATGTCGGAATTTTCGACAT
>JAHZGA010000035.1 GCA_019421005.1 bacterium | reverse complement strand
AGCATTAAAAAATCATCCTATTATCTAAATTCCATTAAAATTTATAGGATGATTTATTTTTTTATAACTTTTTTCTATTTAAATTATTATATATTGATAAAAATTCTTTTAAATTTTTATCAAACTTCTTTGAATCTATTTCTCTCAAAATTCTTTCTAAATCTGTTTTTATAGGAATGATTAATCTATTAAATAATTTAGTGTTAAATGGTAGAATCAATTTAGTAAAATTTTTTATATTAAATTCATCGTAATTAGGACATACTATTGGATTCAACTTTTTATATAGTCTACTCTTTTTATTGCTAATAAATCCAGAATATTCAGAAACATTTTTGGATAATTCAGTCGAAAAATTTATTGACTTTTTATAAATGTTTAAAACACTATAATGAAACAAAATTTTATTATGCTCTGATATATAAATTTCTTTATACATATCAAAATAGCAATTAAACACATTATTTTTTATCTTACTTTTATTAACAAAGTACTGACACAAAGCGGTAATTATAGAAACAATTAACCCCGTTATTATGCTAACCAAAATACTATATATCAATTCAGAAATAAAATAAAAATAAATTAGCATTGGCATTAAAGCAACTAAAATGGAAGATAATACTATAACTATTACTTTTGATTCTTTCATTAATTCACCATCTTAATTATAACTTTTCTAAAATTCCATTTTCAAGATCATCTATATTATACATTGTTTCTAACTCATTAAATGTTTCTTCAAGATTTTTTCTAGCACTATTCCATCCAGTACCATCAGTAAACCATATGAATGTAACACTCTCAACTTTTTTCGACTCTTGTGCTAACATCTTATAACTTCTAGCAGTTTCATTTAATTTTGAACCACCACTAGAATAAAAATTAGTTTCTATTACATATACTTGTTTATCAGTCTTAATAACAAAATCAAATCTTTTTGTTGATGTATTGTGCCCAGACATTTCACTTAAATCCAAATTCCATTTTTTTTCTATATCTTTTAAATACATTTCTTTGAAGTAATTAATATCTTTTTTATAACCCGCCTTAATTATATATGATTCAACTAAGTTTTCCATTAAATGTCCACCACGATTTTTTCTTCCATTTGAATCAAGACCAACTTCAATACCTAAAACGTAATCATATAAGTTATTTATAATATGATTTTGTAATAAATCAAATAGACCAGATTCTTTCATGAATTTAATATAATCCTTCATAGAATAAACCATTTTATCAAACTTAAATAAATATTCGTTTATCTCATCTTTTACAAATATTTCTCGTGAACGAACTGCAAGTAATAATGGGATACATTCTAAAGTTTCAGGATATTTAACTAATATATTTTGAAATTCTTCTTCTATATTTTTACTACCAATCAATGAATTTAAAATATTAAGTTCAACCTTTACTTTATCTACATTTTTGTATATCTTTTCAAAATCAACATAATAAGTATAATCTGATATACTTGTTTTAAATTTGCTTAACCATTCATTAAAATTTCTACTCAAAAATTTACACCTCCATTAAATTTTTCGTTATTGTTATTAATAACTTTTAACAATTCTTCATACAATTTTTTGTCTTTAATAAGTATTAATATATCAATATCTTGACTAATTTCTTCTTCAATAGCCATTTTTCTAACTGATGATTTCCCATACTTTTCAACTCTCATATTCATAACTACTTTAATCAATTCTAAATAAAAATTATATTTTATTTCTATTTTATTTATGTATTGTTTCTTTTCTTCTATTGAAGAATTTTTAAGTAGATTTTTACCTTCATCTATATCTTTTTCTATGTCATTAATATCTCTTATCTCATAAGCAGATTCAAGTTGTTTTTTAATATTTTCTAACATCACTTTTCTGCCTCCTTTCTTCTAATTGTTAAATCTAAATACTCTTTTTCTTTTTCAATTCCTATATATTTTCTATTAAGTTTGTTTGCTATTATTCCAGTAGTTCCACTACCATTAAATGGATCTAGTATTAAGTCACCTTCATCAGTAGATGCTAATATTATTTTTTCTAATATTTCCATAGGTTTTTGTGTTGGGTGTTTACCACATTTTTTCTCACTTGGTTTTGTTAAAGATGATTCCCAAACATCTTTCATTTGCTTACCACCATTTAATTCTCTCATAAGAGAATAATTAAATTTGTGTTTTGCTTTTTTAATATCTTTTTTTGCCCAAAGTATTGTTTCAGTGGAATGAACAAAAAATCTACAACTAATATTTGGTGGAGGATTTAACTTTTTCCAAATTATATTATTTATTATTTTGAATCCTTCTTGTTCTAGTGCTATACCTATTGAATAAATATTATGCATAGTTCCACTAATCCAAATAGTACCATCATCTTTTAAAATTTGATAACATAATTTAATCCATTTTCTATTAAATTTATGTTTTTCTTCAATGCTAATTGATTTATCCCAATCACCTTTATTAACTGATACCATTTTACCACCGCTGCAAGATATTCCATCACTAGATAAAAAATAAGGAGGGTCTGCAAATATCATATCAATACTTTTAGGCTCAATTCCTTTAAGTATTTTCAATGAATCACCTTGTATAAGTTTAAAATCTTTATCTTCATAATAATATTTCTTACTCATACAAACTTACCTCCTCATATATATTATACTATATTTACTTTTCAAATCCTTTTTTATTTTCAAAATTTGTAATAATTACTTCTTCTACTTTGCCTCTTTTCTTTCCGTTAGAATTAATATTTCTTTTTGCTTCAATTACATGAATATTATAATCTTTATACAATTCATTTACTAAAGTTGTATTGTGATTAGATAACATTACATAACAACCTCTATCAGATAATTCTTTAAATACTTTAGCAAGTCTTTTTTGTTCTTCTTTTCCAAAGCCATCTTCTGTATAACTGTTAAATGTTGATGTATCAGAATCATATGGTGGATCAAAATAAATGAAATCACCTTTTTTAGCATCTTTTACTGCTTCTTCAAAATCAACTGATAACAATTTAATATCGTTATAATTTAAATAACCACATATAATACCCAAATTTTGACCTTCATAAGTATTTACTTTTGTTTTTTTACCAAATGGTACATTAAACTCATTTTTACTATTAACTCTATATAAACCATTAAAACAGGCTTTATTTAAATAAATAGTTCTTGCTGCTCTTTTATAATCCGCTAACTTATTAAATTTCTTCTTATCTCTGTCTATATTTCTAATCGCATAATAATATTCTTCAGAATGCTCAGTTTCGTGATGATTTAATTCTCTACACATTGCTTCAAACTTTTTCTCATCTTTAATACATTCATATACATTCATAAGTTCTTTATTAGAATCATTAATAACGGCTTTTTTAGGTGACAATTCAAATAATAGTGCTCCCCCACCTATAAATGGTTCATAATAAGTATCAAAATCATCTGGTACATATTGTTTTAATTTATCTATTATTTGTCTTTTCCCACCTGCCCATTTTACAAATGGCTTTCCTTTAATCATTTTTATCATCCTCATTATCTATATGACTTTTATCACTATCTAGGTATAAAGTTTTATACTCAATTAATTTATCATTATTACCTATACTTAGTAATTCATCATTTAGTTTTATTTTTCCATTTTTTGAGATTATTTTATAAATGTTATTTGTAGTAGTATTTAAGCAGTCTTTTATATCACTTTTGGATTTTCCAGTATTTATTCCCATATCATCCAATTTTTGTATAACATCTGCAGAAGATGATATCATTTCCATAATTTTTGCTTCCTTTTGTAATTTACCATTAGTAGTAAATTTTTGATACATTTCTACTGCTACTGTTTTAATAATTTGAGTCAATAATTGAATAATATTTTCATCACCAAGAAGCATTGCTAATAGTGAACCAGATTCTATTTTTACAATTTTTAGATTATCTATATCACTTCTTTTTGTTAGCATTTTTATAGCATTATATGATGATTCCAACAATAATAATGTTTCTCCAAATTCATTCAGTCCTATATTTATATCTAAAAGCTGTAATTCTAATACTTTATTTTTTTCCTCCATTTTTATATATATACTATTTTCTAATGATTTAATAAAATTTAATAATCCATTTCTAACAGAATAATATTCAAAGCAAACCTTATCTGCTTCATCAAAAAATAAAACAATATCATCTTTATCATCACTTTGAAATACATTTTGATATAATTTTGATAAATTATTTAAATGAATTATTAAATTTCCATAATTTTCATCTTTATATGAATAATCAATATTTGTATCTTTATATACAACTTCTATTTCTCTTATCAAGCCGTAAAAAGACATAAAATCAAAACCAACTTTAAAACTCTTAAATTTTTCCATATAAGATTTAATTAAAGATTCTGGTGCATTAGTTGAATTTCTGTCTATAATATATGAAAAAGTCGATGCATTTCCTGTTCCAACATTACTTTTTAAAAATTTTTTCAGTATGGTTTGTTTTTCATTTATAGGATTATTTTCATTGATAAATGTAATATATTCTTCAAGTCTTTCTAGTTGATTGCTTAATATTGAATAATATTTTATAGAATTAAATGCCAACATATTACTACCTCCCTGACATAGTTTTAATAACACTTAATATTATACCATGAAAAAAGGCATTTTTCTTCAAAATGCCTTAAATTTCAACAATAATTTTAAATTACTACTCATTATTCCCAATAAAAAGTGTATCCCCTCTTTTTACAGTGTATACAATTTCTTCTGTTTCCGTTTTAGGCAGTTTTAATACCATCCCAACACTTAGTAAATTGCTTGTCAAATTGTTTAATCTTTTTAACTCATCTACTGTTGTATTATTAGATAGTGCAATACTGTACAAACTATCTCCTCTTTTAACAACATATGTATTTGATTCAGGAATAATTTCCACCTTTTCATTTGTTTTTTTGGTTGGTAGTTTTAATATTTGTCCAACATCAAGTTCATCTGTCTTTAGATTATTAAGTTTTTTTAATTCTTCTATTGTAGTGTTATTTTTAATTGCAATTTGATATAAACTATCACCTTTTTTAACTACGTATTCCCCTTCTTTTACTACAT
Source organism: bacterium (assembly GCA_019421005.1). Taxonomy (GTDB): domain Bacteria; phylum Bacillota_I; class Bacilli_A; order RF39; family UBA660; genus CALVXC01. The sequence continues at coordinate 2,143 of JAHZGA010000035.1, read as the reverse complement.
CCTCGCCAGCATATGTAGGTAATTTTAGTATTTGACCAACATATAATTCGTAATCTGTAAGATTATTTAAATTAATTAAATCATCTACATCTAAATTATTATCCCTTGCAATACTTTGAATAGTATCACCATATTGTACAACGTAAGTATTAGAAGGTGCAGTTGTATCTACATCAATATCAGTTTTACCCTTAGAAGGTATCTTTAAAGTATCTCCAATACTTAGAGTATTATTGGTAAGGCCATTTAATTTTTTTATTTCATTTATCGTCGTATTATATTTTGATGCGATTGAATAAAGACTATCACCTTTTTGCACTACATATGTAATAGTTGAATATGTAGGTTCAACAAAACCAGGTATTACAAGTTTTTGACCAACATTAATTAAGTTATTTTGTAAATTGTTTGCACTTTTAAGACTACTTACACTTACACCAAATTTTTTAGCAATACTATATAGGCTATCGCCTCTTTGTACCTGATATATACTTCCTTCCGAAACTTGATCATAAGGTGCACCAACATAAGTAGCAATTGCTCTTACCGTAGCTTCTGCCAAATTTTGCCAATTATTTTTAATAAAATTTGCATCTTTGACATTATCCACAAAACCATATTCAATTAAAACCGGTTCAGTATTCCCAGTCTGCCTGTGAATAAAGTAATAATCTTTTGATGGATTAGATGGTAATCTTCTTTGATACCATTTTCTTATTGTTTGCCCTGTTTTGGCAATTTCTTCCAATATTAGTTTTGACAATGTATCATTATTTCTAAGCGCATATACTACTTCAGCGCCTGTACCACCTGGTGATAGTCAAAATGTAACTTTTTATTTTTTTATTAAATTAATTATATAATTTTCAATTATTTCTTTATTTTCAGTCATCTCTTGTTGTAAATTTGATAAATCAGTTTTTGGTTTTTTTACTATATCTTTATATTTGTCTGTAAAATGTTCATTAATCTTCCAATGAAGATACTCTTTATATTTATTAGTATAATCTTTAGTTAATTTACTTTTGTCAACTTTTGAACATAATAACACAAACCCCATGAATACACAAAAAACATCTATATGATTTTCCTTATCATTAACTAAATATTTTAAAGAACAATATATTAATATTTCTAAAAAATAAGCAGTTTGATAAAAATATAGTATAAATAAATCTTCATCTTTGTTCCTATTCACTTCTATCATCATACTAACTACAATGGAACTATGAGTATATAAACATAATTTTTCATATGTGTCTTCTAGTAATAATTGTAGTTCTTCTTCATTAAATTCTTCAAATAAAATTGGACTAATTTCCTTTAATTTAAATTTAAAATTGTTCAATATTGCTGTAGGACGAGTATTTTTGCTTCTACCACATTTTTCTAAACTCTTAAACTCTTCATAAGTATCTATAGGATCAAAATATATCATCATTGACATCATTACTTTCTCCATGCACGAACGCATTAATGTCGCAGAATCTACTATATTATTTCTTCTTAAAGTTTTATATACATTATTAATAGTATTATTTGCTTGATACAATAAATTAATTGTTTCAATACTAATATCAGTAGTTACTGATATATTCTTTAGATATCTCTTTATATATCTTCTTATTGGTTTTATAAAATTATTCTTTACTAATTGTTCAATAAATATTAAATTTTTTTCTTCCATTTTGCCACCAAATATAAATTTTATATTCTTTATTCTTTTATATCATATTCTAATGATAATTTATTAAAAGTTTCTAAATCACATTTGCTTTTTAGTTCATTCATATATAAAGATTTATAAAAAGACAATCTTTGAATAAAATCAGCAATTGACATTTGATCTATTGAAATATATTGAGTATTTGGTTTTAATTCTTCAATAGATTCATAAATGATAGACTCTTTTTGAAATTTCAATTTTGCCTTTAATGTTATTTCTTTTAACTTTTCACGATTTGGGTATGATGAATTTAATTGTTTGTCAATATCTTGTATATCCTTTATTAGTTCTAATATATCTTTTTCTAGTTTCATAATTAATCACCTCTACTTCATTTCAATTTCCTTTTCATCAACATATTGGTAGTTTAATACATTATTACTAGTAACTACACTTTCACCAAGTTCATTTTCTAGA
>JAHZGA010000034.1 GCA_019421005.1 bacterium | reverse complement strand
TAGTTTTAATACAACAATAGTATTACATTTTTTATTTCTGATATCTTCTTTTAACTCTTCAAAAGCAGGTCTTTTATTACCAGTTTTAGCACTTATTCCAGCATCTTTATATATTTTATAAATATCATAACCTTTAAATTCACACATAGCACGAAGTCGTTTTTCTTGTTCTGGTAAACTAAATCCTTCACGTGCTTGATCTTCAGTTGATACTCTAATATAAATACCTGCTACTTTCTTTTCTTCATTCATGTTTTTTAACACTTCCTTTCATATGTTTGGCACTTTAAAAGCAAAAAGTTAAGTCTAATAATTAAAAAAAGAGGCGACAAAGACTATAAATTGATTATATGTCTTTGACACCTCTTAAAATTTTACATAATATAGTTTCACTAAATATAATAAGTTTCATATCTATCAACCCCCTAAATATAAAACTTCTTTCTTGGTTATTTATTATATATTATTTCATCTAAAAGTCAAGACATATTGCTTATTTAACCAGTTTTAAGGCACTTTTAAGAGAAGTTAGTACAAATATTTATATTTAGTTTAATTGTTTAATAAAGGTCTCTAAATCCTTTAATTCTAATTTATTTGATAGATTACCAACATATAAAGTTTTAGAATAGTTAAATGCAAGAAATGTAATACCTTTAATCATTATTCTATGTGGCTCTATATAACTTAAATTTGATTTATCAATATTTCTAATATTACCATTTATGATAGTAGGCTTGGTATTACAAAAATCACATATAAATTCAATTTTTCTTTTTAAATCATTTTCAATTTCTAATTCTTTTGTAGTAATGCTAATCATAAAATCCATCCTTTCAAAACTTAAACACTAAAAAAGTACCAACTTCTTTTAGAAATTGATACTTATATATTTAAGTCCTAAACTATAAAAGTTCGGACAGATTTCCCAATGGTGCCACCGAGCAGACTTGAACTGCTAACCTTTTCCTTCGGAGGGAAACACTCTATCCAATTGAGCTACGATGGCAAGTAAAGATTATTTTTTTAATAAATCTCTAATTTCTCTTAATAATAAAATTTCTTCATCTTCTTTTTCTTCTTTAGGTTTGTTAAATTTCTTAATTACCTTTACAAAAACAAAAATACAACAAGCAACAATTAAAAAATCAATTACATTTTGAATAAACATTCCATATTTTATAGTCGCGCCATCTACCCTAATTTTTAAATTTGAAAAATCTATTCCTCCTATTATAATTCCTATTAAAGGCATTAAAATATCATTAACCATCGATGATACAATTTTTCCAAATGCACTTCCTATAATAACACCAACTGCTAAATCGACTACATTACCTTTAGAGATAAATTCTTTAAATTCCTTAAAAGTTTTATTACCTTTTTTTATTATTTTTTCTTTATTAATATTCTTTTTCATTAAACCACTCCTATAAATAATTTATTAACGAAATTTTTATATCTTACTATAAAAAAAGAACAATATTGGTGCAAGAAATGGGACTTGAACCCACACGAGATAACTCACAAGCCCCTCAAGCCTGCGTGTCTACCAATTCCACCATTCTTGCATAATTTAATTATAACAAAAAAATAAGTACTTTTCTACTTATTTTTTTAAAGCTTTAAACATTTTTTTCCATAAATCATTAGATGAATAATTTAAAATTCCAACTTTATAAATACGTAAACCATATTTTATCAATAGGAAAATAGTTATAATCATCAAAATAACGGAAATTAAAATATCTACCAGTCCTATCTGACCTAAAATCAATAATGAAGGAGTTAAAATTGCTGAAATAAGTGGTATATAAGAAACAATCTTTATAAAAATAGATCCCTCAAATATATTGGCACTCATGGCTAGATAAAATCCTATTAAAGATATAACCATAATCGGTGTTTGCAATTGTTGAAAATCCTCTATATTAGTTGTCATCGATGCTAAAACTCCTGCCAACAAAGCATAAGCAATAAAAGTTAATAACATTAATAGTAAAGTTACAATAACATAATACACTAATTTATCTCCAAAACCATTTTGAATAATACCCGTTATATCAATATTAAGTTCATTACTAAATTTAGAAATCAAATTATCAGTTGTTGTAAGCTTTCTAACAATAATTCCAATTGTTCCATAAACAATTAATAAAAATCCTTGAAATAATACAAATAAATTTCCAGCAATCACTTTGGAAAAGAAATGCGTAACTGGTGAAACATTTGAAATAATTATTTCCATTCCTTTAGTTGATTTTTCATCATTAACTTCAGCCCCAATCATTTGAACTAAAAAAATAGTTAACATGAAAAATGGTAAAATAACAATAGGAAAAACTGTAGTTAACAACATTTCATTATTTTCAGCATCAGACTTTTTATTTTTATCCAAATAAACTCTATCAATTTTAATCGGATTATAAATACTTTCTAACGTTTCTTTAGGAATATTAGAATTTATAACTGCTAAAGATGTTTTAGTATTATTAACCGCACTACTGATAATTTGATAATCAATAGTATCTATATAGCCTTCAGTAATTAAAGTAGCTTTTAAAGTATTTTGTAAATCATTTTCAAACACAATTGCTAAATTACTATTATCATCTAATATTAATTTCTTTACTTCATCAACACTTTTATCATACTTAACAACATCAAAATTCTTTTTTTCTAAAACATCAGAACTCTCTTTTAATTGTGATTTAAATAAATCATAAGATACTTCAGTATTATCAATAACATAGATTTTATCACTAGAATTAAAATCTCCTCCAAAAAAATCAATTACTGAATCAATATTTGCTAAAGCTACAATAACAGCGCATAATAAAATATTAGCAAGTAAAAACCATTTTGTTTTAATTTTTCTTTTTAAACTAACACTAGTTAAAAAACCAAGCTTACTTTTCATAAGACTCACCTACTTTAGCAACAAAGATTTCATTTAATGAAGCTTCTTCAACAACAAATTTAGTAATATCTTTACCTTTACTTACTACTTTAAAAACTTTATCTATAACAGATTTATCTGCTATTTTTATTTCATATTCCAAGTTTGAATTAATTACTTCAATTACACCATCTATTTGTTTTATTTTTTCAATGTCAATATCACCTTTAACAAATATATTTTTCTTGCGATATTCTTCTTTTATATCTTTTAAATTACCCTCAATAACAGCTGAACCATTAACTAAAATAACTAACTTTTTACAAAATAATTCAACATGTTCCATTCGGTGTGATGAAAAAATAATTATACTTCCTTTTTTAGACATTTCTATTATTTCATTTTTAAATAATTCAACATTAATTGGATCTAAACCAGAAAAAGGCTCATCTAAAATAAGCAATTCTGGTTCATTGATAACAGCATTAATGAATTGAATTTTTTGTTGATTACCTTTAGAAAGCTCTTTAATTTTTTTATTTTTATATTCAGAAATATTAAATTTATTCAATAAATAATCTAATCTTTCAATTATTTTAGCCTTATCCATTCCTTTTAGTGTACCATAAAATAAGGTTTGCTCTATAACTGTCATTTTAGTTAATAAACTTCTTTCTTCAGTTAAAAATCCTATTTTATCACTAATGCTATAATCAATCTTTTTTCCATCTAAAGTAATATTACCACTATCAGGATTAAGTAAGCTCATAATCATTCTAAAAGTAGTTGTTTTACCAGCGCCATTTAAACCTAATAATCCAAATATTTCTCCTTTTTTAACTGTAAAAGATAAATTATCAACAGCTTTTAATTCTCCATAATATTTAGTTATATTTTCTACTTTTAACATAATTCACCTACTTAATTAATCTAACAATATCATTATATGTTACAGCAACCATTAAAATCATTAACAAAATAAAACCTATACTATGAATAATATTTTCAACTTTAGGATTAACTGGGCTACCTTTAAATTTTTCAATTATTAAGAATAATAATCTTCCACCATCAAATGCTGGAATTGGTAAGAAATTTAAAAATCCCACATTAATACACAATAAAGCTGTTAAATAAACTAAATTAATAAATCCTGCAGCTGCACTTTCACCAACAATACTATAAATTCCAACCGGTCCAGATAAATTACTTAAACTTAAAGTTCCAGTTATTAAAAACCATAGTATCAAAGCCATTTGACCAATTAAACCAAAGAATTTAGTAAAAGCATATTTAATAGCAGGAATAATTCCTCTTTCTTTAGTTCCATCCATAGCAAATCCATAAGTATAATTTTTATTTTTATCTGGAGATATTTTTATAGTCTTATTATTATTTACTTCTAAAGTTAAACTTTTACTATTTGAAACTTGCATTTCTAGTAAAAAGCGATCGACTGAATAAACTTTTTTACCATTTATTTTAGTTATTAAATCACCAGATTTTAATCCTGATATATCAGCAGGACTTTTAGAAACAACATCACCAACAATTGGTTTATTTGTAGGCGCGCCATTAATTAATCCGATAATAAATAATAAAATAATAGCAAAAATAAAATTAAACATTACACCAGCAACAATTGTTAAAAACTTCTGTGTCCAGGTTTTATTAATCATTTGACCTTCTTCAGGAACAGACTTATCAACTTCTACTTGTTCACCAGCCATTGAAACATATCCTCCAATAGGAAACAATCTCAAACAATAATCAGTTTCATCATTTTTTCGGTTAAATTTGAAAATTCTAGGTCCCATTCCTAAAGAAAACTCATAACAATGAATTTTAGCTTTTTTAGCAAATATAAAATGTCCTAATTCATGAACAAAAATAGTTATTCCTAGTATTAAAATAAAATATATAAGTGTCATGTTATCCCCCTTAAATTAAATTTATAAAAAATGTAAATGCCATCATTATAAAAATGATACTATCAAATCTATCTAATACGCCTCCATGACCTGGCATAATATTAGAAAAATCTTTTGTTTTAAAATATCTTTTAATGGCAGAAAAAACTAAATCACCAAATTGTCCTATAATTGATAAAAATAAAGTAATTGCAATAATAATTGGAAGTGAAATACTAGAATTTATTACAACTACATAAAACATAGTTGGGATAAATGTTCCAAAAACTGTTCCACCTATCATACCTTCCCAAGTTTTTTTAGGTGATATTACTTCTAATAATTTATGTTTTCCTATTAATAAACCTGTTATATAAGCAAATGTATCAGTCATAATAGAAATTAAAAATAAATAAATTAAAATATTTAAACTTGTTTCCCTAATTAAAATAAAAAGTGACATAGCTATAGCAATAAAGAAAATACCACCTATTAAATAAAAAGCATCATTAACGCTGAAACGTTTTCTATCATGATATAAAACAGTTGGAATTAAATATAAAATAAATATTCCTGCTAATAAACGATAATCCATCGTAAAAACATTAGTTTCACTAGTATTTAAAATCATTATTAAAGTTAATAAAACATAAGAAATAAATTTAATAAAATTAGGTATTTCTTTTTTAGTATTTTTTACACCTAAAAATTCTTTTAAGGCTAAAATTCCTAAAATATATATTGTTAAATTATAAATCATTCCCCCATGAACAAATATTGGTACTAAAATAGCAAGCGCGACAGCAGCGCTTATAACTCTTGTTTTCATCATAAACCTCCATATCTTCTACTACGTTTATTGTAAATTTCGATAGCTTTGTCAAATTCTTCATTATTAAAATCTGGAAATAAAGTTTCAGGAAAATATAATTCAGCATAAGCACTTTGCCATAACATAAAATCACTTAATCTCATTTCACCACTAGTTCGAATTAAAAAATCAATTGGTGGTAAGTCATGGTATAAATATTTATTAAATGTTTCTTGATTAATTTCATCAATATCTTTCATTTTTTTTATTGCATCAATTATTTCATTTCTTGAACTATAATCAAAACATATATTAAAAATAGCTTTACTATTATTTTTAGTTTCATTTTCAATTTCATCCATAACATTTATAACTTTATCATTAAAATGATTTTTTCTTCCTGAAAAAACTACTTTAATATTATTTTCAATATAAAAATCCTTTTGTTTTGAAAATTTATCTAAAAATAATTCTAATAGATAATCAATTTCTTTTTTAGGCCGTTTAAAATTATCAGTTGATAAAGCATAAATACTTAATACTTTTATACCTTTTTGAAAAATATGTTTATTTAATTTTTCTAAATTTTGATAACCTTTTTGATGGCCCATACTTCTAGGTAAATTTCTCTTTTTAGCCCATCTACCATTTCCATCCATTATTAATCCAACATGAGTTGGAACTTTATTTTCCATATACACTACCTCAATAATATTATAATATATTTTCTATAATTATACAACAAAAACTTAAAATTAATGTATGACTTTTAAAAAAAAAGACCTAATGTCTTTTAAAATGAATCTATATTAACTTTAACTCTTTTATTTCCATTAATATAGCTTGATGCTTGGACGATTGTTCTAATAGCATTAGCAGTCTTACCATGACTACCAATAACAGTTGCCATATCATCACTTGCAACCATAACTTGAATTACAATAGTATTATCTTCATCATCAAATTGTTTAACTGATACTAAATCAGGTTCTTTGGTGATGTTTTTAATTAAAAATTCGGTTAATTTTACTAATTCCATTATTTACCACTCTTTTGCTCATGAAACTTTTTCATAATACCTTGTTTGCTAAATAAATCTCTAACAGTATCTGTTGGAATAGCACCTGTTGATAACCATTTTAAAGCTATTTCTTCATTGATTTTAACTTCAGCTGGTTCAGTAATTGGGTTATATGTTCCAATTGTTTCAATAAAACGACCATCTCTAGGTGATCTAGAATCAGCAGCTACAATACGGTAAAATGGTCTTTTTTTAGCGCCCATTCTTTTTAATCTTAATTTAACAGCCATAATTTCTCCTCCATTTCGTAACAATATTCTATCATAAAAAAAATACATTGTCAACCCTAAATGGTTGACAGTATATTTTATGCAAAATAATATTAAATATCATTTAAAAAGTGCCATAGGCACCTAATTAATATAATCCTCTTTAACAGAATTTTCAATATCTTCCATTACTTCATCTGGATTATCATCGATTTCATCCCAAGGTTCCTCATCTTCTTCAATAGCTATTTTCATTTTAGTTTCACCAACTAATTCTACACCTAATTCTTTTTCAATATCAAAATTAATTACTCCATTTTCACCAATTTCAACTTTGTTACAATTTGGTTGTGATAAAGTACGAACAATTATATCAGTTTCATCACTCAAATCAGTATTATTACGAACCTTTACGTTAAATAAATCATTATAATCTATTTTTTTATTTACAACAGTTGTTTTTGAGTCATTATCATATGAATACCAAATATTTACATCATAAGATCCATCAACACCGATTTTATCTCCTGATTTATAACCTTTAAACTTATGTGTCATGGTTTTTGGTGATAACTTTTTGCCTTTTTTAAACAACTTGATTC
>JAHZGA010000033.1 GCA_019421005.1 bacterium | reverse complement strand
TTGAATATCTGACATTTTCTTATTACAGATTTTTAATTTCTGTTAAGCAAAAAAGTCTTATTTGAAGTGATTAACTATTTAAAAAGTCAAAATTAGTAATTTAAAAAAATTTAATTTATATTGCAGATTAAGTTAGTCATATGTTATAATCTTAAAAGAAAAGGTGATTTGAATGAAGCAAAAAAACATAAGAAATTTTTCTATAATCGCACATATTGATCACGGTAAAAGTTCTTTAGCGAATCGTATTTTGGAACTTACAGGCGCTATTGAAAAAAGAGAAATGAAATCTTTAATTTTAGATAATATGGATTTAGAAAAAGAACGAGGAATAACTATAAAATTAAATGCTGTTCAATTGAAATATAATTATAAAAATGAAGAATATATATTACATTTAATTGATACTCCAGGTCATGTTGACTTCACTTATGAAGTTAGTAGAAGTTTAGCAGCGTGTGAAGGCGCTATATTAGTAGTTGATGCTGCGCAAGGAATAGAAGCTCAAACACTTGCTAATCTTTTTCTAGCATTAGAAAATAACTTAACAATAATTCCAGTTATAAATAAAATCGATTTACCTAATGCTGATCCTGAAAAAGTAAAAAAAGAATTAATGGATAATTTAGGTTTCACTGAAGATGAAATTATTTTAACAAGTGCTAAAACAGGAGTTGGAATTAAAGAATTAGTGGAAACAGTTATTGAAAAAATACCTGCACCTAAAACTACTGGTAATAAATTACAAGCTTTGATTTTTGATAGCTATTATGACCCATATAAAGGAATAATTGCTTTAATAAGAATTGTCAATGGTAGTTTAAAAAAAGGTGATAAAATAAGAATGATGGCTACTAATTCTACTTATGAAGTAGTTGAACTAGGGGTTAATACTCCACATGAACTTAAAAAAGATATATTACAAGCTGGTGAAGTTGGGTATTTATCAGCAAGTATTAAAAAAATTGAAGATATTAAAGTAGGAGATACAATAACTTTAGATAATAATCCAGCTGATGAATGTCTTTCCGGATATAAACCAATGAAACCAATGGTTTTTTGTGGTTTATATCCAATTCAATCTTCAAAATATAAAGATTTAAGAGAAGCTTTAGAAAAATTAAAATTAAATGATGCTTCACTAGAGTTTATTCCTGAAACTTCTAAAGCTTTAGGTTTTGGTTTTAGAACAGGTTTTTTAGGACTACTACATATGGAAATAATTGAAGAAAGAATAGAAAGAGAATATGGAATTGAAATAATTGCAACTAGTCCATCAGTTATTTATGAAATAGAATTAACTAATGGAGATATAATTAAAATAGATAGTCCATCTAAAATGCCTGAAAGAGGTAAAATTAAATCAATTAAAGAACCATTTATTAAAACTAATATTTTTGTACCAAGTGATTATATTGGTCCAATTATGGAATTATGTCAAGATAAAAGAGGTAACTATGTTTCAGTAGAATATCTTGATCCAAAAAGAGTTAATATTCATTATGAAATACCTCTATCTGAAATTGTTTATGATTTTTTTGATAAATTAAAAGGAGTTTCTAAAGGATATGCTTCGCTTGATTATGAATTAATTGGATATAAAGAAAGTAATTTAGTTAAAATGGATATATTACTAAATGGGGAAGTTGTAGATGCCTTAAGTATAATTGTTCATAAAGATTTTGCTTATAAAAGAGGTAAAGCTATAGTGGAAAACCTAAAAAAATTAATTCCACGTCAACAGTTTGAAGTTCCTATTCAAGCTAGTATTGGTTCTAAAGCAATTGCCAGAGCCGATATAAAAGCTGTTAGAAAAAATGTATTAGCTAAATGTTATGGTGGAGATGTTTCAAGAAAAAGAAAACTTTTAGAAAAACAAAAAGAAGGTAAAAAGAAAATGAAAATGGTAGGAAGTGTAGAAATACCAGAAGAAGCATTTTTATCTGTTTTAAAAATGGAGGAAGAATAATGGATGCATCTATAGAAGAAAGACAAAGATTAGAATTATTTATCATTATGGAAAGTAATTACAATATTTCTTTTAGAAAAATAAAAAAAGAACTAGAAAAATATGATATAAATGTTAGTCATGTTACAATTAAATCAGATATAAATAGATTATTAATTCAAAATCCTATTAAATATGAAAAAATAATTGAAATGTTGGGTGAAAATAAACCTCAAACGATAAAAGATGAAAGCGTTAGGAATAGGGTTTTATTAGTTGCAAAATATATAAAAAGTGGTTTTACTATTGAAGAAATAAGTGAATCAATTAAAATTCCTTATTGGACTTTATATCGTGATATTAAAAATCGTTTAATAAAAATTAATCAAGATTTGTATCAAGAAGTTGAACAAATTTTAACTGAACATAAAATGAATAATTTAAGAAAGAAGGATTAAAATGCTTGTTAGAATTAATCGAAAAATTATATTACCACCAGCTACAGATGAAGTTTTAATGCCGGATTTTAATTATAAATTATATCGTGATAATTATTTTGATTATCAAGAAATTGGTGAAATACCAGCTGAAGTTTTTGAACTTTTAGCATCTGAACCTGAAGTTGATGAAGTCTATAGAGATTATTTTGATAAAATGGTGGAATTACAAGAGGAATATGAAAAAAATATCAAAGAAAGCAACATCGATAAAATAATAACAAATAAGATGATTGCTGAAACTAATAATTATACAAAAAAGAGAATATGAAATCAGTATACATTCATATTCCTTTTTGTAAAAATATTTGTAATTACTGCGATTTTTGTAAAATGTATTATAATTCTAATTGGGTTGATAACTATCTAAATGCTTTAGAAAAAGAAGTTAAATTAATATATAAACAAGAAACTTTAAATACTATTTATATTGGTGGTGGAACACCTAGTTGTTTAAATATCAAGCAATTGAATAAATTATTTAATATTACTAACAATTTAAAATTAAATCAAAATTATGAATTTACTTTTGAATGTAATATTGATGATATAAGTGAATCTAAATTAAAAGTTTTAAAGGAAAATAAAGTTAATAGAATTAGTATTGGTATTCAAACTTTTAATAATATTCATCAAGAATTTATTAATAGAGAAATATCTTATTTAGATGCTTTAGAAAAAATTAATTTAGTAAAAAAATATTTTAATAATATTAATGTTGACTTAATGTATGGTTTTAAAAATCAAACTTTACAAGAAGTAAAGGATGATTTAGATTTGTTTTTAAAATTAGGTGTAAATCATATTTCTACTTATTCATTAATAATAGAACCACATACTAAATTATATATTGAAAAATTTTCTAATATCGATCAAGAAATAGATTATGAAATGTATAAACTAATAAATAAAACTTTAAAAGAAAATGGTTATATACATTATGAAATAAGTAATTATAGTAAAGAAAACTTTAAATCTCAACATAATTTAGTTTATTGGAATAATTTAAATTACTATGGATTTGGTTTAGGAGCTTCTGGATATATAGATAATATTAGATATGAAAATACTAGAAATTTAAATAAATATTTAAATGGTGATTATGTAAAAGAAAAAACAGAATTGACTTTAAAAGAAACAATGGAAAATGAAATGATTTTAGGATTAAGAAAAATTGATGGTGTTAATATTCAAGAATTTTATCAAAAATATAATAAAAATATAGGTGAAGTTTTTGAAATTGAAAAACTTTTACAAGAAAAAAAATTAGATATTAAAGATAATCAAGTGTTAATTAATGAAAAATACTTGTATTTATCAAACGATATTTTAATAAATTTTATCAATTAAGTGTCAAAAAGTGTCTAACACTGTTGGAATTTAAAATAAACATGATATAATTAAAATAGAGGAAGTGATAAAAATGAAATGTGTAGCAATTAAAGATGTTAAACAATTTGAAATTAAGGATATCGAAGAACCTAAAGCAAATGGAAAAGATGTCATTATGAGTGTTAAAAAAACTGGTATATGTGGTTCTGATATTCATTATTGGGTTAGTGGTAGCCCTAAAGGATTAGTAATGGGTCATGAATATTGTGGAATAGTAACAGATCCAGGAAATAGGGAAGACTTAAAAGTAGGAGATAGAATTGCAGCTTTACCAGTATCACCATGTGGAAAGTGTGATGCATGTAAAAGTGGTAATATACAATATTGTAAAGAAACTTGGAGTCATGCGACTGGGTTATCATTAACAAATCCAGGAGCACTCGCACCTTTAATGGCTGTTAGACCAGATATGGTTATTAAAGTACCTGAAAATATAACTGATGATGAAGTAGCAATGACTGAACCTACAGCAGTTGGACTTCATGCGGTTCATTTAGCTAATATAAAAGTAGGTGATAAGGTATTAGTAATCGGTGGTGGAATTATCGGTTTAGTATCCGCTATGTTTGCTAAAATGAATGGTGCTTCTTTAGTAGTTGTTAGTGAAACTAATGAATCTAGAGGAGAAAAAGCTGTAAAACTTAATGTAGCTGATGAATGGATTGATGCTAAAAAAGAGGAAACTGTAAACATTTTAACTTCAAAAGAATTTGATGTAGTTATAGAATGTTGTGGAAATGCTATAGCAGTTAATACAGCATTAAATGTTGTAAAACCAGGTGGAACTGTTGTTTTAGTAGGAGTATCAATGGAAAGCATTAATGTTTATTCAATTTTAGCTGTTATGAGAGAATTAACTTTAAAAGGCGCTATAGCGTATACTTTTGATGAGTTTAATACTTGTTTGGAACTAATGAGTAAAAAACAAATCGATGTTTTAAAATTTGTTGATGATATAGTTTCATTAGAGGAAGTTCAAGCTTCATATGAAAGATTAACTTCTGGTGTTGATGGAGCGATTAAGATTTTAGTTGATCCAAATAAATAATTATTGATTAAAATCAATAACTTTTTTTAAAAGAGGTGTAGTATGGAAAAAACTTATGTATTTAAAACAGAAATAAATTATATTAAAGATGAAAAATATCGAAAAAATGCCGAAATATTAATCAATTTATTACCAGATTATTTTTTTGAAGTACCAGCTTCATCAACTGGAAAGTATCATCCTGAATTTGCTTTAGGTAATGGTGGATTAGTTCGTCATACTAAAGTAGCTGTTAGGATGGCTAAAGAACTTTTTGATAATCCAGTTTTTGGTGATTTATTTAAAGATGAAGAGAAGGATTTAATGATTTTAGGACTTATTTTACATGATGGTTTAAAATCAGGTTTAGTAAAAGGTAGATATACAGCATTTGATCATCCTATTTTAATGGCTGATTATATTAAAAAGAATAAAGATAAATTATCTTTAACAGATAATGAATTATTGTTTTTAACTAATGTAATTGCTAGTCATATGGGTCCTTGGAATAAATCTAATAATTGTGAATTGCCATTACCTGTTAACAAATATCAAAAGTTCGTTCACATGTGTGATTATTTAGCAAGTCGTAAATTTATTAATGTTAAATTTAATGATATGGAGGTAGAATAATGGTAATAAATAGACAGACAGCTGTTATTAATGAATGGGATAGAATATATTGTGAAATGTTAAAAAGTGTAATTAAAAACGGTTCTAAAGTTCAAAATAGAACTGGTATTGATTGTATAAGTGATGAAGGATATTATTTTAAATTAAATTTAGAAGAGTGTTTTCCCATTTTAGAAACAAAAAAAGTTGTTATTAAAAATGCTTTAACAGAATTACTTTGGATATACCAAGCTCAAAGTAATGATGTTAGTTGGTTAAAAGAAAGAAATAATCCTATTTGGAATGAATGGGAAATAGATGAGAATGGTTATTGGAATGCTGTTCAAATGGTTAATGTTAATGGTAAATTAGAAAAACAAGAAGTAAAAAAATATTTTGGTAAGGAATATGCTGGAACTATTGGAACAGCATATGGTTGGATAAATAATAAATTTAAAAGACCCCAATATGTTTTAGAACAATTAAAAAATAATCCAACTGATAGAAGAATGGTTATTAGTATGTGGCAAGATGAATATTTAAAAACAGCTGTGTTACCATCATGTGTATGGAGTAGTGAATGGAAAGTAAAAGATAATAAATTAAATGCTTTTGTTCATCAACGTAGTTGTGATATTCCACTTGGATTACCATTTAATGTAAGTCAATATGCAATATTACTTTCATTATTTGCTAAAGTATCTAATTTAGAAGTAGGTAATTTAAATTGGAGTATTATGGATGCTCATATTTATGAAAATCAATTAGAGGGAATAAAATTACAATTAAAAAGATATGATTTAATGTGTTATTATGAAGATTTTATAAAAAAACATACTGATTTAGAAATAGAAGAAGAATATAATTATGTAAAAGAAAATGATGAAGAAAAATTTAATGTTTTAGACCTTTTAATAACTAAAGAAAAACCTACTTTATTTTTAGCTGATAAAGATGATTTCTTTGATTATGATAATAGTGAAAATAATGAAGATATTAAAGTGTTGAAATATAAATCTTTACCATTTATTAAAATGCCAATCGCGCAATGATAATATTAATAGCAGCAGTTGGAAAAAATAATGAATTAGGAAAAGATGATAAATTGTTATGGAACCTACCAAATGATTTAAAATTTTTTAAAGAAATAACATTAAATAAAACAGTTGTAATGGGATATAATACTTATCTTTCACTACCACGATTATTACCCAAAAGAAAAAATGTTGTTTTATATGAAAAAGATTTAAAAGATGTTATAACTTATCATAGTAAAGAAGAATTATTAAATTCTTTAAAAGAAGATTTATATATAATTGGTGGAGCAAATGTATATAAACAATTTATTGATGATGCATCAGTTATTTATTTAACTGAAATAGATGATTCAAAAGATGCTGATGTGTATTTTCCGAAGTTTAATAAAAATAATTTTCAAAAAATATTTTTGAAAGAGAATAGTGATGGTAAAGTAAAATATAAACATTATAAATATGTGAGGTATAAAGATGAAAGGTAAATTAATTGTAATAGAGGGAACAGATTGTTCTGGAAAAGAAACTCAAACAAAAAAATTATTAGAGAGATTAAATGATTTAAATATAAAAACAGCTTATTTTTCATATCCTAATTATGATTCTCCGACAGGTAAAATAATAGGTGGACCATATTTAGGCAAAGAAGAAATATGTAAAGGATGGTTTAAAGAAAAAGCTACTAATGTTGATCCTTATGTTGCAAGTTTGTATTATGCAGCTGATAGAAGATACAATTATAAAAAAATACTTGCTTTAATTGAACAAGGAGTAAATGTTATTTTAGATAGATATGTATATTCTAATATGGCTCATCAAGCAGGAAAATTTGAAGGAGAAGAAAGAAAAAAAATGATTAATTTTTTAGATGAATTAGAATTTAAATTATTGAATTTACCAATTCCTGATATAAAGATATTTTTATATATGCCTTTAAAAAATTCTTGTGAACTTAAAAAAAACAGAGTTAATATAGATGAACATGAGCAAGATCAAAATCATTTAAAAAAAGCTTTAGAAACATATTTAGAAATAGCTTCTTTATATGATTTTAAAACTATTGATTGTGTGAAAGATGATAAAATAAGAACCATTGAAAGCATTAATGATGAGTTGTTAGAATATGTTTTAAAAGGGGTTAAGTAATGGAGATAATTTCACATAGAGGAAATAATAACCATGATTATAATGAAAATACTTTAGATGCAGTTATAAACGCTATTAATAAAGATTATGTTGATGGAGTTGAAATTGATATTAGAATAACTAAAGATAATAATTTAGTTGTAATCCATGATTTGGTAATTGATAATGGTAAAATTGTTAGAGAAATGACTTTAAAAGAGTTGTTTAAATATAATTTTGGTAATGAATTACACTATTCTAAAATAGCAACTTTAGAAGATGTTTTAAAAAATGTTACTAATAATAAAAAAATAATAATTGAAATTAAAGAAGAAAGTAATGATTTTATTACTTTAGTTGATAAATTAGATGAATTATTGAAAAAATATTCAAATAGAAATATTTTATTATGTAGTTTTAATTATCAATTATGTAAATATATTAAAAAAAATTATA
Source organism: bacterium (assembly GCA_019421005.1). GTDB lineage: Bacteria > Bacillota_I > Bacilli_A > RF39 > UBA660 > CALVXC01. The sequence continues at coordinate 303 of JAHZGA010000033.1, read as the reverse complement.
AATATAAAATAGGTTTACTTATAGGAATTAAGTTAAATTTAGATAAATTTTATAATAATTTTAATTTTAATTCTATTAATTATAGACATATAAATAAAATAGTCTTTAAATTTAGAAGAAATTATATTTGGACTATAAATAGTGAAAAAGAATTTAAAAAATTAAAGAAAAAAATAGTTAAATATAATATAGGTATTATAACTGATAAACCATATTTATTGAAAGAATTATTATAAAAAGTATTTACTTTTTTAAATAAAAAATATATAATTGAATTAAGATATGAGGAGGTAACTAATATGA
>JAHZGA010000032.1 GCA_019421005.1 bacterium | reverse complement strand
AGCGAAAGCTCGTAATTACTTATAAATAAAAAAAGTACCTAATGCCATTAGGTTCAACAAATGGTTGAATAATTGCTATTAAGGCGTGGACTATAAATGGTTTTAAAAAAACATTATCAAAAATATTACCATTTAATATTTCAATTATCTCATTCATATTTTCTTCAATTTCTTCATAATCAATTGGTTCATAAGAAATTATTTCTTTATTATCAATGATTTTTCCAACCTTTACATTTTTAGTACGGTAATGATAATTCTGACTAAATTCACTTTCTGTTCCTCTAACTAATAATTGATGAGCTTTTTTAATAATTTCATTACTATAAGGATTATTTTTTACTTGCCTAACCAAATAAGTTATTGAATTATCTTGATAAGTTAATTTATCCATTTCAATTGCCATTCTATCAACGTTTTCCATTTCTTGAGTATTAAATAATTCTAAATTTAAAAGACATTTTAAAAATATTTCTTTTTCATTGTCTGATAATTTATTTAATTTTTTTAAATACTCTTCATAACTTTTTTGAACTTCCTTAAGATGAAACATAGTTGCATCATAAAATTTAATATTTTTAATACATTTATTTATCATATACCTTCAATGTTCCATTCTTACCATTTAAAGTTTTTATTTTTTGTTTTGTATTTTTATCAACATTTCCAGGATGAATATAAACTACTTCTTTTTCTTTAATAAGTTTTATATAACATTCATTTTCTTCCCTATTAATTGTTTCATAGCTTAAATTTTCCTTAATTATATCTAAAATTAAAAGTTTTCTTAATCGTAATTCTCTTTTAGATAAAACTTTATATTTTTTTAATACTTCTTTATCACCAGTTCCATCTAAAATAGAAAGTAAAATTTCTTTATTAATTCCATCAAAAGTTGGAATTAATTTTTTCAATATCGAAGATATTTCTATTTTATCTACAATTGCTGTTATATTTATTCTTCGATTACTATCACTGATACTTTGAGATTTCTCCTTATTTCAGATATTGTATCACATATTATAAAATTGTCAAAAAAAACTTAAAAAAATTAAGTTTTATTTTAAAGCATCAATTAATTCAGCTTTTTTCATAGTTGTATATCCAGCAATGTTTTTTTCTTTTGCTAAAGATTTTAATTCTGCAACTGTCATTTTAGTTATATCTTCTTTTACTTCTTTAGTTGCTTCTTTAACTTCTTTAGTTACTTTTTTTGCTTCTTTAACAACTTTTCCTTCTAAAGCGGCTTTAGATGAATTAACTAATTCAGTAAAAGTTTTAGGGTCATCAATAGCAATTTCACTTAACATTTTACGGTTAATAGTAATTCCAGCTTTTGATAAACCATTAATAAATTTAGAATAACTAATTCCATTAATACGACAAGCAGCATTAATTCTAGTAATCCATAATTTTCTGAAATCTCTTTTTCTTTGTTTACGATCACGATAAGCATATTTCCAAGAATGCATTACTTGTTCATGAGCGCTTTTATATAATCTATGTTTACTACCAAAGAAACCTTTAGCTTCTTTCATTATTTTTTTACGACGTGCACGATGAATCGTTCCACCTTTTACTCTAGTCATTTAAATTCCTCCTACCTTATTAAATCTTTTATTCTTCTCATATCAGCATTTGATAAAGATGAACTATTACGTTTACTTCTGTTTGAAGCAGCGTTTTTCTTTCCTGTATTATGTCTACTACCTGGATGTCCAATTTTCACATCATTTTTTCTTTTATTACACACTTTTGCTGTTCCTTTGTGTGTTTTCATTTTTGGCATAACTTTCCTCCTACTTTTCTTTATTTGGTGCGAGAATCATTGTCATAAAATAACCTTCTAATTTAGGTTTTTGTTCAACAATAGCAATCTCACTTAAAGCATCAGCAAATCTAAGTAATACATTTTTTCCTAAATCGGTATGAGCCATTTGGCGTCCTTTAAAACGTATTGAAACCTTAACTTTATGTCCTTTTTCTAAATATTTAGAAGAATTACGAACACGAGTTTCAAAATCATGAACATCAATTGTTACTGATAAACGATATTCTTTCATTTCTAAATTGTTACTACGTTGTTTCTTTAAGTTTTCTTTTGCTTTCTTTTTGCTTTCATATTTGTATTTATTATAATCCATAATTTTACAAACAGCAGGTCTGCTACTAGGATTAATTAAAACTAAATCAAATCCAGCATAAGATGCAAGAGTAAGTGCATCTTTAATTGGCTTAACACCTAATTGCTCTCCATTTGGTCCAATAACCATTACTTCATTTGCTCTGATTTGCTCATTAATGGGCAAATTCTTGTCTTTATTTGCTATACTATGACACCTCCACTAAAAAAGTGAATACAAAGTATCCACTATTAAAACAGTTGTTTTAAACCCAAAACTATTCGTAATCGGGTGAGAAGTGGACACTTCTGCTTTCCTTTTTTCTCCTATTATTATATCATTATTTTTATATTTGTCAAATAAATATATTCATTTTTTCATAAATTTATATATTTTTTAGGACAAATATATTATTTACTACTTTTAAATTGTTACAAAAAACAGAAAATATTTTTTGCTTTTAAGCTCTAGAATCATATTTTCCATCTTTAGTTGATACAATTATTTTATCATTTTCAGAAATAAATAATGGAACTTTAACCATTAAATCATTTTCCATAAATGCTTCTTTTAAAGCATTATTAGTTGTATTTCCTTTAACAGCTGGTTCTGTTTTAGAAACCACATATTCAATTTTTTCAGGTAAAACAATTCCTAATAATTCACCATTAAAGAATGTAACATCAACATTAATACCTTCTTTTAAATACTTAACATCTTCACCTATTTGTTCACTACTGAATTCTAATTGTTCGTAGTTTTCCATATTCATAAATGTATATGATGAACCAGTATTATAAAGATATTGCATATTAACTTTATCAACCATAGCTTTTTCTACTTTAATTCCAGCATTAAAAGTATGTTCAATAGTTGAGCCAGTTCTTAAATTTTTTAGTTTTGTTCTTACAAAAGCTGGACCCTTACCTGGTTTAACATGTAAAAATTCTATAACGGTATAAATATTTCCATCAAATCCAATTGTCATTCCATTTTTTAAATCATTTACATTTACCATAATTAGCCTCCATTATTTTTTTTCTTTATGAGTTGTTGTATTACCACATTTTGAACAGAATTTTTTTAGTTCTAAACGTTCTGTTGTATTTTTCTTATTTTTTTCTGTACGATAATTTTCTTCTTTACAAACAGTACATGCTAAAGTAATTCTTTCTCTATTTTCGCCTTTTTTTGCCATCTAAAAACTCCTCCTTTTTGAAACATCTAATATATTATAACAGATTATTGGTAAATTTCAAAGAATTTTTTTGAAACTTCCTGACTTATTCTTTTATTTACAGCACTTGTGAATGTACTATTGTTACCATAATGATAAATATCTGGTGAAATTACAGTGAATACAACTTTAGGATCATCATAAGGTGCATACCCTGCAAATGTATTAGTTACTGTTTCAGTATCTATCTTTCCATCGTTATCAGTATCAACAAAACTTTCACTCGTCCCTGTTTTTCCAGCTGGTTTATAAACACTATCAATATAACCAGATCCAGTTCCACCATATTCTAAAACAGCTTTAAATCCTTCATGAACTCTAGCCATATATTCATCTTTAGTATTTACCTTATTTAAAATAACAGGTTCAGTTTGACTTATTAAATTAGTTAAGGAATTACCTTTAGAATCATAAACACTTTTTAATAAATATGGTTTCATCCTATTTCCACCATTCGCGATTGTCCCCATATACTGCGCTAATTGGATAGGAGTATAAGTATCATATTGTCCAATTGAAAAGTCTAATAAATGTCCAGCTACTTCACTTTCTCCTTTAAATCCTAAACTTTCAACTGGTAAGTCAATACCTGTCTTAACACCTAAACCAAATTCAGCAAATGTATCACGATAAATTTTAAAAGCATTTAAGTCAACTACCAAAGGAGAATTATATGAATAGTTACCTTTGCCAACTTTTATTGCAGTATAAAATTGATATGTATTACTAGATTGTTTTAAAGCAGTTATATCATTTAATCTACCTAAATATTGCCATGAACATTTTTCAGGTGTTCCAGCTATTTTAACACAAGTATCATTTCTAATTTCGCCAATTGTTAAGGCTCCTGTATTATATCCAACAATATGAGATGCACCTTTTACAATTGAACCAACTACAACTGGTGAAGTTAAAACTCCTGGAGTATAATCATATATTTTATAATCATTTCCATCTTTAATAATTTGTTTTCCAGCCATTGCTAAAACTTCTCCGGTTTTAGGATTAGTAATAATTACAAATGAACGATTATAAAGTTCAGTATTAGGTTCTTTTTTTGTTTTTATTAATTCATTAGTTAAAATCTCTTCAACAGCTTTTTGAAGTTCAATATCAATTGTTAAAACAATGTCTTTTCCTCTTGAACCAGCCTTAATTAATTTATAATTACCATCATCATCTATTTGATAGATATTTTTTTCACCCCTTAAAATATCTTCATATTGATATTCTAAATAACTAACTCCTACTCTATCATTTAATTCATAACCTTTAGATAAATAGTAATCTTTTAATTCATAAGGTATACCACTTTCACTATTAGAAACACTACCTAATATTCCTTTGAAAACATCATTATAAGGATAGCTTCTTTGCCAATCTAATTTAACATTAAATCCTTTTAAAGTTTTAATGTTTTCTGAAATAACAGCATATTCCTTATCAGTTACATTGTCTTTTTTTATTACTTTTTCAGTATAAGAATAGCCATCATTCATTAAGAAATATATAGTTGCAGCTTCTTTATCTATTTCACTAAATTGATCTAATTCTTCTTTAGTAACTCTTTTTAATTTTAATTTATAAATATCATCTTTAGTTATTTTTCTTTCATCTAATTTTTTTAATTCTTTTTCAGTTATCTTTTTATTAGCTAAAGTTGGATTTTTTTTAACCCAAAACTCTCTTAATTCTGATTCTTTAATATCACTAAAATCTACATCTATCAAGTTTGCTACTTTATATGCTAAAGCAATTTCCTTCTTAGTATTTATTCCATTTTGTTTTTTATAAATAATAACTTTTACTGGTTCATTATCAACCAATAATTTGTGATTTCTATCATAAATTCTTCCTCGTGGTGCTGAATCACCTTCAATATTATTTTCATTTAATTTCTCAACTTTTTGAGTATAAAATTCTTGTTTAACAATTTGAACATAAAATAAATTAACAAATAGTAAAACAATAACAAAAATTATTACACCGATTAATATATTATACCTTTTTTCAATTATTCCTTTTATATTACGATAATGTCTTGTTCTTTTATAGTTAGATGTTTTTTTCATATAATTCTAAAACTCGGTCAAAATCAATAATTTCAAAAAAGTTTAATATATAATTCTTACGATCATTTTGATAATCTAAATAATAAGCATGTTCCCATAAATCAAGTGCGATTAAGGGAATTAAGTTATAACTATATGGAGTTTCTTGATTACTTAAATTTATTATTTCTAATTTATTATCATTTAATACTAAAAATGTATAACCAGATCCTACTAAATAATTAGCAGTTTTAATAAATTCTTGTTTAAAGTTTTCAAAATCTCCAAAATTATCATCAATTGCTTCTTTTAATTTACCTTTAGGTTCAGTGTTTTTTAAAGGGCTCATATTATTAAAATAAAGTTCATGATTTAAAACACCACCTACATTATATAGTATATCATCCCTATCAGTAATAGGAAATATGTCTATATTTTTAGCTATATCTTTTAAATTTAAATCGTATTTATCTAATAAATTATTTAAATTGTTTAAATATTTTAAATAATGTTCATGATAATGAGTATTAACAGTATATGCACTTAAAAATGGTTCTAACGCATTATCATTATAATTTAATTTTAATGGTTTATACATATTTTTCCTCCTACTAATAGTTTATTTTTTAATCTCTTCATTATTCTTAAATATACACATATAATATTATAGGTGATTATATGATGGAAAGACTTATCGGTGAATATGTAAGTCGAATGAGTTTAAATGATATCAAAAATTTTGCTAAAGAAAATGGAATTGCCTTAAAGAATGATGAAGCAACCTTAATTTTTAATTATATTAAAAATGATTGGCACACCCTAGTTTATGGAAATGCAAGGTCAATATTAGATGAAGTTAAATCTAAGCTTGATTACAATTCTTATTTAAAAATTGAGAATTTATATATTTATTTTAAAAATAAATACCAAAATTATTTATAATAATTTCTAATATCATCTATTAAATTTTCATTTTTCTTTTTAGCTTTAATTTGTTCTATTTCAAATTTAAAAGGTGGATAAATCTTTTCTTTAGAATTTTCTTTAGTTACATAAGGTGTTTCTAAAATTTTAGGAACATCTTTTAATAATGGATGATAAATTATATTTAATAAAGTTTCAAATCCTATTTCACCCATTCCTATATTTTCATGGCGATCTTTATGAGAATTTCTTAAATTTTTACTATCATTTACATGAACACATTTAATTTTATTAATGCCAATCATATTATCAAATGTTTTTAAAAAATCATCAAATTCTTCTAAATTATAACCACCATCATGTAAATGACAAGTATCAAGACAAATACCTATTTTATCATTAAAAATAGTATTGTCAATAATAGTTTTTAATTCTTCTAAATTTTTTCCTAATTCGCTACCTTTTCCAGCCATTGTTTCTAAACAAATAGTTATATTAGTATCTTTAGTTAAAATTTGATTTAAAGCATTTATAATATTATTTAATCCTTTAGAAACACCTAGATTAACATGACTTCCTGGATGCAATACTAAATTCTTTATTTTTAGTTGTTCACACCTTTTTATTTCTTGTTTTAAAAAGTTTATACCAAATTCTTGTTTTTCACCTTCATTAGCTAAATTTATAATATAAGGGGCATGAACAATAACATCATTTAAGTCAATATTATTTTCATCCATTAATTTAAATGCTTTATTAGTTAAATCATCATCTATATCAGCGCGATATGTATTTTGAGGTGCACCTGTATAAAACATGAATGTGTTTTCATTATAACTTAAAGCTTCCTTAACACTTCCTAATAATTGTTCTTTTTTAGTAAACGATACATGTGAGCCTATAATTAATTTTTCCAAATTCATCACCGTTATTATTATAGCTAATTTTTTAATCTTCTTCAACTAATTTATTCAATTGTTTGAAAAAACTTTTAACACCTACAGAAATATATTTACCAATTTTCTCTGATAAGTTTAATCCTAATTCAGAAGTTTTATTTTGATAATTTATAACAGAGTTATCCATATAATCTTCAATTTTAATTTTCTTGCCATTTTTTACATCTTTTTCAAATTGTTCTATTTTTTCATTAGTTAAGGCAACTTTTCTTTTTTGTTCATATTCATAATGACCAGTAGCTTGAGAAACATATAAAACAGTATAAATTAAAAATAAAATCAAAATTAAATTTTTTCCTAATTTATTTAGTAATTTAATTTTATCTACTTTTTTCATGATAATTGTTCCTTAATAATTTCTGTTAAAACATTCATAGTATTCATTACTTCTTCTATACTGTTTTCATTTCCCCCACATTCTATTAAAATCATTTTATTATTTAAATCTTGATTATATATTCCATCTACCCCTTTACCACTTTTAGTAATTACCCCTCTACTTAAACCGGAATATTTTTTATTTAATAATTCATTCATATTATTAGCTAAATCTAAATTAGCCTGATAATTTTGATGTTCCATTCCTACTACAAACAACACTCTAGCGTATTTTTTATTATTTATAGTAGCAGTTGATGATGATTTTTTAATTGCATCACGATGTAAATCTATTATAAGTTTTAAGTTTGGATATTTACTAATTGCATCCATAACATAAAAACGGCTAGCTTTATAACTTTCGTTATAGTTCCAATTATTCATTTGTAAAAATTCTGTAATATTAGATTCTTCAACAACAGTTTTTATATTAATTTTATTTAAATTTTCTTTTAAAATATAAGATGCCATCATAACATTAGGAGTTATATTATAATTTTCTAAATTTTCTTGACTATAATTTTCTAATTGATGAGTACTATAAATATATACTACTGGATCATCTACTTTTGTTTGATTAGGATCTTTTATATATCCAGTCATTTTTTTTAAATCTTTGACATTATATTCATCATTATAAACTTGTTGATTATTACTTTTATATCCAAAAGTATTCTCTAAAATTGTTATTGGTTTTTTTAAATTAACACGTGAAAACAATGTACTTAATTTATTAATAATTGTCTTATTATTTTGTTCATAAAGTAAATGATGATTAGAATCTTTTAATAAATATTTTAAAAATTCTTCATTGGAATTTGCTAGTTTGTTTTCAAATAGAATATTATAAGTTACCTGATATGCTGTGAAAGCTAGTAAAAAATATATTATTATTCGCCACTTAAATACTCGTTTTTTTTTACTTTTAAATTTTTTTGACATTATTATCACCCACTTTAATTTATTCCCATTATATATGTTTATGAGTAAATAATATGTCAAAAAAAATTAGTTATTACTAATTTTTTACAGAGTGTAGACAAACCCCTAGATTTTTTCTAGAGGTTTTCTTATAAATAAAAT
>JAHZGA010000031.1 GCA_019421005.1 bacterium | reverse complement strand
TATTGATGATAAAAAAGATCATCCGATAAAAAAGATACCTAAAACCATTTGGGGATGGTAACACAAGATTAGCTAGATTAATTCAAAGTGTTGAAATTATGCGTTTAACTAATGAAAAAAAGGAAATAGTTTCCTATCCAACTTTATATTTAACTGGTAACTATCGTTTAAATAGAGGATACCGTAGAAATATTGGTTCTATTGCATTAAATCCTAATGAAGAAAATTGGAATTTATGGTTTGAATATAACTTAAAAATGGTCGATGAACAATTATTTTATTTAAATAATGAAGTAAAAAAATATATAAAATAGCACTCCTTATTGACGAGTGCTATTTTATATGATATAATTATTATGTTGGAATAAATTATCCAATTAAATATATACTAAAGAAAGAGGTGAAACTTATGCAAAATCCTTATGAAGAAAATTTAGAAAATGTTTTAGAAAAGTATGGTCGTGATATAGTAAAAAGCGCTAAAGACGGAAAAATTGATCCAGTTATAGGAAGAGATGAAGAAATTAGAAGCGTTACTAGAATATTATCACGAAAAACTAAAAACAATCCAGTTTTAATAGGTGAGGCTGGTGTTGGTAAAACAGCAATTGTAGAAGGGTTAGCTCTAAGAATTATTAAAGGTGATGTTCCTAACAGTTTGAAAGATAAAACAATATGGGAATTAGATATGGGAGCTTTAATAGCAGGAGCTAAATATCGTGGTGAATTTGAAGAAAGATTGAAAGCCGTTTTAAAAGAAATTAAAAATTCTAATGGTAAAATAATTTTATTTATTGATGAAATTCATATGATTGTAGGAGCAGGTGCATTAGAAGGTGCAATGGATGCTGGCAACATGTTAAAACCTATGCTTGCTAGAGGAGAAATATTATGTATAGGTGCAACTACTTTAAATGAATATCGAAAATATATTGAAAAAGATGGCGCGTTAGAACGTAGATTTCAAAAAATAATTGTAAGTGAACCAACTGTATCAGATACAATTACTATTTTAAGAGGTTTAAAACCTAGATTAGAAGTTTATCATGGAGTAACTATTAAAGATAATGCCTTAATAGCAGCAGCTACTTTAGCAAATAGATATATAACTGATAGATTTTTACCTGATAAAGCTATTGATTTAGTTGATGAAGCATGCGCGACAATAAAGGTTCAAATTGATTCTGTTCCAGCTGAAATAGATGTCTTAACAAGACAAATAATGAAATTAGAAATTGAAAGACAGGCTCTAAAAAAAGAACGTGATGAAATTTCTAAAAAACGTTTTAGTGAAATAGAAGAAAAAATTAAATCATTAAAAGAAAAGGAAACTGTATTAAGAAAAGACTGGGAAAAAGAAAAAGCTTCAAATGAATTTATTAATCAAAAGAAAACAGAACTAGAACAAGCTAATTTTAAATTAGAACAAGCTGAAAATAACTATGATTTAGAAAATGCTGCTAAATTAAGACATGGTGTTATTCCAAAATTAGAAAAAGAGTTGAAAGAATTAAAAGAAAAAAATTCATCTCATATTTTAAGTGATGTTGTAACAGAAGATGATATTGCTTCAATTATTTCCAAATGGATGAAAATACCAATTCAAAAATTAGTAAGCAGTGAAAAAGATAAGTTATTAAATCTAGAAAAAAATATGAAACAAAGAGTTAAAGGACAAGATGAAGCTTTAAAATTAGTTAGTGAAGCTATTATAAGAGCAAGAGCTGGTATAAAAGATCCTAATAAACCAATCGGTTCATTTATCTTTCTAGGACCAACAGGTGTTGGTAAAACAGAAGTAGCTAGAACACTTGCATATGAACTTTTTGATGATGAGAAACATATGGTTAGAATTGATATGAGTGAATATATGGAAAGTCATTCTGTATCAAGATTAATAGGTTCTCCTCCTGGATATGTTGGATACGATGAAGGTGGACAGTTAACAGAAGCTGTTAGAAGAAATCCATATAGTATTGTTTTATTCGATGAAATAGAAAAAGCTCATCATGATGTTTTTAATATTTTATTACAAATTTTAGATGATGGAAGAATAACAGATTCTCAAGGAAGAACCGTTGATTTTAAAAATACTATAATTATTATGACATCTAATTTAGGTAGTGAATATATTTTAGAAAATAATGATGATAGTAATAATTTAGTTATGCAAGAATTAAGAAAAACATTTAGACCAGAATTTATTAATAGGATAGATGAAATAGTTATCTTTAAAACATTATCAAAAGAAGTTGTAAAAGATATAATAGATAAAATTATTAAAGAAATAGAAAATCGTTTAAAAAATATCAAAATTAATTTAACAGATAATGCTTTAAAATTTATTATTGATTCTTCCTATAATGAGGCTTATGGGGCTAGACCAATAAAAAGATATATAACTAAAAATATAGAAACTTTACTAGCAACTAATATTATTGAAAACAATATTAAACCAAATTCACAAATAACAATAGATGTTGTTGATAAAAAATTTGTTATAAAATAATAAGAAGTACTTAAATTTAAGTACTTCTTTAAATAAATGGTTGTTTTTAATAGAAAATTATAGTAAAATACATTTAGAGGTGCTTTATGATAAAAATTAAATCAGATTCAAGAAAAGTAAAAGAAGGGGATATCTTTGTTGCATTACGTGGAATAAGTAGTGATGGACATCAATATATTAAACAAGCTATAGAAAATGGTGCAAGTAAAATAATAGCTGAAGAAGGTAATTATGAAGTTGATACTCAAATAGTAGATGATACAAGGTTATATCTTGAAAATTATTTAAAAGAAAATTATAATAGTTATTTAGAAAAAATGACTATTATAGGAATAACTGGTACGAATGGAAAATCTACATCGGCATTTTTTATTCATTCAGCTTTAAATAGTTTAGGAATAAAATGTGGATATATTGGAACATTAGGATTTTATTTAGATAAAAAAATATGTGATTTACCTAATACTAGTCCAGAAATAACTGAAATTTATGATATGATTATTGATGCTTATTCTAAAGGGTATCGTCATATGGTTTTAGAAGTTAGTAGTCAAGGTTTAGCATATAGACGTTTAAAAGGAATTACTTTTGATTATGCAGTTTTTACTAATCTAACTCAAGATCATTTAGATTTTCATAAAACAATGGGAAACTATGCTTTAGCAAAACAGGAACTATTTTATCAATTAAAACCAAATGGAAAAGCAATTGTTAATTATGATGATCCATATAAGGGCTACTTTTTATTAGAAAATAACACTAATATTACTTATGGTTTTAATGGTGGAGATTATCATATAACTGATTATCAATTAAAAAAATGTAGTTTAGAATTTACTTATCAATATTTAGATCATGAATATAATATAACTGCACCGATAATAGGAAAATATAATATATATAATTTAATGGTAGCATGTATAATATTAGACCAATTAGAAATAAAAAATGAATATATTGAAGAAGCTATTTCAAAAATAAAAACACCACCTGGTAGATTAGATATTATTCGTTATAAAAACAATAGTATTATAATTGATTATGCTCATACTGCTGATGCTATTAACAATATTATTTTAGCAGTTAAAGATATAACAGAAGGAAATATTTATGCGGTTTTTGGATGTACTGGTAATCGTGATAGCCTTAAAAGACCAATAATGACTAAAATTGTAACTGATATGTGTAAATATGCAATTATTACAATTGATGATCCTCATGATGAAGACCCTAATCTTATTGTTAATGATATGATTGATGGATTAGAAAATAATAATTATGAAATTTGTTTAGATAGAAAAGAAGCTATTATTAAAGGAATTAATTTATTAGAAGATAATGATGTCTTATTAATTTTAGGAAAAGGTCATGAAGAATTTATAATTTATGGAAATAAAAAAATACCTTTTAATGATAAACAAACAGCACTTGAATATATTGTTAATAAAGGTGAATAAATCACTTTCAAAGTATTTTTTCATAAAATACTTTGAGGTGATTTTTTTTGAACATTAAAGACGATTCTAGGTTGGTAAAAAAAGGAGATATCTTTGTTGCCCTTAAAGACAATACTTATATACTAGATGCAATAAAAAATGGAGCATCCAAAGTAGTAGTTAAAAATGGTAGTTATAATGTTTCAACTATTAATGTTAAAAATCCTAGGAAATATTTAATAAATTATTTAAAATATAATTACTATAAGCAAATTAGTGATATAAATTTAATAGGAATAACTGGTACAAATGGGAAAACGACAACTTGTTTTTTAATATATGAAGCATTAAATAAATTAGGAATAAAATGTGGTTATATTGGAACAATAGGATTTTATTTAGATAAAAAAATTAAAGACTTAAATAATACTACTCCTGATTTAATAGAATTATATGAACTTTTATTAAACGCTAAAGAAAAAAATTATAATTATGTCGTTATGGAAGTAAGTTCTCATGCTTTAGAAATGTCTAGAATTAATAGTTTATTATTTGATACAGCTATTTTTACTAATTTAACACATGAACATCTTAATTATCATAAAACAATGAAAAATTATGCTTTAGCAAAACAAAAATTATTTAAAAATCTTAAAAAAAATAATAAAACTATTGTAAATATTGATGATAAATATAAAAACTATTTTTTACATAATGATAGTATTACATATGGATTTAATAAAAGTGATTATCAAATAATAAATTATTTTGTTAAAAAAGGTAAAACATATTTTAAAATAAAACATAAAAATAATATTTATAAGTTTAAAATGAATTTAATAGGAAAGTATAATATATATAACATGTTAATTGTTATAATATACTTACATAATTTAAATTATAGTTTTAAGAAAATAAGGAAAATAATTAAAAATTTAAAACTTCCTAGTGGAAGAATGGAAAAAATAAAATATAAAAAAAATTTAATTATAATTGATTATGCTCATACAGTAGATGCGACAGAAAAAATATTAAAAGCCTTACAAGATATAAAACATAATAATATTTATACTGTTGTTGGATGCGGTGGAGAATTTGATAAAGAAAAAAGGCCTATAATAGGAAAAACTGCTAGTGAATTATCTGATTATGTTATTATAACAAGTGATAATCCTAGAAATGAAGATCCTTATAAAATTGCTGATGAAATGATACAAAATCTTGACAAAATAAACTATGAAATTGATATAAATCGTAAAAATGCAATCAATAAGGGTATACAAAAACTAGTAAAAAGTGATATACTATTGATACTTGGTAAAGGACATGAGAACTATCAAGTTATTAATGGTGAAAAGATAAAATTTAATGATAAAGAAATTGTATTAGATATAATAGGGAGATGATAAAATGTTAGTACTAGCAAAAGCTATGCTTGCTTTAATAATTGGATTAATAACATCGGTAATTTTTGGATATTTTTTAATACCATTTTTAAAAAAATTAAAAGCTGGTCAAAAGGTAAGTGTTTTTTTAGAAAATAAACATAAGAAGAAAGAGGGAACACCAACTATGGGAGGGATGATATTTATCATTCCAACCATAATATCTGTTATTATTTTATTGTTATTTGATAAAATGAATTTTTCTGAAAATTTATTTATTGTTTTATTTGTTTTTATAAGTTATGCTATTTTAGGATTTTTGGATGATTACTTAATAATTAAAAGGAAAAATAATGAGGGTTTAACTGAAATTCAAAAATTATTTGGTCAATTATTTATAGCTTTAATATTTTTCTATATCTTTTTAAAAACAGGAGGACAACCTGTTTTAGATATTCATACATTGGGTATAAAAATTGATATGGGATGGTTTTATGGATTATTCTTATTATTTATTTTAGTTGCTGGTAGTAATGCTGTTAACATAACTGACGGGTTAGATGGATTAGCAGGTGGATTGTCTGCAATTGCTTTTATGACATTTGGGCTTATCTCTTGGAACTCAACTTGGGTATCAGGTTATGAAGATATAGCGATATTTTGTTTTATATTAACTGGAGCTTTATTAGGATTTTTAGCTTATAATTCTTATCCTGCTAGAGTTTTTATGGGAGATACAGGTTCATTAAGTTTAGGTGCGACTATGGCTTCAATTGCTATTTTAACTAATCATGAAATTACTTTGATAGTAGTAGCAGGAGTATTTGTAATTGAAACTTTAGCATGTATTATTCAAATTGCTTCAATGTGTTTATTTCATAAAAAGGTATTTTTAATGGCGCCTTTGCACCATCATTTTGAAAAACTTGGTTATAATGAATTTGATATTGTAAAAGGCTTTTGGGTAGTAGGACTACTTTTCAGTGCTTTAGCCTTAATGTTTAGTATTTGGATTTAATATTAAAGGATAAATAAGGTATAGTATTTAAACTAAATCTATCTAATATAAATTTTAATAAAGTAGTCAAAAATTGTTCATCAATTAACTCAAAAAACGCACAACAAAATGGTCAAAAAATGCACAATGATTATTGAAAAATACTAAAAAATATGTTATTCTAATGTAGAGGTGAAACTAATGAAATTAACTAAAGAAGGATATATGCCAAGGCTAATAGATAAAGAAATAAAAGAAAATCTAGAAATTTTTGGAGCTATTAGTATTGAAGGGCCAAAATGGTGTGGAAAAACATGGACAGCATTAAATCATTGCAATAGTGTAGTATATTTAAATAATACAGCTGATAATTTTAGAGAAAAACATTTAGCAGAGATGGATGTAAATTTAGTTTTAGATAAAGATAAACCAGAACTTATTGATGAATGGCAAGAAGTTCCTGCAATATGGGATGCAGTTAGATTTAAGTGTGATCAAAATAAAGAAAAGGGAAAGTATATTTTAACTGGTTCAAGTGTTCCAGTAAGTGATAAAATACATCATTCTGGTGCCGGAAGAATATGCAAGATGAAAATGTATACAATGTCTTTGTATGAATCAGGTGATTCCAGTGGAGATGTTTCTTTAAAAGATTTGTTTGAGAATAAAGTAAAGAATAAATTAGTAGAAAAAGTAGAATTAAAAAGATTAGCAGAACTAATTGTAAGAGGTGGTTGGCCAGAAACTATAGACATCAGTGTTATGGGCGCGATGAAAATAGCTATAAGTTATATTCAAGCAGTATTAGATAAAGATATAATTGAAATAGATGGAGTAAAAAGAGATAAACAAAAGATGGAGATGTTATTAAAATCACTTGCAAGAAATGAGAGCACTATTTCTGCTAATAATGTGTTGATGAAAGATATTGATGATAATATTACTAGTGAAGATGTTACTATAAGCAGAAATACAGTTACAGATTATTTAAATGTTTTAAATAGGTTGCATTTGATTGAAAATCAAAATTCTTTTATGTATAAAATACGTTCAAGATTGAATGTAGGAAAAAATCCTAAAAGACATTTTGTTGATCCATCATTAGGATGTGCAATTTTAAATATCACTCCCGAAAAATTAATAAATGATTTAGAAACTATGGGGTTATATTTTGAGGCTTTATGTGAAAGAGATTTAAGAATATATGCTGAAAATATAGGCGCGAAATTATATCACTATAGAGAAAATGATACTGGATTAGAAGTAGATGCAATAGTAGAAATTGCAGATGGAGAATATGGTGCAATAGAGATAAAATTGGGTTCAAATAAAGAAGAAGAAGCGGCAGCAAATTTAAAAAGATTTTACGAGTTAGCTGAAGTAAAACCTAAATTTATGTGTATAATTTGTGGCTTATATGATGCAGTTGTAAAAAGACAAGATGGAATTTATGTATTACCAATAACTGCATTGAAACCATAAAAATTAAAAGGTATGTAAATTTACATATCTTTTTTTACACTATTGACAAAATCAAAATAAAATAGTATTATTGTATTAGTTAAGTAATACAATGTAGAAAGGAATGTTATGGAATATATATTTGATAATGAAAGACCTATATATATTCAATTAGTTGAACAGATAAGAATAGAAATAATATCAGGAAAACTACTTCCAGGTGAAAAATTAATTTCTGTAAGAGAACTTGCTGTAAAAACAAAAGTAAACCCTAATACAGCTTTAAAAGCTTTAAATGAATTAGAAGTTGAAAAATTAATTTATACAGATAGAACAAATGGAAAGTATGTAACTAATGATTTAAAACTAATAGAAAAAACAAAACAAAAAATTGCTTTAGAAAAAATAAACAATTTTATTGAAACTATGAATAATATAGGTATTACTAAAGAAGATATAAAAAAATATATGAGAGGTGATAAAATTGAAATTAATTGAATGTAAGAATTTATCTAAAAATTTTGATGAAAAAGAAATTTTAAAAGATATCAATTTAACAATTGAAAGTGGTAAAATAATTGGTTTATTAGGGAAAAATGGACAAGGAAAAACAACTTTAATAAAATTATTAAATGATTTATTAACTCCTTCAAAAGGAACAATTTTAATAAAAGGTAAACCAATTGGAATAGAAAGTAAAAAAGAAATATCTTATTTACCAGAAAAGAACTATTTAGATAAAGAAATGACTATTAAAGAAATAATAACTTTTTTTGAAGAGTTTTATGATAATTTCAATACTAAAAAAGCTTTAAAATTATTTAAAGATTTAGATTTAGATATTAATTTAAAACTAAATAAAATGTCTAAAGGTATGCAAGAAAAAGTTGGATTAATTTTAGTTATGTCTAGAGATACATCTCTTTATATTTTAGATGAACCACTAGGAGGAGTTCCTCGATAAAATAAATCATCTAATAGAATTAATTGTAATTTCAAGCATATTC
>JAHZGA010000030.1 GCA_019421005.1 bacterium | reverse complement strand
CATATCAAATTTTGTATTACTTGACTATCTAGTTTTTATTATAAGAGTCTCCTTAATTTAAAAAATAAGTTTCTAAACAGAAACTTATTTGTTATTCTTAAAATGGCGCCCAATGTAGGACTCGGACCTACGACCTACCGGTTAACAGCCGGGTGCTCTACCAACTGAGCTAATTGGGCAATTTGTTTTTCAAATCACATCTTATATTTTACATAATAAATTAGTTTATGTCAATATTTTTTTAACATTTTTAACAAAAAGTTTCTATATTTAGCAATATATATAAAAAACAACACTTAAAGTCCCAAAGGGACGAATGTGTTGTATCCGCGGTACCACCCTATTTATTATATAAATATAATCACTCTTGTAAGATAACGGATTACAACCGATTAAATCTACTACTATTTCGAAATAATAGCTCCAAAGTGTTTTTCCCTATAATCTTTTTTGTTAGCTCTCACGATCCTAACTCGCTTTTAAATAGTTTTTATAGTTACTCTTCTTTTTCCTCGCCTATGTCAATAATTATAACGAATTATTTAGTTTTTGTCAATAGAGTTTCTAGTTTTATTATAACCATCAGCTTCTTTAATAAAACGTTTGAATATTTTATCAGCATTACTATCATTAATTGCTTCTGGATGCCACTGCACACCTAATACAAATTTATGTTTTGGACTTTCAATTGCTTCTATTAGACCATCTGGTGAATATGCTGATACTTTAAATTGGTTAACTTTAGTAACATGAAAACGATGTTTACTATTAACCATAATTACATTTTTATTTATAATTGATGATAATATTGTACCATTTACAATATTTAGTTTATGAACGTATTTTTTTCCTTTTTGATGATGATTTATAGTAGTATTATTTCTTTCAAGACATCTTTCATTATTATCTATAGCTGATAGAATTTGCATTCCTTTACATATCCCTAAAATAGGCATATTTTTTTTTAATGCTTGAGTAGTTACATATTTTTCCCAATCATACATTTTATATCCACCTGGTAGTAATAGAGCTGTACAAATATCAAGCATACTATCATACATTTCTTTTTCTTTAGATGTTAATTCAGGTATATCTCTTAAACGAGTATTATAATAGTCGATATTCAAAACTGGTGGTATCATAAATGGTATACAATCATTTTCAATGATAACATTTTTATAATTATTATATAGTCCTAATAAAGCATCATTTTCATCATCAATTGTTGGGGTTGCTAAAATACCGATTATTTTTTTCATTTTTTCCTCCTAAAAATAAGTTTTTAAATAGTATTTCAAAAGTTTTCCACATGTCAATTGTGGAAAGCTCTATCATTTAATGTTTTTACTTTAGGTTTTTCACATATTAAATTATTTATAATTAATTTAATATTATTTAAATAGTCAATTATATATTCTTGTTTTTCTTTTTCTAGTTCATGTTGATATGGTTGAATAATTTTATAATAATCCATTTGAACAAATTTTTCTATTATATCTGATACATCATCATAGTTATTAGAAATTATATATTTTAATATATCTTCTGTATAAAATTCTTGGTTTCCTATATGACAAACAGATTGAAGACTATTATAAATATAAGCATGAAAGGCAAGACCATTATCAAAACTAGGAGTTAAACGATATTTTAAATTTCGTTCATTAAAGATAAGACCAGTATTTTTTAGTTTTCCATCTTCATTACCTATTAAACAATCTCCAAAAGTTTTCCTAATATAACTTCTATTTAAAGCTTGACATTCCTCTTCAGGAATATTTAATTTATAAAAAATTCCAAATACTTGACCAAAACACATTAAGATATCTCTATTAAGGTCAGTAATATTTCGTTTTCTAAATGGTTGATCAATTTCTTGAAGAATATCAGCTTCATCTTCTAGAAAGCTTTTAACTATGCAACATTTTTGATCCATATTTTTTCCTAATTCAACTTCTACACAATCAATTCCTAATTCATTAAGTATTTGGGCTGATATAGCTTCCATTATGTCCATATCTGGATAAATTTGACTATTAAATTTTACTAATTTATTACCATTTTCTGTTTTAATCCAAAATTTTTCATTTGTTCCCCTTGGTTCTTCTCCAATTATGGGATAAGTTTTTACATTTACTCTTTTCATAATTATCTCCTTCATCTAAATAACAACTTATGTTGTCAGTTAATATATTTTTATTCAATCTATTTTTAAAAGTTGCAAAGCAATTAACATTGCAATAGTAATCATATATATTAGGAAATTCTGGAAATGGTCTAAAGCCTTTTTTTATAGCTTCTTCAATTATTTTTTGGTTATAAAAGAATATCCAACCTTCATTATGGCATAAATATCCTATTACATAGTCTTTTTCTTCATTATATTTGTTCCAAACAATATTATATTTTTCCATAATTTTTTCACCTCTTAAAGATGGAATATATTATATCACTTATAGTTTAAATTGTAAATAAATTAACAACATTCAATAAGTTGAATATAATAACCTAGGAAGGAGAAATGTTTTTGAAAAAGTTTATTATTGGTTTTTTCATTTTAATCATTGCTGGTTTAGTTATAGCAGGCGTTATTATGAAAAATAAGGAAAGTGATTTACAGAAGGTAACTGTTGCTGAAGTGGCACATAGTATATTTTATGCTCCACAATACGCGGCTGATGCTTTAGGATATTTTGAGGATGAAGGATTAGATGTAGAAATAATTTTAGCTGCTGGTGCTGATAAGGTTTCGGCTGCTGTGTTATCAGGTGATGTAAATATTGGTTTTTCGGGAAGTGAAGTAACAGTTTATGTATACAACCAAGGTGAGAAAGATTATTTAGTTACTTTTGCTGGATTAACTAAAAAAGATGGAAGTTTTCTTGTTTCTAGAGAAAAGATTAAGGATTTCAAAGTTGAGGATTTAAAGGGTAAACATATTATTGCTGGTCGTGAGGGTGGTATGCCTGCTATGACATTAGAGTGGGCTTTAAATCAAAATGAATTAAAAACAAGTGATGTTAATTTTGATACCTCTATTGCTTTTGCAGCTATGTCAGGAACATTTATGGGGGGAACTGGAGATTTTGTTTCTTTATTTGAACCATCCGCCCTACAACTGGAAAAACAAGGTTATGGACACGTAGTTGCATCGGTTGGTGAATTAGGTGGAGATGTTCCATATACAGCATATCATGCCAAAAAAAGTTATATAAAAGATAACCCTGATGTTATAAAGAGTTTTACTAAAGCTATTCAACGAGGATTAGATTTTGTTCATAATAATAAATCATCTAAAATAGCTGAGACTATTATTGATTACTTTCCTGACACTTCAATGAATGATTTGATAACAATTATTGATAGATACAAAAGTATTGATTCATGGTATGATACTACTTATATAAATGAAAAAGATTTTAATCATATTCAAACTATCATGGATAATGCTGGTAAATTAGATAAAAAAGCTCCATATGATAAAATTGTAGATAATTCTTATTCAAAAAAATAATTAAGATTGTTAGATTTATTAAAAATTAAAACTGATATTTAGAAATATTTTCTAGTTATCAGTTTTCTTTATAATATTCTTTATTGGATACTGCTTTTTGTATTTGATAATCCGTTTTTAATTTTCTTTTAATTCTTTATAAAAAATAGCATAATTATTACCTTAAATAATTTTATACTAATTATATATAAAAGTTAAATATTTGTGTATAATTAGTCGGATTTTACATTTTATCTACTTAAATCAATATTGTCTTTATCACAAGTTCTAATTCTTTCTTTTAAATAATTAAATGCTTTCACAATTTCACTTCGATATAGATAGTAAAATTTTTAGGTCATAACAATCACTTATATTATCATCAGGACTTATTTTTATATGATATTTGTTAATAACTTCTTTATAGTGACCCACATTCTAAATTCAGTTGCTTTTTTAAAATTAATTCTATATTCAACAGCAATAATGCATCTAAATTGTAATGTAAAATATTATATTTTTTACCATCTTTAGCAGTTGTCAAGAAATCCTTGACAACTGAATCTTTGTTTAATTCATTTTCTTTAAATATATTATTTAAATGATAGCACAGATGTTATAGATAGGATTTAAAGATGATTAGATTTTATAGTTATCAATGCCTTAAAAAAAGAATTAAGATTGTCAGTAGTTTTTTTATTAACCATTTATAACATTTTTCATAAAATAAATTATAAGGGGGCAATATATGAACAACATTTTAGAAATTAAAAATTTAAGTAAAACGTATCATACTAAAAAAGAAGAAATTTTAGCAATTAAAGATTTTTCTTTTGAATTAAAAGAAAAAGAGTTTGTTGCAATTGTTGGACCAAGTGGTTGTGGTAAATCAACTATTTTATCTATTTTATGTGGTTTAGAAAATAAATCAGATGGTTTATTTAAGTTTAAAGATAATACTAAAATAGGTTATATGTTACAGTATGACAGTTTATTTGAGTGGAGAACAATTTTAAATAATTGTTTGCTTGGACTTGAATTAAATAATAATCTTAATGACAAAACAAAAAAGAATGTTTTAAAACTATTGAAAAAATATGGTTTAAAAGATTTTGTAAATAGTTATCCTAGTAATTTATCCGGGGGAATGCGTCAAAGGGTTGCTTTAATCAGAACACTTGCAACTAACCCTGATATACTTTTATTAGATGAACCTTTTTCAGCTTTAGATTACCAAACGAGATTAGCTGTTTCAGATGATGTTTATAAAATAATAAAAAATGAAAACAAAAGCGCTATTATGGTAACTCATGATTTAGCAGAGGCCATCAGCATGGCCGATCGCATTATTGTTTTATCAAAAAGACCATGTGTTATTAAAAATATTTATGAAATTAATCTATCCAATAAAACAAATCCTATTGAAAACAGAAAGGCTAAAGAATTTTCTTATTATTATGATTTAATTTGGAAGGATATTGATTTTCATGATTAGTGCAGAACATAAAAATTATTTAAAAAGTTTAAAAAAAAGAAACTTCTTTATCAGACTAACTCAAATAATGATTATAATAATATTCATAGTTATATGGCAATTTTTAGCTGATTACAATTTAATCAATACTTTTATTACTTCAACACCAAAACAAGTTGTAAAAACCATTATATCACTTAATAACAGTGGTGAATTATGGCATCACATTTGGATTACAGTTTTTGAAACAATTATTAGTTTTTCACTTGGAACTATAATTGGTATATTAATTGCAACAATTTTATGGTGGAATAGTTTTTTAGCTAAAGTAATTGATCCTTATTTAACCATTTTGAATAGTTTGCCTAAAGTCGCACTTGGTCCAATTATTATCATTTGGGCTGGAGCTGGTATTAATTCAATTATTTTAATGGCCTTATTAATTTCCGTAATTATTACTATAATTAATATTTACCAAAGCTTTATTGAAGTTGATTATAATAAAATAAAACTAATGAAATCTTTTAAAGCGACTAAAAGACAAATCTATACTAAATTAGTTTTACCAAGTAGTTATCCGGCCTTTATTAATGCTTTAAAAATAAATGTCAGCATGTCTTTAATTGGAGTTATCATGGGAGAATTTTTAGTTTCAAAAGATGGAATTGGTTATTTAATAATGTATGGTTCACAAGTTTTTAACTTAAATTTAGTTATAACAGGTATTTTAATTTTAGCCATCGTTTCGGCAATTATGTATTACATTATTTTATATATAGAAAAAAGATTAATAACTTAATCTTTTTTCATTATCATCACATATTAAAGTTTTTGATAATACATCGTACCCTAAAAATTGACTAACTATATTATCTTCTCTAATATAATTAATACCATTTTGACTACAAAAATCCTCTAAAATTTTTAATTTTTTTTCTACAATAGATAAATCATGATAAGTAGCAGTTTCTCCACCACTTATTCCTAAACCAATTAATACATTAACTTCAGTAATATTTTTCTTAAATACATTAATTATTTGCTTTATTTTATCTATTCTTTCATCTAAAACATAATTTCTTCCTAATGTTTCACTTGGAAATAAATGAGCTAAAAAGGCAAAATGGTCCGTATAAACTAATAAATTAGTACAACTAAAAGTATAATTAGTTACAACAAAATGTTCTCTTCTATTAGTAATACCATATTGACCTGGTTCAACAAAAATCATTTCATTTTCTTTAATATCATTATCATTTAAAAATGTTTCTAAATTATTCATAACTATCACACAATTTTATATTAGCTTCTGCATTTAAAGTTAAATCGGCTGTAATACCTTGTTTATAAGCATAATATCCAGCTGCTCCAATCATTGTTGCATTATCTGTACAGTAATTTAATGGTGGAATTGATAAATCTATATTGTTTTCTTTACATAATTGTTGTAATTTTTCTTTTAACCCAGTATTGGCAGCTACTCCACCTGCTACTATTAAATTATTTATTCCTAATTCATTTAAAGCATGTATTGTTTTTTTCGTTAAAATTCCAACTACTACATTTTGAAATGATGCAGATAAATCATTATTATCAATCTCATTTCCTCTTTGTTTCTCATTATGAACAAGATTAATTACAGAACTTTTTAACCCACTAAAACTAAAATTATAGCTATCATCATCCATCGGAATTGGAAGTTTATATCTTGGTTTTCCTAAATGCGCGAGTGTATCAATGATAGGACCACCAGGATAATTTAATCCCATAATTCGAGCAACTTTATCATAAGCCTCTCCAGCTGCATCATCAACAGTTCCACCAATTTTTTTAAATGAATAATGTTCACGCATATATATAAGTTCAGTATGTCCTCCGCTGACGACTAAAGCAATTAAAGGAAATTTTAACGGTTTAACTAAATTATTCGCATATATATGTCCTGCTATATGATGAACAGGGATTAAAGGTTTTTTATAAAGATATGATAACGTTTTTGCTGCCATTGTCCCTACTAATAATGAACCAATTAATCCAGGACCATTAGTAACAGCAATTGCATCAATTTGGGCCATTTTCATATTCGCTTTTTTTAAAGTTTCTTCAATAACAATTGTAATATTCTCAATATGATTTCTACTTGCAATTTCAGGTACAACTCCACCATATTGCTTATGAATATCAATTTGAGTTGAAATTACTGTTGCTATTTCTTCACACCCATTTTTAACAATAGAAGCACTTGTTTCATCACAACTTGATTCTATTGCAAGTATATATATATCTTTCATAATATAACCTCCATCAAAATTCCATCTTCATTTTTGTAATAATTTTTTATAGTTTTAATTTCTTTAAATCCAAATTTTTGATACATTGCAATTGCGTTTTTATTAGATTTTTTCACTTCCAAAGTAATATTATAACATGATTTTAAACATATATTACTTACATATTGTAACATTTTTGAAGCTATTTTTTTTAAACGATAATGATAATTTACAAAAATATAATCAATTTCAGCTCGATCAATATAAATTGAATAACCTATAAATCCAACTATTTTACCATCTATTTCATATCCAATATAATTGTGAATATTATTTTTTAAATCTTTTTCAGTTAGTTCTAATGCTTCAAGTTCACTCAAAAAATAATTAATTATATCTAAATCTTTAACATCTAAATTACGAAGCATGTTTTAATTTTTCTTCAGCTTCAGTTAATTTTAAATATGAAGGATTTATTAAATGAGGATTAACTGCTTTATCATTTAAGTGCTTTTTTAATATCATATTTATGTTTATATTAGTATATAATTTTTTTTCATTAATTTCATCATATGAAACAATAGTATATTTAGTATTTCCTAATTGTTTTTTTAAATCTTCCAAACTAATATATTGATCTTCCCTTATTTTGTTTAATTTTTTATCATATAAACCTGCATATACATAACCTCTTCTTGCATCAATTATTGGCACTGTATAAGAAGTTCTAACTTTAGTTGTTGCCATAAATTCTAAACTTGAAATTGGTACAATTTCGGTATTAGAAGCCCATGCTAAAGTTTTTGCAATAGTAACTCCTATTCTTATACCAGTAAATGACCCTGGCCCAATTACAACGAATATTTTATCTATATCCCAAAGACTTGTTCCAGCTTTTTTAAATACTTCATCAATTATTGGCATTATATCAGCAGATAATTTATTATCACATGGTTTATTATAACCTGCTAGTAAAGTTTTATTTTTATAAATCGCTACAGTTAAATGAGAATTAGATGTATCTAAAAAAAAATATTTCAAAGGACAGCCTCACATAATTCTTCATATTGAGTACCATGTGGTTCCATTATCAACACTCTTTTATTTTCATCAATTATTTTAAACTTAATATCTAATCTTTCTTTTGGTAAATATTTTTTTATGGTATCAGCCCATTCAATGACTACAACACCACCTTTAGTAAAATATTCTTCAATTCCAACTTCAGAAATATCACCATCTAATCGATAGACATCCATATGATAAAGTGGTAGCTCACCATCATATTCTTTAATAATTGTAAAAGTAGGTGAAGTAATACTTTCTTCAATTCCTAGTGCATTAGCTATTCCTTTGGTAAATACTGTTTTACCACTGCCTAATTCTCCATTTAAACATATTATCATGTTAGGAAACTTCTCTGATTCAAAATTTTGTGCAATTTGAATAGTATCATATTCATTGCGAGTTGTTATTTTATATTCCATTTATATCACCAATATTATTATACAAAATATAATAACGTAATACAAGGTATTTTATTAATTTAAAAACAAAAAATCTTCAATTTATGAAGATTTGAGCACAAAAAAAATTGGCAACTTGCTATCTTCGCTTACACTATTTTCGCCGTTAAAGTGCTTAACTTCTGTGTTCGAGATGGGAACAGGTGTATCCACTTTGCTATCGTCACCAATTTAAATAAATTAGAGAAATAATTCTCTGAAAACATGATAATGTGGAATTCAAATTAGAAAATATAATAGGATTAAATCCTCGATCTATTAGTACTAGTCAGCTCAATATGTTGCCATACTTACACCTCTAGCCTATCAACCAGATAGTCTTTCTGGGATCTTACTTACTTACGTAATGGGAAAACTCATCTTGAAGTTGGCTTCCCGCTTAGATGCTTTCAGCGGTTA